>NZ_JBSFSO010000070.1:0-24917 GCF_053589795.1 Micromonospora sp. NPDC003241 | reverse complement strand
TCGTGGACAGCGGTAGACGGGACTGGTAGACAAGCGGCGAGCCCTCGGCCGGCGGGTTTTTGTGTGTCACGACCGAACACCCTGGCCGAGGGCTCGCCTGTATGTCATGCAGGCCACGCTGGTACTGGGCAAACGATCAACCCGAAGATCACCTCTTCGTGGACCTGCTCAAACACCCACCACCACCCCACCGTCAAGACCTACTGGCCAGCGGATTCAGGATGGAACTACTTCGGTGAAGTTGCTGCCTTGGAGGCAGCAACTTCGATGAAGTTGCGCGGATCTTGCGCCGGACGGCGCACGCGAGCGCGTGCCGTGCCGTGCCGGGGTGCCTGCCTGTGCCGCGCGTGCCCCGTGCCGGGTGCCCGCGTGCTGTCAGCTGCGGTTGCATTGATCAAGGGGTTTTGGTCGTGCGCGCGTGGGTGCCGTGACCAAAAGCCCTTGATCAACGCGTTGAGGCGAGGCAGGCCAGGGTGGGGGTGGGGGGCGTCAGGGGCGGTTGCGTTGGGTGCGGTAGCGGCGGATGAGGGCGGCGGTGGAGCTGTCCAGGGTGGTCAGGTCGGGCTCGTCGCCGGTCAGCAGGGGAGCGAGCTGGTTGGCCATCACCTTGCCCAGTTCTACGCCCCACTGGTCGAAGGGGTTGATGTCCCAGATCGCGCCCTCGGTGAGGACGATGTGCTCGTAGAGGGCGACCAGTTGGCCGAGCGTGGCGGGGGTGAGGCTGGGGGCCGTGATCGAGGTGGTGGGGTGGTTACCCGCCATCACCTTGTGCGGTACGAGTTCGGCCGGGATGCCCTCGGCGGCGACCTGCTCGGCGGTGCGGCCGAAGGCCAGCGCGGCGGTCTGGGCGAAGAAGTTCGACATGAACAGGTCGTGCATGTCGCCGATCTCGTGGTTGGGCTCGCTGAACCCGATGAAGTCGGCCGGTACCAGCCGGGTGCCCTGGTGCAGCAGCTGATAGAAGGCGTGCTGGCCGTTGGTGCCCGGCTCGCCCCAGAAGATCTCCCCGGTGTCGTACGACACGGGCTGCCCGTCGGTGCGGACCGACTTGCCGTTGCTCTCCATGGTGAGCTGTTGCAGGTAGGCCGGGAACCGGTGCAGGTACTGCGAGTAGGGCAGCACCGCGTGGGTCTGCGCGCCGAGGAAGTTGGCGTACCAGATGTTCAGCAGGCCGAGCAGCACCGGGGCGTTGCGGGCCGGTGGCGCGGTGCGGAAGTGCTCGTCCATGGCGTGGTAGCCGGCCAGCATCTCGTCGAAGCGCGCCGGGCCGATGGAGAGCATCACCGACAGGCCGACCGCCGACGGCAGCGAGTAGCGCCCGCCGACCCAGTCCCAGAAGCCGAACATGTTGGCCGGGTCGATGCCGAAGTCCGCCACCCGCTGGGCGTTGGTGCTGACCGCGACGAAGTGTCGGGCCACCGCCTCGTCGCCCGCGTCGAGCCCGGCCAGCAGCCAGCGTCGGGCCTGGTGGGCGTTGGCCAGGGTCTCCTGGGTGGAGAAGGTCTTGGAGACGATCACGAACAGCGTGCTGGCCGGATCCAGGTCGGCGGTGGTGTCGTGGATGTCGGTGGGGTCGATGTTCGACACGAACCGGCAGGAGATGCCGGCGTCGCGGTACGCCTTGAGCGCCTCGTACGCCATCACCGGTCCGAGGTCGGAGCCGCCGATGCCGATGTTGACCACGGTGCGGATCCGCTCACCGGTGTGCCCGCGCCACTGGCCGGACCGCACCTGGTCGGCGAAGTCGGCCATCCGCTGCCGGACGGCGTGTACGTCGGCCACCACGTCCTGACCGTCCACGGTCAGCGTGGCGTCGCGGGGCAGCCGCAGCGCGGTGTGCAGGACGGCCCGGTCCTCGGTGCCGTTGATGTGTGCTCCGGCGAACATCGCGGCGATGCGGCCGGTGAGCCCGACCCGCTCGGCCAGCGCGGTCAGCAGGGTCAGGGTCTCGTCGGTGACCAGGTTCTTGCTGTAGTCGACGTAGAGATCGGCCACCTCGACGGTCAACCGCTCGCCCCGGTCGGGATCACCGGCGAACAGGTCCCGCAGGTGCGTCGCGCGGATCTCGTCGGCGTGCTTGCGCAGGGCCTGCCACTCGTCGGTGGTGGTGACGTCCGCAGCCATCGGATCGATCGTCTCCTCGCAGGGTAGGCACGCCGGCGGCGTCGTCCGTCCGGCGGGATGGGACCAGCCTGCCACACGAAGATCGCCGCACCGGGTCGGACGCGGGCGGACCGGTCACGATCCGCGCGGGTCTCGATGCGCTGCGCGCACGGGCGACGGACGTCGGCGGGGTCGCTGCCCGGTCTCGGAGCGGACAGGGCAAGGTGGAGGCATGACGACGTCGGCACCGAAGACTCCCGCAGCCGCCTCCGCGACCTCCGCCACCCCTCGGCAGACGCTGCTGGTGCTGGGCGCCAGCGGTGATCTGACCGGCCGGCTGCTGCTGCCCGGGCTGGGCCGGTTGCTGGCCAGCGGCGCGGTGCCGAACCTGCGGCTGATCGGCAGCGGCATGGACGACTGGGACGACGAGCGCTGGCGTCGCCGGGTGGCCGACTCGTTCGCCAGCGTCGACGCGCAGGGGCCGGTGGAGACCGAGGTGCTCCGCGAGACCCGGTACGTGAGCGCCGACGTGACCCGCGAGGAGGACCTGCGGGGACTGCTCAGCGGCTGTGCCGGCCCGGTGGTGATCTTCTTCGCGCTGCCGCCGTTCGTGACCGCCCGGTCGGCCGCCGCGTTGGCCCGCATCGGCGTACCGCCGGGCACCCGGCTGATGTTGGAGAAGCCCTTCGGCGTCGACCGGATCTCGGCGCGCTCTCTCAACGAGCTGCTGGCCACCCTGGTGCCCGAGGACCAGGTGCACCGCATCGACCACTTCCTCGGCAAGTCCACCGTGCTGAACCTGCTCGGCCTGCGCTTCGCCAACCGGATCTTCGAGCCGGTGCTGAACAACACCCACGTGGCCTGCGTGGACATCGTCTTCGACGAGACCCTGGGGTTGGAGGGCCGGGCCGGCTACTACGACCGGGCGGGCGCACTGGTCGACATGGTGCAGAGCCACCTGCTCCAGGTGCTGGCCCTGCTCGGCATGGAGCCGCCGCCCACGCTGAGCGCGAAGGAACTGCGCGGGCGCAAGGCGCAGGTGCTGCGGGCCGTCCGGCTGTGGCAGGACGACCCGGTGGCGGCGAGCCGCCGGGCCCGGTACACGGCGGGCGACATCGACGGCCGCCACCTGCCGGCCTACGCGGCCGAGGAGGGGGTGGACCCGAGCCGGAACACCGAGACCCTCGCCGAGGTGGTGCTGGAGGTGGACACCTGGCGCTGGGCCGGGGTCCCGTTCCGGCTGCGCTCCGGCAAGGCCACCTCGGCGGTACGCAAGGAAGCCGTCATCACCTTCAAGCAGCCGGCCCGGGTGCCGGACGGCCTGACCGGGTACGAGGAGCCGGACCGGCTGCGGATCGGGTTCGGGCCGGACTGTCTCGGGCTGAACCTGAACATCAACGGTCCCGGCAACCCGTTCGACCTGGACCAGGTGCACCTGACGGCGGACTTCGGCCCCGGCGAGCTGCCCGCGTACGGCGAGGTGCTGCGCGGCGCGTTCGAGGGCGACCCGACGCTGTCGGTGCGCGGTGACGTGGCCGAGGAGTGCTGGCGCATCGTCGAGCCGGTGCTGGCCGCCTGGAAGGCGGGGAGCGTGCCGTTGCAGGAGTACGCGGCCGGTTCGGCCGGTCCGGACGACTCGCTGCTCGGCCCGGTACGCGGCTGACCAGGGCGACCGGCGGCTGCACCGCGTGAGGGATTCTCACTGATGGTGACAGTGTGATATCTCTCAGCTACTTTTCAGCCAGCGGTGCTAGCTTCCCGACTCAACGGGATCCATGATGGACGGCGCCGATTCCGTTGCGACACAACGGCTGAGGCGTAGAAGCTTCACGTCCGTGCCACGGTCGCGCCTGCTGTCGAGGGAGAAGCTCGTGGTGTTCAAGAAGATGCTGGGTGCCTTCGGGATCGGCGCGCCCAGCGTCGACACGGTCCTGTCCGACCCGGGCACCCGTCCCGGCTCGGTGCTGACCGGCCAGGTCAACCTGACCGGCGGCAACCAGGACGTGGACATCGACCAGGTCGTGCTGAGCCTGGTCACCCGGGTCGAGGTCGACGGCGCGGACGGCGACCACGACGCGACCGTGGAGTTCCACCGGGTGCCGGTCGCGGGCGCGCTGCGCCTCGCCGAGGGACAGCACCTGGTCCTGCCGTTCCAGATCCCGATGCCGTTGCAGACCCCGGTGACCGACGTGTACGGCCAGCGGCTGCCCGGCATGACCATGGGCCTGCGCACCGAGGTCGCCATCCGTGGCGCGGTCGACAAGGGCGACCTCGACCCGGTGTTCGTACACCCGCTGCCGGTGCAGGAGCGGATCCTCGAGGCGTTCGGTCGGCTGGGATTCCAGTTCAAGGGCGCCGACCTGGAGCACGGGCAGATCGCCGGGGCACACCAGACGCTGCCCTTCTATCAGGAGATCGAGTTCTTCGCCGCGCCGCAGTACGCCCACGAGGTCAACGAGGTCGAGCTGACCTTCCTCGCCGACGAGCAGGGCGTCGACATCGTGCTGGAGTTCGACCGGCGCGGTGGCCTGTTCACCGGTGGGCACGACTCCTATGGCCGCTACCGCGTGGCGCACGCCGACGCCGACCAGCGGGACTGGGCCGCCGAAGTCGACGGCTGGTTCCGCCAGGCGCTCGACCAGTACCGCACCCTGCACCCCGGCGCGGGCTTCGCCCAACCCGGCCCGCAGGGCTACGGCCAGCCCGGCTACGGCCAGCCCGGCTACGGCCAGCCCGGCTACGGCCAGCCCGGCTACGGCCAGCCCGGCTATGGCCAGCCCGGCTACGGCCAGCCCGGCTACGGCCAGCCCGGCTACGGGCAGCCGAGCTACGGTCAGCCCGGGTATGGGCAGCCGGTCGGCTACCCGCCGCAGCAGCCCACGTACGGGCACTACCAGGAGGAGCACCACGAGCGGCGCGGGCCGGGCATGGGCGCGGTCGCTGCCGGTGTGGTCGGCGGCGCGGCGCTCGGATTCGCCGGCGGCATGGTCGCCGAGGAGGTCTTCGATTCCTTCGGTGACGACGAGGGCGACGACGGCGGCGAGGAGTGAGCCGCTGATCCTCGTCGCCCCGTCGGCGTCACCACGAAGCGGGTGTCCACCCGCGACGGCCGCCCGGTCGCCAGGCTCCCCACTGGTGGCCGGGCGGTGTCGTGTGCCGGGTCAGTGCCAGGTCGGCACCGGTCGGTCCGCCTCGAACCGGGCCCGGGTGAGGAAGGCGAGCTGGGCGCGCTTGTCCGGCATGTCGATCTCCTCGGCCAGGGTGAACCCCTCGGCGAGCAGCCGGCGTCGGGCCGCGTCGTTGCGGACGTCGGGCTCGACGACGATGCGGTTCCGGGTCGGGTCGAGGAACAGGAATCGGGCCAGGGCGGCGCCGACCGGACCGGCCAGCGCGCGGGGCAGGCCGGGCGGCGGGGCGAGCAGCAGGTGCATCCCGATGTCGCCGGGCCGTACCGGGTAACGCTCGCCGACCGGGTCGGCCGCCGGCTGGTACGTCTGGAAGAGGCCGATCGGCACGTCGTCGAGCCGGATCAGGTACGCGTGATGGGTGGTCAGGGCGTCGACGAACTCGTAGATCTCGCGTACCTCGTCGAGGGTGTGCGAACCCATGCCCCAGAACACCGCGCGGGGCTGGGTGACCCAGCCGTGCAGGAGTTCCGCGTCGACCATCGGGTCGACCGTGGTCAGGCTGAGGGTGCCGAGGTCGGCGATCTTCTCCTGGTACATGCTGCCTCGCTTCGGATGGGCAGGGTGGGTGGCCACGTCGTGCGGTCGGAGAGCCCGCGCCGGTGTGCCTCGCCAAGATCGGCGAGTTAGGTTAACCTAACCTAACTTTGCGGACGGTAGCAGGAGGCACGGGTGAAACGGAACTGGGAGTCGCTGGTCCTCAAGGCGATGGGAGGGCGGAACTTCCGACTGACCGTCCTGGACTCCGCGCCGGTGAACGAGCGGTACCAGCGCCTGCTGGTCGACGGTGGCGGGCTGCTCCAGGAGTGCGAGGTCCACCCGACGATGTGGATCCGGCTCTGGTTCGACAACGGCGGGCGGGCGCACCAGCGCGCGTACACGCTTGTCGACCCGGACCCGGAGACCGGCCGCTTCCATCTGGAGTTCGCGCTGCACGACGGCGTCGCCGCCCGCTGGGCCGGCGCGGCCCGGCCCGGCGACACCATCGAGGCCACCGTGCACGGCACCGGTTTCGCCCTGCCCGACCCGGCGCCCCGGCACCTGTATCTGGTCGGGGACGCGGCCTCGCTGCCGGCGGTGAACAGCCTGCTGGACAGCGCGCGGGACATCCCGGCGACGGTCTGGATCGAGTACGCCCACGAGGACGAGAAGGAGTTGGCCGCCCGCGCCCGCGCGCACCACGAGGTGGTGTGGGTGCCGCGCCGCGACGACGGGCGGCACCTGGTCGACACCGTCCGCGACGGGATGCCGGCCAGCGACGGCGGCTACTACTGGGTGGCCTGCGAGGCGGCCGCCACCCGCAGCATCGTCAAGCACATCCGGCGCGGACTCGGCGTGGGCCGCCAGCAGTTGACCGGGGTGGGCTACTGGAACGCCCGGTGAGCGGCGGCCCCGGCGGATCTGCGCCGGGGCCGCCGTCGGGTCAGCTCGTCGGGAAGTTGTCCGGGGTCCGGATGCGCTCGCGCATGAACGCGCCCGAGGTGGTGAGCACGGACGTACCCGTGTAGTTGCTGCCGTTGCAGGTGCCCGGCCGCAACGCGGCGCTGCCCTCGGCCTTGTCGGAGAACGTCCAGTTGGCGTACCCGATCTTGAGTCGGTCGAGCAGGTCCAGCCATTGGGTGCTGCTGGCCAGGTCGGCGGCGCCGTCACCGGTGTAGTCCACGGTGCCGAACTCGGTGACGAACAACGGCAGCCGGGCGGCGGCCCGCTCGACCTCGGCCCGGTAGTTGTCCCGGTGCGACGCGGCGTAGAAGTGGAACGCGTACATGACGTTGCTCGCGTTCACCGGGTTGTTGACGATCTCGGTGTGGTTGGCGCCCTCCGAGACGCCCAGCGAGGACCAGCCCCGGGTGCCCACGATGACCACCGCGTCCGGGTCGTTGGCGCGGATGACCGGGATGACCTGGTCGGCGTAGTTCTTGATGGTCGACCAGCTCACCCCGTTGGGCTCGTTGGTGATCTCGTAGATCACGTTGTTCTTCGACGCGTGCCGCGCGGACACCGCCGCGAAGAAGGTCTTGGCGCGCTGAAGGTTGTGCATCGGGTCGCCGGGCGTGAGCGTGTGGAAGTCGATCATCGCGTACATGCCCCGCTCGGTGGCCTCCTCGACCAGGGCGTTGACCCGGTTGGTGAAGCCGGCCGGGTCGGTCTCGTACCCGTCCTCCTGCACGTACATGGCGATCCGGAACAGGTCGGCCCGCCAGTCGGTGGCGAGCGCGTCCAACGAGGCGTCGTTGTAGCAGTTGCCGAACCACTGGAGGCCGTGGCTGCTCATGCCGCGCAACTGGATCGGCCGGCCGTACTGGTTGCAGAGGTTGACCCCGCAGACCCGCAACTGCCCGTTGATCGCCACCGGGGTCTGCCCGCCGGGCGGCGGAGTGGTCGGTGGCGGCGTGGTCGGCGGGGGAGTGGTGGGCGGCGGTGTGGTGGGCGTGGTCGAGCCGGTGCAGACCGTGCCGTTGAGGGTGAACGAGGTCGGCGCCGGATTCGCGCCGGTGAAGGTGCCGTTGAAGCCGATGGTGGTGCTGGCGCGGGTGGCCAGCGATCCGTTCCAGCTCAGGCTCCGCGCGGTGACCTCGCTGCCGCTCTGGCTCCAGGTGGCCGACCAGCCCTCGGCGAGGCGCTGGCCGCCGTCGGGGAAGCGGAAACCGAGCGTCCAGCCGTTGACCGCGTCGCCGACGTTGGTGATCGTCACGCTGGCGGTGAACCCGCCGGACCAACTGTTCGTCGTGTAGGCGACCGAGCAGCCGGGAGCGGCCATCGCGGCGGTCGTGGGCAGGGCGGCCAGCATGCCGAGGGTCAGCGCGCCGACGGCGCCGGCCGCGACCAGGAGGCGCCGGGTGCGGCGCGGAGGATGCTTCATGGGAACCGTCGCAATCTGGGCGTGGTGGGGTAGGCCCTCCGACGAGAAAGGACGGAGGCCCGGGAGCGCTCCCACGGGAGCCTACGATGGTCGGAAACACCGGCGCAACATTTAGCGCCATCGAAGCGATGCGGACGCGGCGACGCCCCGGGAGCGTCTCCCGGGGCGTCGCCGTGCACGGTCGCGCGCTGCGTCAGAGCTCGCCCGCGGCGCGTCGCCGGTCGGCCTCGGCGTCGGCGGCGCCGACCGGGGTCGGGTCGGTGTCCCGCTGCGCTCCGGTCAGGTCGATGTCGGCGCCGGCCCGGGCCGCGTCGGCCGCCGCGTCGTCCGCGCCGACCACCTCGCCGGCCTCCGGGTCGCCGTCGTTGCGTACGAGATCGCCGGCCGCGGCGAACGCGATCGGCGTGTAGCGGGGCTCGGTCATGTCGTCCTCCTCGTCGCCGGTGTGCTGCTCTGATACCCGGCAGCGGCACGGCCCACACCGCCGCGTGCGTCCACCCCGGACCGTGCGGGGCCGGAGCGGACTTTCGGCGGGTGCTCGACCCGGAGAACCCTTTCCTGAACGCACGCTCAGTAGCGATGTGGAGTTCGTCGATATCCCGGATCGTTGCCGGATCGTTGCATCCGCTTGTCGTATGGCAAAGATCACGCTGAGTGCCTAGGATGGCTCGATTTTCGGTGGCACCAGGCCGAAGGTCGGCGTACCGCAGCACAGTGGATACCCAGAGTGAGTGTTTCCGGAGTGTGGCGCGTCCACCCCACGGGACCGTGGCACAGGTGTGCCACCAGGATTTGCGCTGCTCACTACCCTGATCCTGATCATCGGTAGTGAGCCTCTCGACTTGACAAGGGTTTCAGATGAGCGACAGCCACTCTCCGTACGGAGGGCAGCCGGACCCGAACGCCGCCCCGTGGGGTACCCCGCCCGGTTCCCCGGTCGGTCCGCCGCCGATGCCGTCCGGCAGTCCGGCGGGCTACCCGATGCCGCCGGGTTCTCCGACCAGCGGGCCCGGTGCCCCGGGATACCCCACCAGCGGGCCCGGTGCTCCCGGGTACCCCACGAGCGGCTCCGGTGCCCCCGGGTACCCGTCGTCGCCGTACGGCGCGCCCACGCCCCCGCCTCCTCCGCCCTACGCCGTCCAGCCGCAGAAGTCCGGCGGTAACCGGGGCGTCTGGCTCGGTCTGGGCATTGGTGCCGCCGTCATGGCGGTGCTGGTCGCCTGTGGCAGCACCATCGGCTACTTCGTGCTGGGCGACGACGACGAGCCCTCGCAGGTCGCCACCAGCGGCAGCCCGTCGCCGGGCGGTGACACCGAGGGCGGCGAAGGCCCGGAGCCCTCGCCGACGCCGGCCGAGCCGGACAACGACGGCGGCAACGGCAACAACAACGCCGTCACGGCCCGCAACTCCAGCGACTTCAACGCCGTCTGCGACGGCAACCCGGTGCTGAACGCCGCGCCGTACACCTCCGCCAAGGGCGCCAAGGTCTACACCTTCGCCAACAACCCGGACCGCCCCGGTTCCTGGCTGAGCAAGTCGGTCGGCTTCAACAAGCCGTACTACGCCCGGACCTCCGACTGGGCGACCGTCTCGGTCGTCGGCTGCCTCACCTTCGTGCAGGGCAGCGAGGGCGAGCCGCGCAAGTGCCAGTACAAGGACCGCGACGACAAGCAGGTCACGGTCGACTACATCTCGTCCCGCTACACGCTGACCTTCCACAACGCCCAGACCGGCGAGAAGCTCGGCGACGGCGGTCGGATCAACGCCCCGGCCGGGCGCTGCCCGAGCTTCATCTCCTACAACCGGGAGACCCTGAAGTCGTACGCCCAGCCGGACAACGGCGCCATCGAGCTGGCGCTGGACAAGTTCACCTCCTGAGCGCAGGCGCCTGACCGGCGGGGGTGGGACCGAGAGGTCCCGCCCCCGCCGTCGTCGTACCGGCCGGTGCGGTGGGTCCGGCGAGGCAGGTCAGCGGAGGAGGCGGGTCAGAGGAGCTGGTCGAGGGTGATCGGCAGCGACCGGATCCGGGTGCCGGTGGCGTGGTAGACGCCGTTGGCGATCGCGGCGGCGATCCCCGGCAGGCCGACCTCGCCGATGCCCTTGGTGCCGATCGGGGTGGCCCGGTCCGGACCGCCGACGAAGACCACGTCCACCTCGCCGATGTCGGCGTTCACCGGGATCAGGTAGTCGCCGAGGGTGGCGTTGGCGATGCGGCCGGTGTCCGGATCGGTGACGGTCTCCTCCAGCAGCGCCTGCCCGATGCCGCCGACGGTGGCGCCGACGATCTGGCTGCGGGCGAGCTTCTCGTTGAGGATCCGCCCGCCGTCGACCACGGAGACCACCCGGGGCACCCGCACGAGTCCCAGGTCCGGGTCGACGTGCACCTCGACGAACTTGGCCGCGAACGCCCCGGCCGGGGCCATCCCGATCTGCTGCGGGTCGGGCGGGGCGCTCGCGCCGTCGGCGGTCAGCTCGTCGAGGCCGTGCCGGTCCAGGATCGCGGCGAAGCTCTCGCCCCGGCGCGCGTCGGCCCGATGGTGCAGCCGACCGCCGTTGACCATCACGTCGTCCATCGCGCAGCCGTGCAGCGGTGACTGGGTGTCGGTGGTGACCAGGTCGAGCACCGCGCGGACCAGCGCCTGGCAGGCCGCGTACACGGCGTTGCCCAGGGCGCCGGTCAGCCCGGAACCGCCGGCCTGCGGCGCCGGGGGCATCTGCGAGTCGCCGAGGTCGAAGCGGACCTGGTCCAGCCGCAGCCCGAGCAGTTCGGCGGAGAGCTGTCGCATCACCGTGTACGTCCCGGTGCCGATGTCGGTGGCGGCGCTGCGGACGAAGGCGGTGCCGTCCCGGCTGACCGTGGCGCGGGCCCGGCAGGGCACCTGCCACCACGGGTAGCTGACCCCGGCCACGCCGAAGCCGACCCGCCACCGGCCGTCCCGCATCGCGCCGGCCCGGGGATCGCGGCGGGACCAGCCGAACCGCCGTGCCCCGACCGCGTAGCAGTCCCGCAGCGCCCTGCTCGACCACGGCAGCCCGGACTCCGGGTGGACCTCGGCGTCGTTGCGCAGCCGCAGCTCCAGCGGGTCCATCCCGAGCCGGTAGGAGAGCTCGTCGAGCGCCGATTCCAGGGCGAAGTTCGCCTGCGCCTCGCCGGGCGCACGCATCGACCCCGGGCAGGGGATGTGTCGCCGTCGCTGCCGGTCGCGGGCGGTCACGTTCGGGCAGGCGTACGCGGTCGCGCCGGCCACCGCGACCGGCTCGGTGTTCTCGTCGGCCACCGCCACGGTCTGCGTCGCCTCGTGGTCGATCGCGACGATCGTGCCGTCGCGCCGGGCGCCGATCCGGAGCCGCTGGACGGTGTCCGGCCGGTGCCCGACGCCGGTGAACATCTCCGGCCGGGTGAGCGTCAGCGTCACCGGTCGCCCCACCGTACGCGCGGCGAGCACCGCCAGCAGCACGTGCGGCCACACCCGCAGTCCCGCGCCGAAGCCGCCGCCGACGTACTTCGCGTAGACCCGTACCGCCTCCTCCGGCAGCCCGAACACGGCGGCGACGGTGGCCCGGGTGTTCGAGGTCCACTGGGTGGAGTCGTGCACGGTGACCGTGTCGCCCTCCCAGACCGCCACCGTGGTGAACAGGCCCAGCGGGTTGTTCGTGTTCTCCGCGGTGCGGTAGGTCGCCTCGTGCACCACGTCGGCGGCGGCGAGCGCGGCGGCGGCGTCGCCGCGGGTGACGTCGGTGCCGAACGGGTCGTCGCGCAGCTCGGTGTCGTCGAGGGCCGCCGTCGGCTCGGCGCTGCGGTAGGAGACGGCGACGGCGCGGGCCGCCGCGGCGGCCTGCTGCCGGGTCTGCGCCACCACGACGGCCACGTACTGCCCGTGGTACCGGATCAGGTCGTCCTGCATCGGCGGCGGTGGTGTGGGCCCGATGGGCGTGGTGGGTCCGGCGGCCAGCCGTGCCGCGTCGCGATGGGTGATCACCGCCAGGACTCCGGGCACCGCCTCGGCGGCGGTGGTGTCGAGGGCCTCGATCCGCCCGTGCGCGACGGTGCTGCGGACCAGCGCCGCGTACGCCATGCCGGGGTAGCTGACGTCGGACGGGTACGCCGCCGCGCCCGCGACCTTGCGCGGACCCTCCACCCGGTCGACGCCGGCACCCACCACGGTCACCGGTTCGGTCATCGTCATGGCAGGTCACCCACGATGTCGGTCAGGGCGCGGACGACGGTGCGCCGGGCCAGCTCGGGCTTGAACGCGGTGCCGGGCACGGTGAACGCGTCCCGCAGCTCCGCCTCGGCGGCGGCCCGGTAGGTCTCGGGCGTCGCGGGCGCGCCGGTGAGCACGCGTTCGGCCGCGCGGGCCCGCCAGGGGATGGTGCCGACGCCGCCGAGACCGATCCGCGCCTCGGTGACCGTGCCGTCGGTGACGGTGACGGCGGCGGCGACCGAGACGAGCGCGAACTCGTAGGAGGCGCGGTCGCGGACCTTCAGGTAGCCGGAGCGTACGGCCTCCGGCGGCAGCGGCACCTCGACCGCGGTGATCAGGTCGCCGTGGCGCAGCACGGTCTCGACGTCCGGTCGCTCGCCCGGCAGGAGATAGAAGTCGGTCAGCGGGACCGTCCGTTCGCCGTCGGTGCCCCGGATGTGCACCACGGCGTCCAGCGCGACCAGCGGTACGCAGAGGTCGGAGGCGTGCAGCGCGATGCAGCTCTCCCCGGCGCCGAGGACGGCGTGCATCCGGGCCCCGGCGCCGGTGATCGCGGCGCAGCCGGACGAAGGGTGCCGCTTGTTGCACTCGGGCACGGTCGGGTCGCGGAAGTAGCGGCAGCGGGTGCGCTGCAACAGGTTCCCGCCGATGGTGGCCATGTTGCGGAGCTGGGTCGACGCCCCGGCCAGCAGCGCGGTCCGCACCAGCGGCAGACGTACCGCCACCGTCGGGTCGGCGGCCATCTCCTCCATGGTGGTCAGCGCGCCGACCCGCAGCGCCCGGCCGTCGGTGGTCACCCCGCGCAGCGGCAGCCGGGTGATGTCCACGACCCGGTCCGGGTCCAGGATGCCGTCCTTGAGCATCAGGTCGACCTGGGTGGTGCCCCCGGCGAGGTACTGGGCGGCGGGTCGCTCGCTCACCAGCGTCACCGCCGCGCCGACGTCCTCCGGCCGCAGGTACTCGAACTCGCGCACGGTCAACCGACCCCCTGGCCGGCGACCTCGCGGATCGCGGCGACGATGTTCGGGTACGCGCCACAGCGGCACAGGTTGCCGCTCATGAACTCCCGGATCTCGTCGTCGGAGGCGGCCCGCCGCTCCCGCAGCAGCGCGACGGCCGACATGATCTGTCCCGGGGTGCAGAAACCGCACTGGAAGGCGTCGTGCCGGACGAACGCCTCCTGCATCGGGTGCGGGCGTCCGCCGTCGGCGAGTCCCTCGACCGTGGTTACCTCCCGGCCGTCGCACTGCGCCGCGAGGGTCAGGCAGGACAGCACCCGCCGACCGTCCACCAGCACCGTGCACGCCCCGCAGGCGCCCTGGTCACAGCCCTTCTTGGTGCCGACCAGGCCGATCTCGTCGCGGAGCGCGTCGAGCAGCGTGACCCGGGCGTCGAGCCGCAGGTGGTGAGCGGTGCCGTTGACGGTCAGGGCCGCCTCGGTGGCGGTCGGCCCGGTCGGCCCAGTCGGGGCGGGCGGGGTGCCGCCGTCGTCTCGGTCCATCTGCGCCCTCCCGGTGCCGTCGTCGACAGGCGTACCTGAGGGATTATCGGCGCTTTTAGCTGCTTGTGGGGCGAATCGGCCGAGCCGAGCCGCCGGGATGTCCGACCCGGCGACTAGCCTGTCGCCGTGCCGCGACCACGCGGGCGGAGGAGGTCCGGAATGGCTGACGCGGGCGACGATGATTGACGCGGACGACGATGGCTGACGCGGACGACGTCCGTCGGTTGGCGCTCGCGCTGCCGCACGTGGTCGAGAACGACAGCGACGGCTTCGACTTCCGGGTGGCCGACAAGGGGTTCGTCTGGTCCTACCCCGAGCGGCTGCCCGGCAGGCCGCGCGTGATCCGCACCGACGTGGCCGTGCTCTACGTCGGGGACGAGGCCGAGAAGCAGGCCCTGCTGCTCGGCGAGCCCGACCTCTTCTTCACCACCCCCGGCTACGACGGACTGCCCCTGGTCATGCTGCGCCTGGTGGCGGTGGGGCTGGATCGCCTCGCCGAGCTGGTCACCGACGCCTGGCGGATGCGCGCGCCGGAGTCGCTCGCCGCCGACCTCGACGAGGCAGCCGCCCGCTGACCCGCCGCTGCCGATGACCCCCGCTGCCCCGTGACCCGCCGCTGTCCGGTGGCCTCCGCCGCCCGGTGACGAGCCGTCGACCGGGCCGGCCCGGCGACGTGGCGCGGCGAGTGTCGGGTTTCCTCCTCGGGGACTGCGTCGCGCGCGGGAGCGGTGACAGACTGGACGACAGTCGATGTCCCGGGGGTACGCGATGTTCGGTCGTTGGCGCAAGCGGAAGGCATCACCGTCGAGTGCGCGACGACCGGCGGGTGAGGCGCGACCAGCGGGTGCCGGCGGACCGGGCTTCACCGTCACCCCGCTGCCCACCGAGACGGCGGCCCGGCAGGCCGCCCAGGGCGGGTCACCGGAGGACATGAACCGTCTCGGGATCACCCTCAAGCTCGCCGGCCGGACGGACGAGGCCGCCGAGTGGTTCCGCAAGGCCGCCGAGGCCGGCAGCACCGACGGGAAGGCCAACCTGGCCCTCTATCTGATGGGACAGGGCCGTAACCAGGAGGCCGCCGAGTGGTTCCGCCGCATCGGCGACCCACTGGGTGAGGCGTTCGCACGCCGGCTGTCGTCGGAGCCCGACACTCCGCCCGACCGGTGACCGGCATCCCCGACGCCTGGGGGACACCGCAGTACCACCTGCTGGTCAGCGCCTGCGGGCAGGCCGAGGCGCACCACGACGCGTACGAGCGCGGCGGGTCGTTGCCGGACCTGGAGTTCGCCCTCGCCGTCTTCACCGAGGTGCTCAAGGTCGCCCGGAACGTCGACATCCGCAGCACCGCCGCCAACGGTCTCGGGACGGCCCGCTGGTCCCGCTACGAACGCTTCGGTGACCTGGCCGACCTGGACGCGGCGATCGGGCTGTTCCGCGACGCGCTGGCGATGTACCCGAACGAGCGCACCCCCGCCACGCCCTCCTTCCACGCCAACCTCGGTGGCGTGCTGCGGCTGCGCTGGCGGCGTACCGGCGTCGAGGCGGACCTGGTCGAGTCGGTGGCCCAGGCCCGTGCGGCGCTGGCCGAGACCGTGCCCACCAATCCGCGTCGCGCGGGCCGGCTGACCAACCTCGCCGACGGGCTGCTCGCCCTGTCGCTGCGCTACGACGACTCGTCCGCCCTCGCCGAGGCGGTCGAGGTGTCCCGCGAGGCGGTGGCGGTGGCCGGACCCGGTGACGACCTCGCCGGGATGCTCTCCAACCTCGCCGAGATCCTGCGACTGCGGTACCGCGCGACGAACGGCCGGGAGCGGGCCCTGCTGGACGAGGCGGTCGAGCGGGGCCGCGAGGCGGTGGTGGCGGCCGGTGACCGGCACCCGCTGCGGGCGCGGTTCGGGTCGAACCTCGCGCTCGTGCTGGTCGACCGGTACGCCGCCGGGCGGCACCCGGCCGACCTGGCCGAGGCGGGCCGCCTCGCCGAGCACGCCGTGCGGGCCACCCCCGAGGGGCACCCCAACCGGGCCGAACGGATGCTCGTGCTCGCCAACATCCGGCGGGCGGAGGTGACCCGGCTCGCGGCCGAGGTGCCCCGCCCTCGGGAGGCCCGCCGGATGGCCCGGGCCGCCCGGGACGCGGCGGCGGCCGTGCCGGACGGGCACTACCTGCGCGCCGACGCCCTGCTCAGCGAGGCCGCCGCGTTGACGGTCTGGGCGGTCAGCGGCGAGCCGAAGGCGTACCGGGAGGCGATCACCATCCTGCGGCGGGTCGCACGGGACCCGACCGCACCGGTCCGCGTACGCGTCGAGGCCGCCCGGCGGTGGGCCAACGCCGTCCTCGCCAGCAGCCGGGGACACGACCTCGCCGAAGCCCGGCAGGCGTACCACCTCGCGGTCGATCTGCTGCCCCGGACCGCGCCGAGGCGGGTCACGCACGCCGACCGGGAGCGGCATCTGGGCGCCTTCGTCGGTCTGGCCCGGGACGCCGCCGCCTGCGCCGTCTCCGCCGGTGACCCGCTCGACGCGCTGCGGCTGCTGGAACACGGCCGGGGGGTGCTGCTCGGGCACGCCCTGGACACCCGGACCGAGCTGACCGAGCTGCGGCGGCGGCGCGCCGACCTGGCGGACCGCTTCGAGGCCCTGCGGAGCGCGTTCGACCGACCGGAAGGGATCGGCTTCAGTTCCCGGCCCGACGATCTGACGCTGCCCGGTGAGGACCGGCACGCGCTGGCCCGGGACTGGGACGCGCTGCTGGACGAGATCCGGGGCGTCGACGGTCTCGGCGGGTTCCTGCGTCCACCCCCGGTCGACGACCTGCTCGCCGAGATCGCCCGGCGCGGTCCCGTCGTGGTGCTCAACATCAGTGGGCTGCGGTGCGACGCCCTGGTGCTCGCCGGGGGCCGGGTCCGGGTGGTGCCGCTGCGGCTGAGCCTCGACGAGGTGGTCGACCGGGCTCGGCGGCTGCGCGCGGCCGTCGCCCGCAGTACGAGTCCTAGCCTGCCCGCCCAGCTCCGCGCGGAGGCCCGGGCCACGGTCGCCGCAACGCTGGTCTGGCTCTGGGACACCGTCGCCGCACCGGTGCTCGACGCGCTCGCCCCGCCGCCCGGCTCCCGGGTGTGGTGGGTGCCGACCGGGCCGCTGACCAGCCTTCCGCTGCACGCCGCCGGACCGGCGGAGGGACCGGGCGTGCTGGACCGGGTGGTCTCCTCGTACGCGCCGACGGTGCGCAGTCTGGTCACCGCCTGGCGGTCCCGCCCGGTGGCCCGGACGGCCGCGCCGCTGGTGGTGGCCCTGCCACAGACGCCCGGACTGGGCGACCTGCCGAACGTGCCGGCCGAGGTGCGGATGCTGACCACCCGGTATCCGGCGAGCCGGGTGCTCCTCGGTGAGCGGGCGATCCGGCGGTCCGTGCTCGACGCGCTGCCCCGGCACCCGTGGCTGCACTTCGCCGGCCACGCCGTCAGTGCCGCCGACGGGAGCGCGGACGGGCACCTCGTCCTGCACGACCACGCCGTCGCCCCGCTGACCGTCGCCGACATCGCCCGGCTGAGGCTGACCGGTGCCGAGATCGCCTACCTGTCGGCGTGCGACACCGGGGTCTCGCACGAGGACCTGGACGACGAGGCCCTGCACGTCGCCGGTGCCTGCCACATCGCCGGGTTCCGGCACGTGGTCGGCACCGCCTGGGCGATCGACGACGCCGTCGCCCCCGGCGTCGCGGCCGACTTCTACGCCCGGCTCGACGGGGTCGACGACGCCGCGTCGGCCCTGCACCAGGCGGTGCGTACGCTGCGCGCCGCGCAACCGCACCGGCCCACGCTCTGGGCACCCTTCCTGCACGTCGGTCCGTGACACGATGGTCGATGTGACCGAACCCCGCTACGACACCGAACGTGGTGCCACCGAACTCCTCGTCGGTGCGCTGGCCGGCTCCGCCCTGCTGCCGTTCGTGCAGGCGCTGGCGACGAAGGCGGGGGAGGACGTCTACCAGATGATCCGGGACAGGCTGTCCCGCCGGGCCCGCCGCGAGGTGCAGGACGAGATCCGCGCCGAGGGCACCGTCACGCTCACCGCCCCCGGCGCGCGGGTGGTGCTGCGGCTGCCGGAACGGGTCACGCCCGAGATGGCGCTGCGGTTGGAGAACCTGCACCTGCCGCCGTACCGACCCGGCTGGTTGCTGCTGTCGTGGGACGCCACCCAGCGCCGCTGGGTCACCACCGGCCTGTCCGGGCCGCCGGAGACCGCCACCAGTCTCGACCCCTGACCGTCCCGCGCGGCACGGCCGCTCCACCGTCCGGGAACCCGGGTCCGGCTTTTCGATCTTGTTGGTGCCGTGTGACATGGTGGCGGCATGGAACCGCAGGTGGATGCCGAGCGCCGCGCTCTGCCCGAACCCGTCCGGGTCGCCCTGCGGGTGCTGCGCGACTACCGGCCGACCTTCGCCCGGGTACGCGCCCTGGTGCGCAGCATGGCGACCTCGTTCCTGGTGCTCAGCGCGACGTTCTGGCTGCTGCCCGGCGTCACCATCAGCGGCCTGGTCGGGCTGCTCTGGCTGGTCGCCCTGGTCACCGGCGTCGGGGCGGTGCTGCGTCCGGTGCTGCTGGCCCTGGCCACCGCGCTCGGTGGGCTCGGTGCGCTGGCCATCGGCGTGGGCGTCCAGGCCGTGGTGATGTACGTGGCGCTGCAACTGGCCCCCGAGGCGCACGTCGCCGGGTTCGCCGTCGCGTTCGCCGCCGCCTGGCTGGCCGTGGCGCTGGCCGCCGCCGTCAACTGGCTCGCCGACGCGGGCACCGACGACACCTTCGTCAGCGAGATGCTGCGGCTGATGAGCCGGATCCGGCGCTCCACCGACCGTGGTGGCCCCCGCTGGAGGCGCTGGCGTCGCAGCGGCCCGCCCCGGCGCGACGCGGCCGGCGACGCCCCACCCGAGGGCCTGCTCGTGGTCCAGCTCGACGGGGTGGCCGCGCCGGTCGTGCAGTGGGCGGTGCGCGCCGGCAACCTGCCCACCATGGGCCGCTGGCTGCGGTCGCGCAGTCACCGGATGACCCGCTGGCACACCGGGCTGCCGGCCACCACCCCCGCCGCCCAGGCCGGTCTGCTGCACGGCGAGTTCGGTCGGGTACCGGCCTACCGCTGGTACGAGAAGGCGCCGCCCGGCCCCGACGGGAGCGCGCCGGCCGGGCGACTCGTGGTGACCAGCCGTCCCCGCGACGCGGCCGAGGTCGAGCGGCGACTGTCCACCGGCCGGGGGCTGCTGCGCGACGGTGGGGTGAGCATCAGCACCGCCTTCTCCGGCGACGCCCCCACCACCCTGTTGACGGTCAGCCGCGCCGGCCTGCCCGGCCGCTCCACGGCCGGCTACGCGGCGTTCATGACCAGCCCGTACGGCTTCGCCCGGACGGTGGTGCTCGGTGCCGGGCAGGTGCTGCGGGAACTGCACGCCGCCCGGCGGCGACGGGTGCGCGGCGTCCAGCCCCGGGCCGACCGGGGCGGCTCGTACCTGGCGCTGCGTCCGCTGGCCAGCCTGCACAACGACCTCAACGTGTCGCTGATCGCCGAGCAGATGGCCCGGGGCGCGCCGGTCATCTTCTGCGACTTCGTCGACTACGACGAGGTGGCCCACCACGCCGGCCCGGCCCGGCCGGAGGCGATGGCCGCGCTGGAGTCACTCGATCACACGCTCGGCATCCTGCAACGGCTGGCCGCCGAGGCGGGGCGGCGCTACCACATCGTGGTGCTCAGCGACCACGGCCAGAGCCAGGGCGCCACGTTCCGCCAGCGGTACGGCGAGTCCCTGACCCAGGTGGTGTCCCGGCTGGTGACACCGGGTGCGGCCGAACCCGTGCCGGCGCCGCGCCGCCGCCCACGCGGGCCGGGTCGGGACGCGGCGCTCGCCGGTGGCGAGCACGAGACCACCCGCAACGCCGAGGAGCGCGCCCGGGTGGACGCGCTGCTCAGCGAGGTGTCCGGCCGCAGCGGGGTGACCGCCACCGCGACCCGGATGGCGGTCCGGGCCCGGCCGGAGGCGGCGCGTGGCCCCCACCCGTCGCCGGAGCCGGACCGGGCGCACGAGCGGGCCGCCGCGTCGGGGCGTACCGAACCGGAGACCGTGGTGGTGGCCTCCGGCAACCTGGCGATGGTCTATCTGACCCGGCATCCGGGGCGGCTCACCCGTGACCGGATCGACGAGGTGGCGCCGGGGCTGGTGGCGGGCCTGGCCGCGCATCCCGGCGTCGGGGTGGTCGTCGTCGACTCGGCCGCCGGAGCGCTGGCGGTGGGGCGCTCGGGCACGCACCGGCTGCGCGACGGGCACGTCGAGGGCGACGACCCGCTGCTGCCGTACGGGCCGAGGGCCCGACACGACCTGCTGCGGCACCAGGGCATGGACCACGTCGGTGACCTGGTCCTGATCAGTTCCGTGGATCCCGGCCTGGAGGAGGTGACCGCCTTCGAGGAGCTGGTCGGCAGCCACGGCGGGTTGGGCGGCTGGCAGAACGACGCGCTGCTCGTGCATCCCGCCGACTGGCCGCAGGAGGGCGAGCTGGTCGGCCCGGACGCGGTGCACCGCCAGTTGCTCGACTGGCTGTTCCGGCTCGGCCTGCGCAGCCCCGACGAGCCCGGTGACCCGGCGGACGGCCCCGACGCGGCGAAGGGCCCCGACGCGGCGGACGGCCCCGACGCGGCGAAGGGCCCCGACGTGGCGGACGGGCCCGACGCGGCGGACGGGCCCTATGCGGCGAACGGGACCGGCGCAGCCGACGGGTCCGACCTGGCGACCCGGTCCGAGGCGGTGGACGGCGCGGCCCCGGCGACGCGGCCCGGTCCGGCGGTGCCCGGGACGGATCCGGGGGAGGCGGGACGGCGGATACCGGTCATGGCGTCGCCGGTGGATGGACCGGCTCGGGCCGGCGTCGCCCCAGCCGGCTCAACACCTGAGTGACCAGCAGGACCAGCACGATCGCGGCGAGCACGCTCTGCCACGGCTCGGGGAAGATGGCCCGGCCGAGCACGCCGATCATGGCGTAGACGACCGACCAGAGCAGGGTGGCCGGCAGGTTGGCCACGGCGAACCGTCGCCACGTCATCCCGGCCATCGCCGCGGCCAGCAGCACCGGCAACCGGCCGCCGGGCACGAGCCGGGACACCAGCAGCATCGGGACGCCGCCCTCGCGGACCCGCGCCGACAGCCGGTCCAGCCGCTGTGGCCCACGCAGCCAGCGCAGCCGCCGGGCGATGCGTTCGCCGCCCCAGCCGAGCACCGCGAAGACCACCAGGTCGCCGAGGTACGCGCCGAGCGCCCCGGCGAGCACGACCAGGAGCACGGTCACCGGGTCCTGGTGGGCGGCGAGGGCGGCGGCACCGCTGACCGCCGCACCGGTGGGCACCACCGGGACGACCGCGCCGAACATCACCACCAGCGTGAGCCACGCCAGCGTGCCGAGGGTCGCCGTCATGTGCCGGGCACGGTGAGGGATTCACCCGGCTGCAGGACGCGTACCCGGGTGTCGGGGGAGATCCGTTTCGCGTACCGGGCGAAGTCGTCGCCCGGCCCGAAGAACCGGTCCGGCCGGACCCGGTCGCACCCCACTGGCCAGAAGGTGCCGTAGTGGATCGGCACCGCCCACGCCGCCGCCACCCGCCGCGCCGTCTCGGCCGCGCCCTGCGGGTCGAGGTGGCCCGGGCCGAGCGTGGGTCCCCACCCGCCGACCGGGATCAGCGCCAGGTCGAGTGGGCCGAGCGAGTCCATCTCGGCGAAGAAGCCGGTGTCCCCGGCGAACCAGGTGCGCGCCCGGCCCTCGACCAGGTAGCCGACGGCCGGTGCCCGATGGCGTGACCAGGGGCCGCGCCCGGCGGGATGGGCGGCGGGCACCGCCGTGACGGTGACCTCGCCGACCGTGGTCGCCTCGCCGGGCGTCAGCTCGGTGTACCGGTCGGCGGTGGCGCCCAGGGCCCGCCGCACCAGCGGCGCGGCCCCGGCCGGCAGCACCAGCCGGGTGTCCGGGGGCAGCCGGCGCAGCGACGCGAGGTCCAGGTGGTCGGCGTGCAGGTGCGAGACGAGTACGGCGTCCGGTGCGGCCGTCAACCGGGGGGTGGGCCCGCGTCGTCGCCGCAGGTGGGCGAGCCGGTCGCGGAGCAGCGGATCGGTGAGCAGTCGGGTGCCGGAGTCCTCGATCCACACGGTGCTGTGACCGTGCCAGGTCAGCTCGACCACACCGTCACCCACACCGCCGTCGACACGCCTGCCACCGTAACGGGTGCCGGTCGGCGGCCCCTCGGCGGCCGTGGCGCCAGGCCGTGCCGGACCCATCCCCGGCGTGACCAGGAATAGATGGTCATCCTTGTCTGTGTGATCGCTCACATGTTAGCGTTCTCATCGGTGGTGATGGTGAGCACGCGCTCTGCGGCTTCCCGGCAGGCGGCCGAGGCGTGGATGTTGTCGCTAACACCGCCTCGGTCACGGTCGACCGGCACTGCTCGTCCCCGCCGTTCCCGTCCCCGTACGGCTGGTCCGGCGAGCGCGCCACCACCCCTACAGGAGTCCGTTGTGAGCTTCGTGTCCGCGCTGCCGCGCAGCGTCAGAGCCAGACGTGGGATCGCCTGGCTGACGATTCCGTTGATGTTGGTGACCTTCTTCGCCGCTCCGGCGAAGGCGGACAACCCGCTCGTGCAACACGTCTACACGGCCGACCCGGCGCCGCTGGTGCACAACGGCCGGGTCTACCTCTACACCGGACGCGACGAGGACGGCTCGACCTACTTCACCATGCGGGAGTGGCGGGTCTTCTCCTCGGCTGACATGGTGAACTGGACCGACCACGGCGTCCCGATGAACCTGGGCACGTTCGCCTGGGCCGACGCCAACGCCTGGGCCGGGCACGTCATCGCCCGCAACGGCCAGTTCTACTGGTATGTGCCGGTGCGGCAGCGCTCGAACGGGCAGATGGTGATCGGCGTCGGCGTCTCCAGCTCGCCGACCGGGCCGTTCCGCGACGCGCTCGGCCGGCCGCTGACCGGCAACGGTGAGATCGATCCGCACGCCTTCATCGACGACAACGGTCAGGCGTACCTGTACTGGGGCAACCCGAACCTGTGGTACGTCCGGCTGAACTCGGACATGATCTCGTTCTCCGGCAGCCCGACGCAGATCCCGCTCACCACGGCGGGCTTCGGCACCCGGACCGGCAACGCGAGCCGGCCCACCCTCTATGAGGAGGGGCCGTGGGTCTACAAGCGCAACGGCGTCTACTACAACATCTTCGCCGCCGAGTGCTGCTCGGAGTTCATCGCCTACTCCACCGCGCCCGGTCCGACCGGACCGTGGACCTATCGGGGCACGGTCATGCCGAGGCAGGGCAGCAGCTTCACCAACCACCCCGGCATCATCGACTTCGCCGGGAACTCGTACTTCTTCTATCACAACGGCGCGCTGCCGGGCGGTGGCGGCTTCACCCGGTCGGTGGCGGTGGAGCGGTTCAGCTACAACGCCGACGGCTCGATCCCGACGATGAACATGACCACCGCGGGGCCACCTCAGGTGGGCACGCTCAACCCGTACGTCACGCAGGAGGCCGAGACCATCGACTGGGCCAACGGCATCGAGACCGAGCCCTCCAGTGAGGGCGGGATGAACGTGGCCTTCATCAGCAACGGCGACTGGATCCGGGTCAAGGGCGTCGCCTTCGGCACCGGCGCCTCGTCCTTCACCGCGCGGGTGGCCTCGGCGGCCAGCGGCGGCAACATCGAGCTGCGGCTGGACAGCAGCACCGGCCCGCTGGTCGGCACCTGTGCGGTGCCCGGCACCGGCGGCTGGCAGAACTGGACGAACACCACCTGCAACGTCAGCGGCGCCACCGGCACCCGCGACCTGTACCTGCGCTTCACCGGCGGCAGCGGCAACCTGTTCAACTTCAACAACTGGCGGTTCACCGGCGGCACCGGTAGCAGCAACCTGGTGACCAACGGCGACATGGAGAGCGGCACGACCGGCTGGACGGTCTTCGGCGCCGGCACGCTGGCGTCGAACACCAGCGTGGTCCGAGGCGGCACGCGGTCGCTGCTGCACTCGGGGCGTACCGCGTCGTGGAACGGTCCCAGCCAGGACATGACGTCGAAGCTTACCAACGGCCGCACGTACACCACGACGCTCTGGGTACGGTCGCAGAGCGGCACCCCGTCGGTACGCCCCACCCTGGCGGTGACCGCCAACGGCACCACGAACTACGTGCAGCTCACCCCGGCGGCGACGGCGAACGCGAACGGTTGGACCCAGCTCACCGGCACCGCCACGGTGTCGTGGAGCGGCAGCCTCACCGGCGCCCGCCTCTACGTCGAGACGGCGGCCGGCACCGACGGCCTGTACCTGGACGACGTGTCGTTCCAGTGAGCCGACGCACCGTGGGCCCGGCCGGCGGCCGGGCCCACGGTCGTGCCGGTCAACGGGCGTCGAGCCGGAGCCTCTCAACGGGCGTGGAGCCGGAGCCTCTCAACGGGCGTGGAGCCGGAGCCTCTCAGCGGGCGTCGAGCTGGGCGAGCAGCGTCTTGGGTGCCACCACCCGGTACCCGTCCTCGACGACCTCGGCGAGTTCGGTCTCGTCCACGCCGGTGTCGAGGCGTACGCCCACCCAGCCCCGATGCCCCACATAGGGCGGACGGAAGTAGGTCTGCGGGGCGGACGCGATCAGCTCCTCGGCCGAGCCCGGTGGCGCGGCGCACCACAGGTGCGGGAAGTCGTTCTGGTGATGGCCGTCCGGCCACACCTGGGCGAAGGACTTCTTGCCTCGGATGAACCAGGCCGGCGTGCCGTGGCTCGGGCGTTCGGTGACCTCGGGCAGGTCCAGGCACACCCGCCGGATGGTCGCCACCAAGTCGGTCATCGATCCACCGTACGGCACCCGGACGCCACGCCCGGCGAACGCCTCGCCGCCGTCGCCAGCGGACCGGCGGCGGGCGGCGGGAGGGGTGTGCGTGTAAGGAGGGGTCCCCTGCTATCGCCTCGTGCATAGCAGGGGACCCCGCCGTACACCGCAGGCCCGGGGGCGAGGCGGGGCGGGGGGGGGGTTGGGG
>NZ_JBSFSO010000069.1:0-25455 GCF_053589795.1 Micromonospora sp. NPDC003241 | reverse complement strand
GGGAACAGCAAGCCGCCGACCTCGTCGCCGAGCACTGGAACAGCTGACCCACCAACACCATCACGACGGCCGGCGCCCCACCCGGGGCGCCGGCCGTCAACACACCACCCGCAAGCACCGCGATACCCGGAAGCGACGCGATGCCCACAAGCACCGCGACACTCGGAAGCGACGCACGTTAGAAAGGGACCCCTGCTATGCACCAGGCGATAGCAGGGGACCCTTCCTTACATCAGGGCGTGGAGGGCGAGGTCGACGTCCTCGGGGGTGGTGTAGAGGTGGAACGAGGCGCGGACCCGACCGGCCCGGACGGCTGCCCGCACCCCGGCCCGTTCCAGCTTGTGCTGCGCGTCGGGCACCTCGACGGTGACGATCGCGCTGTCGCCGGGCGGTCGCCCCAGGCCGGTGAGGAACCGGTTGGCCAGCGCCACGTTGTGCGCGTGCACGGTCGGCACCCCGATCTCCAGCAGCAGTTCCAGCGCCGGAGCCGCACCGACCCAGTTGAACCAGGACGGCGAGATGTCGAACCGGCGGGCGTCGTCGGCGAGCCGCAGCGGCGGCCCGTAGTACGAGGCGTGCGGGTCACTGCCCGCGTACCAACCGGCGGCGTCGGGCCGCAGTCGCTCCCGTAGGGCCGGATCGAGGTACGCGAACCCGGTGCCCCGGGGACCCATCAGCCACTTGTATCCGCCGGCCACGACCACGTCGGCCCGGCTCGCGTCGAACGGCAGCCAGCCGCACGCCTGGGTGGCGTCCACCGCGACGAGCGCGCCGTGGGCCCGGGCCGCCGCGACGATCTCGTCGTACGCGGCCACCGTCCCGTCGGCGGACTGCACCAGGCTGAACGCCACCAGGTCGGTGTCGGAGTTGATCGCGTCGACCAGCCCGTCCAGCGGCACGGTGCGTACCTGCACGCCCCGCTCCTCCTGCACCAGCCAGGGGAAGAGGTTGGAGGTGAACTCGACCTCGGGGACGACCACCCGCGCCCCGGCGGGCAGTGCGGCGGCGACCGGGGCCAGCATCTGGGAGACGACCGCACCGACCGACACGTCGGCCACCGGTACGCCGACCAGCGTGGCGAACGCGGCCCGGGACCGGTCGGTCGTCTCGCTCCAGCCCTCCCAGGAGCCGCGTCCGGCCCGCCACGCCGCGAGCGCGTCCTGCAACGCCTCCCAGGCCGGGTCCGGCGGCAGCCCGTAGCTGGCGGTGTTCAGCCAACCGGGCTGTGGTTGCCACAGTTTCTGCGCCTGTTCCAGTTCCACGCCCCGACGCTAACCCTCGCCACACCCACTACCCAGCGCCAATCCTCGCCCGCTGGCTCCCGAAACCCCCGGCATCCGAAACCCCAGGTTCTTGAAACCTTCGGCGTCCGAAGCCCTCAGCATCCGAAACCCCCGGCATGCGCAGCCGCCGGGCGTCCCGGAACCGCCGAGCACTTGAGCAGGGTCAGCTCACGTTGGCGGGGCCGAGGACGCTCTTGAGGTCACCCATCAGGGCGGTGGTCGGGGCGACGCGGAACAGGCCCAGTCGCCAGGTCTCGACGCGGCCGCTGCGGTGCAGCTTCACGTGCACCTCGGTGTCGCCGGGATGCAGCAGCAGGGTCTCCTTGAGCCGGTCGGCGAGCGGTGGCGTGAGCCGGTTGACCGGGATCGTCAGGGTGACCGGTTTGCTCGCCGGGTTGCTGCTGACGTCCGGCAACTGCATGTCCATCGCCATGATGCGGGGGGTGTCGTCGCGCCGGTCGATCCGGCCCTTGACCACCACGATGGCGTCCTCGGCGATGTACTGCCCGATCACCTCGTAGGTGTTCGGGAAGAACAGCGCCTCCACCCCGCCGGCGAGGTCCTCCAGGGTCGCCGAAGCCCACGCCCGGCCCTGCTTGGTGACCCGACGCTGCACACCGGAGAGGATGCCGGCGAGGGTGACCACCGCGCCGTCGGGCACGGTGCCCTCCTCGGACAGGGTGGCGATGGTGCAGTCGGCCGCCGCGTTCAGCACGTGCTCCAGGCCGAACAGCGGGTGGTCGGAGACGTACAGGCCGAGCATCTCACGTTCGAACGCGAGCTTGTCGCGCTTGTCCCACTCGCCGTCGCTGATGACGGGCATGACCGTGGTGGTGGTCGCCGTCTCGGTGTCGCCGAAGCCCGAACCGAAGAGGTCGTACTGGCCGACGGCCTCCTTGCGTTTGACGTCGGCGTACGCGTCGATGGCGTCGGCGTGCACGGTGAGCAGCGCCTTGCGCGAATGCTTGAGCGAGTCGAACGCCCCGGCCTTGATCAGCGATTCGATGGTCTTCTTGTTGCAGACCACCGCGTCCACCTTGGACAGGAAGTCGTAGAAGTCGGTGTACTCGCTCTTCTCGTCGCGGCACCGCATGATCGCCGCCACCACGTTGGCACCGACGTTGCGGATCGCGCCGAGGCCGAAGCGGATCTCCTTGCCGACCGGGGTGAACGGCCCGGCGGAGGTGTTCACGTCCGGCGGCAGCACCTGGATTCCCATCCGGCGGCACTCCGACAGGTACATGGCCATCTTGTCCTTGTCGTCGCCGACGGAGGTCAGCAACGCCGCCATGTACTCGGCCGGGTAGTGCGCCTTCAGGTACGCCGTCCAATACGACACCAGCCCGTACGCGGCCGAGTGCGCCTTGTTGAAGGCGTACCCGGCGAACGGGACCAGCACGTCCCAGACCTTCTGGACGGCCTCGTCGGAGTAGCCGTGTTCCCGGCAGCCGTCCCGGAACGGGCCGAACTCCTTGTCGAGGATCTCCTTCTTCTTCTTGCCCATCGCCCGACGCAGCAGGTCGGCCTGGCCGAGCGTGTAACCGGCGAGGATCTGCGCGGCGCGCTGCACCTGCTCCTGATAGACGATCAGGCCGTAGGTGGGGGCGAGGATCTCCCGCAGCGGCTCCTCCAGCTCCGGGTGGATCGGGGTGATCTCCTGGAGGCCGTTCTTGCGCAGTGCGTAGTTGGTGTGCGAGTCGACGCCCATCGGGCCGGGGCGGTACAGCGCCAGGACGGCGGAGATGTCCTCGAAGTTGTCCGGCTTCATCATCCGCAGCAGCGACCGCATCGGTCCGCCGTCGAGCTGGAACACGCCCAGGGTGTCGCCCCGGGCCAGCAGCTCGTACGCGGGCTTGTCGTCCAGCGGCAGGCCCAGCAGGTCCAGTTCCTTGCCGTGGTTGAGCTGGATGTTCTTGACCGCGTCGTCGATGATGGTCAGGTTGCGCAGGCCGAGGAAGTCCATCTTCAACAGCCCGAGCGACTCGCACGTCGGGTAGTCGAACTGGGTGATGATGACCCCGTCGGAGTCCCGACGCATCAGCGGGATGTGCTCGATGATCGGCTCGGCCGACATGATCACACCGGCGGCGTGCACACCGGTCTGCCGGATCAGCCCCTCGATGCCCCGGGCGGTGTCGATGACCTTCTTGACGTCGGCCTCGGACTCGTACATGCCGCGGATCTCGCCGGCCTCGGCGTACCGGGGGTGCTTCGGGTCGAAGATGCCTTCGAGCGGGATGTCCTTGCCCATCACGGCCGGCGGCATGGCCTTGGTGATCCGGTCGCCGACCGCGTACGGGTAGCCGAGCACCCGCGCCGAGTCCTTGATCGCAGCCTTCGCCTTGATGGTGCCGAAGGTGGCGATCTGGGCGACCTTGTCCTCACCCCACTTGTCGGTGACGTACTTGATCACCTCACCGCGCCGACGCTCGTCGAAGTCGATGTCGACATCGGGCATGGAGACACGCTCGGGGTTGAGGAACCGTTCGAAGATCAGCCCGTGCGGGATCGGGTCCAGGTCGGTGATGCCCAACGCGTACGCGACCAGCGAACCGGCCGCCGAACCCCGGCCGGGGCCGACCGCGATGCCCTGGTTCTTGGCCCACTGGATGAAGTCGGCGACCACGAGGAAGTACGACGGGAAGCCCATCTGGATGATGACGCCCAGCTCGTACTCGGCCTGCACGACGTGGCCCTCGGGGATGCCCTGCGGGTACCGGCGGGCCAGGCCGACGAAGGTCTCCTTGCGGAACCAGGACTCCTCGGTCTCGCCCTCGGGCACCGGGAAGCGCGGCATCAGGTTGTGGAACTCGAACATCCCGGTCGGGTCGACCCGCTCGGCCACCAGCAGCGTGTTGCGGCAGCCCTCCAGCCAGACGTCGGAGCCGTCCACGCCGCGCATCTCGTCGGCGGACTTGATGTAGTAGCCGCTGCCACCGAACTTGAACCGGTTCGGGTCGGCGACGTTGCTGCCGGTCTGCACGCAGAGCAGCACGTCGTGCGCCTCGGACTGCGCCTCGTGCGTGTAGTGCGAGTCGTTGGTGACCACCGGCGGAATGCCCAGCTTGCGGCCGATCTCGACCAGCCCGTCCCGGACCCTCTTCTCGATGTCCAGGCCGTGGTCCATCAGCTCCAGGAAGTAGTTCTCCTTGCCGAAGATGTCCTGGTACTTCGCGGCGGCCTCGAGGGCCTGCGCGTCGTGGCCGAGCCGCAGCCGGGTCTGCACCTCACCGGAGGGGCAGCCGGTGGTGGCCATCAGGCCGTCGGCGCACTCGGCCAGCAGCTCGGCGTCCATCCGGGGCCACTTGACAAAGTAGCCCTCGGTGTACGCCTTGCTGGTCAGCGTGAAGAGGTTGTGCAGGCCGGTCTTGTTGCGCGCCCAGATCGTCTTGTGCGTGTAACCACCGCTGCCGGAGACGTCGTCGCTCTTCTGCTCCGGCCGACCCCAGCGCACCCGCTTCTTGTGGAACCGCGACTCCGGCGCCACGTACGCCTCGATGCCCAGGATCGGGGTGACCCCGGCGGCCATGGCCTGCTTGTAGAAGTCGTTCGCGCCGTGCATGTTGCCGTGGTCGGTCATCGCCACGGCGGGCATCCCCTGCCGCTTGACCTCGGCGAACAGGTCCTTGAGGCGGGCCGCACCGTCGAGCATCGAATACTCCGTGTGCACGTGCAGATGCGCGAACGAATCGCCCACGGAGCCCCCCGGGTCGGATGATCGAGACGGTCGGGGCTAACCCTAACCCCGCCGCCGGAGGCCGTTCCAGCGCGCCGCGCGCCCCCGGTCCGTCGGGGTGTCGCGGATCATGCCGGCCCGGTCCACCGGCCGGCCACGGCGGCGTGACCAGGCGCAGGCGACCGGTCACGGAGAGGCGCGACCAGGCCGAGACGGCACCCCGCAGGCGGGGCGGCACAGTCACGTGCGGCACGACGACGAGCCGGCGCGGTCGCGGGGCAGCGCGGTCGCGGGGCGGCGCGGTCGCGGGGCGGCGGCGTAGCCTGGAGCGACACCAGCACGGGACGGCGCGATGACCCTGGCGGACGGGATCGACGACCTGGCCGGCGCGGCGGCGCGCGGCGACGCGACGGCGCTCGACGCGCTGCTGACGGCGATCCGCCCCGAGGTGCTGCGGCTGTGCGGCCGGCTGCTGCCCAACCGGGAGGACGCCGAGGAAGCCTGCCAGGACGCCCTGCTCGCGGTGGCCCGGGGCATCGGCCGCTTCGAGGGCCGCGCGTCGTTCCGCACCTGGCTCTACCGGATCACCGCCAACCGGGCCCGCTCGACCTACCGCATGCTGCGGCGGCGGTGGCTCGTCGAGGCCGGCGGGGTGCCGGTGCCCGACCCGCCCGACCCACGCCGCACCAGCGTGGTCGCCGGCACCCGGTTGGACCTGCTGGAGGCGTTGGACGCCCTTCGCCCCGAGTTGGCCGAGGCGCTCACCCTGCGCGACGTGCTCGACCTGGCTTACCGCGAGATCGCCGACCTGCTCGGCCTGCCCGAGGGCACGGTGAAGTCCCGCATCCACGAGGCCCGCCGACAGGTCCGGCAGAGGCTCACCGATGCGGGCGGCTGATCGACCGTCGGCGGCCGGTGGGACCGGCGACCAGCGGGCCGCGTTCCGGCAGATCCGCTTCCGGCAGGTCTGGCTCCGGCAGGTCCGCTTCCGACAGGTCTGGCTCCGGCTGATCCGCCTCCGGTCGGCCATCCCGCTGGTCACCGTGTTCGTGATCGCCGCCGGTTGCGCCGACCAGCCGGTGTCGCCGCTGCCCGTCCGACCCCCTGACCCGCCCCCGCCGTCGTCGGCCGCGTCGTCGTCGACTCCGCCCACCGCGGGCGCGCCACCGCTGGCCGGGCCGCCCACCACCGACGCCCGGCCGCCGACCAGCCGCGCCACGCGGAGCCCGTCGCCGTCCGCGCCGGTCTCGACCACCCGCAGGGGTACGCCCCACCCACCGTCCCCCACCCCGACCGACGCCTGCCTCGGCGCGGTCCGGTACGACCTGGTGCTCGCCGACATCGGCCCGATGCCGTCGTCGCTCTGCTTCGCCACCGGCGGCGTGCTACGGATCCAGGGCATCGGGCCAGGGCAGGTGACCGTGGACCGACCGGAGCTGGCCGACAGTCACTACGAGGCCGGGGTGGTCGACGTCCGCTTCCTGCGCAGCGGCACCGTGGACGTCACCATCCCGCACGAGGGCACGGTCCACGTGGTCACCGTTGTGGTGCGTTAATCGACCCGTACCCGGTCCAGCAGGCTGTCGACGAACGCGTCGGCGGTGTCGGGTGGTGGCACCACCTGCGCGTAGAGCAGACCGGCCGGGGCGCGGGCCGCCGCCTCCACCAGCACCGGCCGGTCCCGGGCACAGTCGAACCGGGCGACCACCCAGTCCAGCCCGCCGCGACGTACCCACCGCACCGGCGCCGGGGCGCAGTCGGCGTGCGGCTGCTCGGCGACGAACCCGGCCGGGTCGGTACGCCGCCCGGCCGACGCGGACAATCCCAGGAACGCACCCGGCACCCTCGGGTCGACGGCCCACCGGTCCGGCTCGGGCGAGACCACCAGGGCCGGTTCGAGCCGCCCGTCCCCGCCGTACCGGCCGGCCCAGCCGGTGCCCGCCGCCCGCCACCCGGCAGGCAGGTCCACGCGCAACACTCCACTCCTCGCGGTACGCGTCACCGCCGTCGCGTCGGCCGCCACCACACCCGCCGTCGCGGTCAACACCAGGACCAGCCCGACCCCACCCCACCGCCAACGCCCCGACCGCACCAGCCCACCGTCCTGCCTGGCGGTTCGGGTGGTTCCGGCCGCTCGGGCGGTCCCGGCGATGTCGGCGATGTCGGCAGTTCGGGTGGTCCCTGCGGTCCTGGCGGCTCGGGCGGTCCCGGCGGTGTCGGCGGTGTCGGCGGTGTCGGCGGCTCGGGCGGTCCTTGCGGTTCCGGTGGTGCCGACGGTTCGGGTGGTTCCGGCGGTTCCGGCGGTTCCGGCGGTTCCGGCGGTTCCGGCGGTTCCGGCGGTTCCGGCGGTTCCGGCGACGGCCCTGTCGCGGGCGTCGGCCGTCGCCCCGCCGATGGTGGTCCCGGTGACGCCCGGGGGCGCAGTGGCAGTATCGGCGGCGGCCAGCAGGGCGGCCCGGAACGCTGCGGCGTCGGGATGGCGGTCGTCCGGTCGCGTCGCCCCGGCCCGGCGCAGCACTCGCGCCACGCCGGGTGGCACGCCCGGCCGCAGCCGGGTCCCCTCGACGTCCAAACGGTCGGCACGTCCGCTCGGCACGCTCGGCACGCTCGGCACGCTCGGCACGCTCGGCACGCTCGGCACGCTCGGCGACATGGTCACGCCCTCCCTTCGAGGGTGGTCGGACAATGCCATCCCGGCCTCGGGTCGCCCCTGGTCGAGCGTAGGGGGCACGCCCTCGGGTCGAGGGTGGCCGTGCGGTGGGGTCGCGTCCTCGGGGCGACGGTGCTCGAACGGTAAGGTCGCGTCCTCGGGGCGACCGTGCTCGGACATCAGAGGCACGTCCCCGAGGCGACCGTGCTCGGACGGTGGGGTCGCGTCCTCGGGGCGAGGGTGGTCGGGCGTTGAGGGCACGTCCTCGGGGCGATGGTGCTCGGGCGGTGGGGTGCCGAGTAGGCACAAGCCGAGGCGGCTCAGCGCGTACACGTCGGCGCGCACGTCCACGACCGCGAGCGGGTCGTCCTGCTCCGGGGCCATGTAGCCGGGGGTGCCGGCGCGCACGGTGAGCCCGGAGGCGACGGCGAGCGCCTTGGCCAGACCGAGGTCGGCGATGAGGACCCGTTCTCCGGCCGGTGTGCGGCGGAACAGGATGTTGCCGGGCGTGAGGTCGCGGTGCACCACCCGATGCCGGTGCAGCACGGCCACTCCGGCGGCGATCTCGCCGAGCACCGTCAGGGCGGTCGGTACCGGCAGCGGCCCGTCGGCGAGCCGGTCCCGCAGGCTGCCCCCGTCGGCCCAGTCCATCACCGTGTACGGCCGCCCGTCCGGCAGCTCGCCGACGGCGCGTACCCGCACCAGCCGGTCGTCCTCCATCCGCCGCAACAGCCGGGCCTCGTCCAGGAAGCGTTCCCGGACGCGTACGTCGTGGTGCCAGTTCTCGGCCAGCACCTTGATCGCCACGTGGGCGTCCAGTCCCGGGTCGTGGGCCAGCCACACGGTCGCGAACGACCCCACTCCCAGCAGCCGCTCCACCCGGTACACCCCGAACCCCGCAGGCATCCCCACCCTCCCACCCTGCCCCTCCCCCACCACCCCGGCAACCACCCCGTCCCACCTCCCCGCCTGCCCGCCACCCACGCCCCGCCCACCGTCCACGTCCACGCCCGCCCCACCACGCCCACTACGCCCGCACCGCCCCGCCGATCATGGAGTTGTGGCAGTTCCATAACGCCCATATCAGTACAACGTCAGAACCTCTACTCCATGATCGATAGGTCGGAACCCCAACTCCATGATCGATGGAGCCTGACGATGGGATTTCCCAGCTGGTGCGGCCAACCCCTCGCCCGACCATCCACATCAGAACGCGTCTTGCCGAGGACTGGGCGCGCGCAGCGGATGACCAAGGAGTTTGTGCCCTCAACACCCTCCAAAGTGACCAAAACTTCTTGATCAACCCGGGCCAGGCGTGCCCGGACCAAGCGTGCCCGGACCAGGCGTGCCCGGACCAAGCAGGGCCCGGACCAAGCGGGCCCGGACCAGGTGGGGTGGCGGGTGGGGGTGGAGGGGTAAGGCTGGGGGAGAAAGGTGGGTGGGGTGGCGAACCGGGAGGGCGGGGGCGGAGACGAAGGGGGTAGGAACTCGATGCCGAGGAGGCGATCTCCGTGCACCGTCTCGTGTATGTCGCTGTCGCGACCGTCCTGGCCCTCGTCGGGGCCACTCCGGCCCAGGCCGGGTCCGGATCCCGATCCGCCGCCCAGCCTGCGGCGTCTACCGGTGTCGCCGCTGTCCGGGCGGGTACCGATCTGTTGAGTGTCCAGGGGGCCGGTCCGTTCCGGATCGGGGCGTCCCTGGACCGGCTGACCGCCGCCGGGCTCATCGACTGGAGCGTCCCGGGCTGCGGGGGCGTGGTGGACGCCGGGGTGACCGGCGAGTGGGCGGGTGTCGTCCTGCTGACGTTCCAGCATGGGCGGCTGGTCCAGGTGTTCACGGCCACCGCACCGCCGTACTCCCCGGCCGGGGCGGGCGTGGGAATGAGCTTCGACCGGTTGGAGGCGATCTACGGCCCGCGTGGTGAGTTGATCCGCAACGACGCCGACACCGCCAGCGCGTACCTGGTGCGGGTCGGCTCGCGGGTGGAGTTGTTCACCGGGCACCCGATCCGGCCCGGAGTGGGTGGCTTCCAGGTGGGCCCGGCGGCCTACGTGGAGCGCACCTTCCGGCAGAGCATCGCCTGCTGACCGATCGCGCGCACAAGAAGGCCGCGCGAGCACAACGAGCCGATCGCCCCGGGCGACAGTGCCCGGGGCGATCGGCGGTCGGTGGACCTCAGTGCATCGGCAGGCCGGCCTCCTGGCGGGCCCGCTCGTCGCCGCTGACGGTGTGCAGTGCCTTCTCACGGATGAAGAGCACCGCGACCAGGGCGAGGAACGCGATCGGCGCGCCGATGAGGAACAGTTCGGAGGTGGCGGTGGCGTACGCGTCGCGCACGATCACCAGCACCGGCTCGGGCAGCGCGGACAGGTCGGGTACCTCGGTGGTGCCGCCGTCTGCGGCGCCTGCCGCCGGGCCGAGCTGCGCGGTCATCAGGCCGGTGACCCGGTTGGCCAGGACCGCGCCGAGGGCGCTCACCCCGATCGCGCCGCCCATGCTGCGGAAGAAGGTCAGCACGGAGGTGGCCGCGCCCAGTTCGTGGGCGGGTACGTCGTTCTGTGCCGCCAGCACCAGGTTCTGCATGAGCATGCCGACGCCGGTGCCGAGGATCGCCATGTAGGTGAAGAGCAGCGGCAGCGGGGTCTCGGTGCCGATGGTGGAGAGCAGGAGCATGCCGACGACCATCACGGCGGCGCCGGCCACCAGGTACGCCTTCCACCGGCCGTACTTGGTGATGAGCTGGCCGGCGACCGTGGAGGAGACCAGCAGTCCGAGGATCATCGGCAGGCTCATCAGTCCGGCGACGGTCGGTGACTTGCCCAGCGAGGTCTGGAAGTACTGGGACAGGAAGACGGTGCCGCCGAAGAGGGCGACGCCGACCAGCATGCTCGCGATGGTGGTGAGCGCGACGGTCCGGCTGCGGAAGATCTTCAGGGGAATGATCGGCTCGGGGACCCGGGCCTCGACCCAGATCGCCGCGCCGAGCAGCGCCAGGCCGCCGACGACCATCAGCGCGGTCCAGCCGGAGGCCCAGGCGAACTTGTGCCCGGCCAGCGAGGACCAGATCAGCAGCGTGGACACCCCGGCGGTGATCAGTGCGGCGCCGGCCCAGTCGATGCGTACCCGGCGGCGGGTGACCGGCAGGTGCAGCGTGCGCTGGAGCAGCACGATGGAGAGGATGCTGAACGGCACGCCGATCAGGAAGCACCAGCGCCAGCCCAGCCAGGAGGTGTCGACCAGGACGCCGCCGATCAGCGGGCCGGCGATGGTGCCGACACCGAAGACGGCGCCGAAGATGCCGGCGTAGCGGCCCAGTTCGCGCGGCGGGATCATGGCCGCCATCACGATCATCGCGAGCGCGGTCATGCCGCCTGCGCCGATGCCCTGCACCACCCGGCTGAACAGCAGCACCTCGACGGTGCGGGAGAGGCCGGCGATCAGCGAGCCGACCACGAACAGGCCGAGGGAGAGCTGGATGAGCAGCTTCTTGCTGTAGAGGTCGGCCATCTTGCCCCAGAGCGGCACAGTGGCGGTCATCGCCAGCAGCTCGCTGGTCACGATCCAGGTGTAGACGGTCTGGCTGCCCTGCAGGTCGGCGATGATGCGGGGCAGCGCGTTCGCCACCACCGTCGAGGCGAGAATCGCCACGAACATGCCGACCATCAGCCCGGAGAGGGCCTGGAGGACCTCCCGGCGGGACATCGTGCCGCTGCCCGCCTCGGGGGCGCCGATCGGCTCGGTTGTTGCGGTCATGGACGCTTCCTCACGCGTGGTTCTGCCCGGGGCACGGTCGCGCCCGGGGTGGTGGCAGGTCGGTGTGCGGCGGCGGTCAGCCGGTACGCGGGTCGGGCAGTCCCGCCGCGACGGTGGCGAACGCCTCGTCGAGCAGCGCGGCGAGGGAGCCGGCGCCGTCGCAGGTCGCCCAGCGGATCATCGCGGTACGCAGTGCGGCCCCGGCGACCGCGACGACGAGCGCCGGGTACGCGTCGGTGGCCGGGCATCCGGTGCGGGCGGCGACCGCCTCGACCAGCGCCCGTTCGGTGACCGCGTTGCCGGAGATCAGGCGGGCCAACAGCACCGGGTGCTGGCTGACCACCCGCATCCGCAGCAGCGACAGTTCGGCGTTGCCCTGGACCTCGTCGACGACCTCGGCGAAGGCACGCCGGAGCGCCTCCAGCGTCGGCAGGTGCGCGGGGACGGCGGCGAGCGCGCCCAGCACCACCTCCCGGTCCGCCTCGGTGTCGCCGATCAGGGCGTCGTCCTTGGTCGGGAAGTAGTTGAAGAAGGTGCGCGAGGAGACGTCGGCCGCCTCGCTGATCTCCTCGACGGTGACCTGGTCGAGTCCGCGTTCGGCGACCAGGCGCAGCGCGGCGGTGGCGAGGGCGGCGCGGGTCTGCCGCTTCTTGCGGTCGCGCCGACCCAGCGGCGTGGAGTGTTCCGAGGTCACGGCAGAACTGTAGGGCCAAAAGTGCAGCCTCTGCAAAGTTTTATTTTGTGACGTGAAACGCCTCGTTCCGACACCATGTCGCGCAGCAGACACTATTGCGTGCTGGACAATGGTGTGTGGCGCACACTATCGTGTGATGCATGGTCAGCGACGACGTCCTGCGGACACACCTCCAGGAGCTACGCCGGGGAACGGTGGTGGTGGCCAGCCTGGTCGCGCTGCGCCGACCCGACTACGGCTACGCGCTCCTGCAACGGCTCACCGGGCACGGCTTCCCGGTGGACGCCAACACCCTCTATCCCCTGCTGCGGCGACTGGAGGAGCAGGGGCTCCTGAGCAGCGAGTGGAACACCGAGGAGAGCCGGCCGCGCAAGTTCTATCGCACCAGCGAGTCCGGCGAGCAGGTGCTGCGCCGACTGCTCGACGACCTCTCCGCCGTACAGACCTCCCTCACCGACCTGATCGAAGGAGCCGAGAGATGACGACCTCCCTGACCGACCGGTATCTCGCCGCCACGCTGCGTTCCGTGCCGACCGGGCGGCGTGCGGAGATCGCCGACGAGCTGCGCGCGTCGATCGCCGACATGGTCGACGGCCGGACCGCCGCCGGGCTCGACGCCACCACCGCCGAGCGCGAGGTGCTCACCGAGCTGGGCAACCCGGCACAGTTGGCCGCCCGCTACAGCGACCGGAGACTCCAGCTCATCGGCCCGGAGTACTACCCGTCCTGGCAACGCCTGATGATCGTGCTGCTGAGCACCGTGCCCGCCGTCGTCGGCGTACTGATGGGCGTGCTGGAGGCCACCACCGCCGAGAACCCGGCCGGCGCGGTCGGCGAGGGCATCGGGGCGGCGTTCAACGTCGCCGTGCACATCGGCTTCTGGGTGACGCTGGTCTTCGCGGCGATGGAACGGTTCGGCACCCCGCTGCACCTGCCGGAGTGGACCGTCGACCACCTGCCCGAGGAGCCCGTCGAGCGGGACGTCACCCTCACCGACACGGTGGCCTCGATCGTGTTCCTCGGCCTCACCATCGCCTTCCTGCCCTGGCAGCAGTTCCAGCGCGTGATCGGTGACGGCGGCGACCGGCTGCCGATCCTCGACCCGGCGCTCTGGTCGTTCTGGCTGCCGGTGTTCCTCGTGGTCCTGGTCGCCAGCATCGGTCTGGAGTTCGCCAAGTACCGGGCCCGCCGGTGGACCTGGCCGCTGGTCGGCGTCAACGTCCTGCTCAACCTGGGCTTCGCGGTGCCGGCGATCTGGCTGCTCCAGGGCGAGCGGCTGCTCAACCCGGAGTTCGTCGACCGTTTCGCCTGGCTGCGCGACGGCGGCCTCGCCACGGTCAGCCGGATCAGCATCGTGGTGATCGTCGTGATCGCCATCTGGGACGTCGCCGACAGCGCGGTCAAGGCATACCGGGCCGGACGCTGATCCGACAGTCGGGTGAGGGCGGGACGCATGGCGTTCCCGCCCTCACCGGGCGTACACCTCAGGGGAGAACGGGCAGCTCTGGACCGCCGCCCGTACGATCATGAGCGCTGGAACCGACGTGCAACCGAGGGAGCGGCCATGGAACTGATCATCGGATTGCTGTGTCTGGTGGTGATCGTCGTAGCGGTGCTCGGCTTCGGCGTGTCGATCTACAACGGGCTGGTCCGGGCCCGCAACGCGTACCGCAACGCCTTCGCCCAGATCGACGTGCAGCTGGTCCGCCGGCACGACCTGATCCCCAACCTGGTGGAGACCGCCAAGGGATACCTCAAGCACGAGCGGGAGACGCTGGAGGCGGTCATCTCGGCGCGCAACAACGCCGTCAGCGCGCAGACCGCCGCGTCGGCCGCGCCCGGCGACCCGGCGGCGATGCAGCAGCTCAGCGGCGCGGAGAACGCGCTGAGCGCCACCCTGGGCCGGCTGTTCGCGCTCTCCGAGGCGTACCCGGACCTCAAGGCCAACCAGAACATGATGCAGCTCTCCGAGGAGCTGACCTCCACGGAGAACCGGGTCGCCTTCGCCCGGCAGGCGTACAACGACTCGGTGATGGCCTACAACAACAAGCGCGAGGTGTTCCCCGCGAGCATGCTGGCCGGGATGTTCTCGTTCGGTCCGGCGGCGCTGTTCCAGCCGGACGACCCGACGCAGCGGAACGCCCCGCAGGTGTCGTTCTGAGGCACCGATGAACTTCTTCGAACGACAGCGCCAGGTACGCCGACTGTCGACCCGCCTGGTCCTGCTCTTCGTGCTGGCCGTGGTCGGCATCGTGGTGGTGGTGAACCTCGCGGTGGTGTTCGCCTTCAACGTCGGCACCAGCAACCCGCCCCAGCTCGCCGGGCTGGTCGTGATGGTCACCGTGGCCACCCTCGCCGCGATCGGGCTGGCCGCGACGGTGCGGACGCTCACCCTGCGCGGCGGTGGCGGGAAGGTGGCCCGTGAGCTGGGCGGGGTCCCGGTGCCGTCGGACACCACCGACCCGGAGCTGCGGCGGCTGCGCAACGTCGTCGAGGAGATGGCGCTGGCCTCCGGCGTACCCGTGCCCGAGGTCTACATCCTGCCCGAGGAGACCGCGATCAACGCCTTCGCGGCGGGGTGGAGCCCGTCCGACGCGGCCGTCGCGGTCACCCGGGGCGCGCTGCAACGACTCAACCGCGACGAACTCCAGGGAGTCATCGCCCACGAGTTCAGCCACGTGGTCAACGGCGACATGCGGCTCAACATCCGGCTGATGGGCCTGCTGTTCGGCATCCTGTTCCTGACCGTGGTCGGTCGGGGGCTGGCCCGTGCCGGCGCCCTCGGCGGCGGACGGAGCCGCAACAGCAACAACGGCGGTGCCCTGCCGTTCATGCTGGTCGGGCTGGCGTTGCTGGTGGCCGGCTACATCGGGGTGCTCGCCGGTCGGCTCATCCAGGCGTCGGTGTCCCGGCAGCGGGAGTACCTCGCCGACGCCTCGGCCGTGCAGTTCACCCGGCAGACCAGCGGCATCGCCGGGGCGCTGAAGAAGATCGGTGGCCTCTCCGACGGCTCCGAGCTGCGCACGCCCAAGCGCGACGAGGTCGGGCACATGCTCTTCGGCGCGGCGGGCCGGGCGTCCTGGCTCGCCACCCACCCACCGCTGGCCAAGCGGATCCAGGCGTTGGAGCCCTCGTTCGACCCGAACGAGCTGCGGCAGCTCGCCCAGCGCTGGGCCGCCGCACCGCCGTCGGGACGGCAGGAGGACATCGCCCTCGGCCTGGCCCCGAGCGCTCCGGGCGGCGCGCCCGCCCGCCGCGACTCCGCCCGCCCGGGCGCGCCGACGCTGCCGGTGGAGGGCACCCGGGTACGCGTCGCGCCGGCCGAGATGCTGGGCCGGGTGGCCGCGCCCACCGAGACGGCGTACACGCACGCCGCCGCGATCCTCGACCGCATCCCGGAGCACCTGCTGGACCGGGCCCGTAACCGGGACTCGGCCGCGCCACTGGTGCTCGGGCTGCTGCTCGCGGCCGAGCCCGACGTCCGGCAGCACCAGCACGAGGCCATCGCCCGGAAACACGGTCCGGCGCTGGCCGACGCCGCGCTGCGGGAGGCCGGTGAGCTGTCCGGGCTGCACCCGATGCTCCGGCTGCCCCTGGCCGAGCTGGCGTTCCCGGCCCTGCGGGCCCGCACCGACGCCGAACTCGAATCGCTGATGGCGGCCGTCTTCACGCTGATCCACGCCGACGGCGCGATCAACGTGTCCGAGTACTGCCTGTCCCGGCTGCTGCTGGCCGAGATCCAGGAGTCGCTCAAGCCGGACTCCCGGTGGCGCACCGACCGCCGTACGCTCACCGACGCCCGTTCCGCGGCGGCCTACCTGCTGGCCATCCTGGCCCAGGTCGGACACGGCGACCGGGCCGCCGCCGAGCGGGCGTTCCAGGCCGGTGTCGCCACGCTGCTGCCCGACACCTCGCTGCCGTACGCGCCGCCGGAGAACGGCGTCCTGGCGCTGGAGACCGCCTGGCCGGTGCTGGACGGGCTGCGTCCGGGCGACAAGGAACGGCTGGTCGCGGCCGTGGTGGCGGTGATCAGCCACGACGGGATGATGACCGTGCCGGAGATCGAGCTGCTGCGTACCATCTGCGGCCTGCTGCACTGCCCGCTGCCGCCGATGGCCGGCGACGGCATCGGCTGACCGCCGCGCTGTCCGCCGGTCGGGCCTGTCAGGGCGCGACCGGCGCGGCGGCCGGACGCCGGTCCTGCCACTCGCGGGCCAGCATCGCGTAGATCACCTCGTCGGCCCACTCCCCCTTGACGTACTCGTTCTCCCGCAGGTGGGCCTCACGCCGCATGCCCAGTCGGGTCAGCACCTGCGCGGAGGCGGTGTTGCGGGCGTCCAGTCGACCGACCACCCGGTGCAGGTCGTACCGGTCGAAGGCCAGCGCCAGCATGGCCTGGGCCGCCTCGGTCGCGTAGCCGCGTCCCCGGTGGTCCGGATGCAGCAGGTAGCCGATCTCGCCCTGCCGGTGTTCCTCGCTGGTCCAGCACAACAGCACGTCGCCGACGAGCTGCCCGGTCTCCCGCAGCACCGCCGCCAACTGGATCGCGTCGCCCTGTTCCCGCAGCGCGGTCCGCTGCTGCCGCCGCACCAGCACCTCGCGGGTGCCGTCGAGGTCGAGGGGTGCCTCGCTGTAGAGGTAGCGGTGGGCGGCCGGGTCGGCGAAGTAGGCGTGCAGGCCGGTCAGGTCGGCGGGCTGGAAAGCACGCAAGTGCAGCCGCTCGGTCTCGATCGGCAGGTCAGGCGTGAACACCGGGGCAGGCTACCCGGTGGCGGGATGGCATTCTCAGCAGGTGACCTCCGAGAGCAGCGACGACTGGCGGCGGCCGGGCCCCACGCCCGAGCAGCAGCGCTTGGACCTCTACGCCGGGCTGGCCGCGACGGTCATCGCCCTGTTCAGCCTCACGCTGGCCCGCAGCACCGGCACGTTCCTGCTCGGGCCGCCGCCGTCCTGGCTCGAACAGATCCTCTGGACCGTCGCGGTGCCGCTGCCGCTGATCTGGCGACGCCGGTACCCGGTCGTCACCGCGCTGGTCGTGTCCGCCGCGTTCATCGGTGCCCAGGTCCGGGCCGTTCCCGAGTGGCAGCTCTCCCAGTGGGCGCTGTTCGCCGCCATCTTCACGCTCGGCGCCTGGGGGCCGGACCACCGGCTGTCCCGGCGGCTGCGGATCGGCATCATCGCCGCCATGTTCGGCTGGCTGGCCATCGCGTACGCGATCAGCCTCGACGAGATCACCCCGGACTCCTTCGAGAACGCGATCGGCCCGGTGCCGCCGGTGCTCGCCGCGATCGTCACCGGTCTGCTGATCAACGTGTTGTTCTTCGGGTTCGCGTACTTCTTCGGCGAGACCGCCTGGATCGCCGCCCGGCGGCAGCACGAGCTGGCCGAGCAGGCCGAACGGCTGCGCCGGTCGCAGGCCGAGGCCCGGCAGCACGCGGTGGTCGGCGAGCGGGTCCGGATCGCCCGGGAGCTGCACGACGTGGTCGCCCACCACGTGTCGGTGATGGGGGTGCAGGCGGCGGCCTGCCGCCGGGTCTTCGACAAGGATCCGGCCAAGGCGCGGACCGCGCTCGCCTCGATCGAGGAGTCGGCCCGGACGGCGGTGGACGAGCTGCGCCGGATGCTCGGGGTGCTGCGTGCCAGGGACAACGGCCCGGAGGGCACCGGGCAGCCCGCCGGGGTCGACCAGATCGCCGCCGTGGTGGACCGGGCGCGGGAGGCCGGGCTGCACGCCACGCTGGGCGTGTACGGCGAGCCGACGCCGCTGCCCGAGTCGGTGTCCCAGGCCGCGTACCGGGTGGTGCAGGAGGCGGTGACGAACGTGTTGAAGCACGCGAGCGGGGCGACCCTGCTCGACGTCCGGGTCCGCTATCTGGCTCAGGAGATGGAGGTCGAGGTGACCGACGACGGCCGGGCCACCCGCCCGGCGAACGACGACGGGCTGGGACTGGTCGGGATGCGGGAGCGGGTCGCCACCCACGACGGCGAGCTGGAGGTGGGTGCGCGTACCGGTGGTGGGTGGCGGGTGCGGGTCCGCTTCCCGCTGCCGCTGGCGGCCGGGAGCACGACGTGACCGGGGCGACGCCGCCGGTCCGGGTGCTGCTCGCCGACGATCATCACCTGGTGCGGACCGGCTTCCGGGTGATCCTGGAGATCGAGGACGACATCGAGGTGGTCGGCGAGGCCGCCGACGGGGAACGGGCGGTCGCCATGGCCCGGGCGCTGCGCCCGGACGTGGTGCTGATGGACGTTGAGATGCCCGGCGTGGACGGGTTGGAGGCCACCCGCCGGATCAGCACCGAGACGGACGAGCCGGGCGGCCCCGCCGTGCTCATGCTCACCACGTTCGACCGCGACGACTACCTGTTCGCCGCGTTACGCGCCGGGGCGAGCGGGTTCCTGCTCAAGAACGGCACGCCGGAGTCGCTGGTCGACGCCATCCGGGTGGTGGCCCGGGGAGACGGTCTGCTCGCCCCGGAACTCACCCGCCGGGTGATCGCCACGTTCGCCCGGCCCGGCGGCCCGGCCGGGACCGTCGGCGGTCCCACCCCGGAGGAGGCGCTGCGCGACCTGACCCCCCGGGAGCGGGAGGTGCTGGTCCTGGTGGCCGGCGGTGCCAGCAACGCCGAGATCGCCACCGCCCTGCATCTGGGCGAGGCGACCGTGAAGTCACACGTGAGCCGGGTACTGGCCAAGTTGGGTCTGCGTGACCGGGTGCAGGCGGTGGTCTTCGCGTACGAGCAGGGGGTGGTCCGGCCGGGGGGATGACCTCCACCCGGAGGAGGAGCCCGGATTTCCGTCGACGGACGGAGGGCAATCGATGATCACGCTCCTAGCGTGGAGAGCGTGACCACGGTACTCCGCCTCGACGGCGTCGACCGCAGCTTCGGCGACCGTCAGGTACTCAACAATGTGTCCTTCGATGTCGTCGCCGGGCGGATGACCGGCTTCGTCGGCGGCAACGGCGCCGGCAAGACCACCACCATGCGGATCATCCTCGGCGTCCTCGCCGCCGACTCGGGTCGGGTGACGTGGCGGGACGCGCCGCTGAGCCGGGAGATCCGGGGCCGGTTCGGCTACATGCCCGAGGAGCGCGGTCTCTATCCCAAGATGAGCGTCCGTGAGCAGGTGGTCTATCTGGGCCGGCTGCACGGGCTGACCGCCGAGGGCGCCCGGCGCGCCACCGACGACCTGCTGGAGCGGGTCGGCCTCGGCGAGCGCGGCGACGACCTGCTGGAGACGCTGTCGCTGGGCAACCAGCAACGCGCCCAGATCGCCGCCGCCCTGGTGCACGACCCCGAGGTGCTGGTGCTCGACGAGCCGTTCTCCGGGTTGGACCCGATGGCCGTGGACACCGTCGTGGCCGTACTGCGCGAGCGGGCCGCCGCCGGTGCCCCGGTGCTCTTCTCCAGCCACCAGTTGGACGTCGTCGAGCGGCTCTGCGACGACCTGGTGATCATCGCCGACGGGTCGATCCGGGCCGCCGGCAGCCGTGACGAGCTGCGGGCCGCGTACACCACGCCCCGTTACGAGCTGGTCGTGGAGACCGACGCCGGCTGGCTGCGGGACCAGCCCGGGGTCACCCTGGTCGACCTGGACGGCGCCCGCGCCGTCGTCGACCTGACGCCCGGCGCGGACGAGCAGGTCGTGTTGCGCGCCGCGTTGGAGCGCGGCCCGGTCCGCACGTTCCGTCCGGTCACGCCCACCCTCGCCGAGATCTTCCGAGAGGTCGCCCAGTGAACACGATGCAGGCCACCCGACTGGTCGCCGCCCGCGAGATCCGGGTCAAGCTGCGCGACCGCACCTTCCTGATCAGCACGGTCGTCTTCCTGCTGATCGCCGCGGCGGCGACCATCCTGCCGCCGCTATTCTCCGGCGGGCCGTCCACCGTGGCGGCGACCGAGGCGGCGGCGGCTCCGCTGCGCGCGGCCGGTCTGGAGGTACGCGTCGTACCCGACGACGCCGCCGCCGAGCAGGCCGTCCGCGACGGTGACGCGGACGCCGCAGTCGTCGCCGGCCCGAGGGTGCTGGCCATGAACGACGCCCCGGGCGACGTGGTCAACGCGTTGAGCACCCGGCCTCCGGTCGAGCTGCTGAACCCGGACGCGATCGATCCGCTGCTGGCCTTCCTGGTGCCGTTCGCCTTCGCGTTCATCTTCTTCGTCACCTCGCAGACGTTCGGCGTGCAGATCGCGCAGAGCATCATCGAGGAGAAGCAGACCCGGATCGTGGAGATCCTCGTCGCGGCCGTACCGGTCAAGGCGTTGCTGGCCGGCAAGATGCTCGCCGGCACGATCCTCGCGCTCGGCCAGATAGCCCTGGTGGCCCTGGTCGCGGTGGCCGGCATGGCGATCAGCGGCAGCACCGACATGCTCACCCTGCTCGGCCCGGCCATCGGCTGGTTCATCCCGTTCTTCCTGCTCGGCTTCGTGCTGATCGCGGCCATGTGGGCGGCGGCCGGTGCGCTGGTCAACCGGCTGGAGGACATCGGTGGGGTGTCGACGCCGGTGCAGCTCGCGGTGATGCTGCCGTTCTTCGGGGTGGTCTTCCTCAACGACAACCCCACCGCCATGACGGTGCTGTCCTACCTGCCGTTCTCGTCGCCGACGGCGATGCCACTGCGGCTGTTCGCCGGGGACGCAGCGATCTGGGAGCTGTTCGCCTCGCTGGCGCTGCTGCTGGTGGCGGCGGCCGGGTTCCTGCTGGCCGGGGCCCGCGTCTACGAGGGGTCGCTGCTGCGCACCAACGGCCGCACCTCGCTGCGGACCGCCTGGCGGGAGCGCGAGACGATCGGCTGACCGGCCGACCCGCGCCCACGCGCCGGCGTCCCCCTGCGGGGACGTCGGCGCGTCGCCGTCAGCGCCCTCGGGCGAGCGTGAGCTGCGGCAGGGCGTGCCGTCGGTACCCACGCGCGACCTTGAGTTGCCGCAGGGCGTGCCGTCAGTACCCACGCGCAACCTTGAGTTGCCGCAGGGCGTGCCGTCAGTACCCGCGCGCGACCTTGAGTTGCGGCAGGTCGCGGGTGAACTCGCGGAAACCGACGCCGAGGTACATGCTCCGGGCGGCCGGGTGGCCCGGTGCGCCGAGGCAGGCGACCAGCATGCGGCGTGCCCCGGCCGACCGGGCGAGCCGCATCCCGTAGAGCTGCAACGCGGTGCCCAGTCCCCGCCGCCGGAAGTCCCGGTGGGTGCCGACCGGCTCGAACTCGGCGGTCCGAGTCGCCTCGTCCAGCCAGACGATCGCGGTCGCGGCGAGCGTGCCGTCCGGCGCCTCGACCAGCACGTGCAGGTCGGCGCGGTAGGGCCAGGTCCGCTGCACCCGCGCGCACGCGGTCTCGGTGAAGCTGGACCGGTGCCAGGCGTCCCGGTGCGCCTGGGTCAGGGCCGCCACCGACAGGTGCTCGGCGGTACGCAGCCGGAAGCCCTCGGGCAACACCGGCTCCGGCACGTCGACCAGGTCCCGCGCGTTGAACTGGATCCAGGAGCCGGTGTCCGAGCCGGTCTCGGCGTCGAACGCGTACCCGTGGGCGGCCACCGCGGCACGCGACGCCGCGTCCCCGACCTGCACGGTCAGCGCGCGGTCGACGTCGCCAGCCACCTCGTCGTACCAGCCGAGGACCTCGGGCAGCAGCTCCGGCCGGTCCGGATGCGCCTGCCAGATCAGGTTGGCCCTGGTGACCTCGCGGAACGTCCCGTCGCTGCGCGCGATCCGGTGCGGCAGATAGGCCCACCCCCACGCGGCCAGCCGGTCGTCGACGAACCACAGCCGGTGCCGCCAGTGTCGGTGCAGGGCGTCGTGGTCCTTGGCCCACCCCCAGGCCAGCTCACCGACGGTCGCCTCACCGTTGACCAGCTCCGGCCGCCGGGCCATCACCTGCTGGGCCAGCCCCTGCATCAACCGCAGCTCGTGCGGGCCGAGATCTGTCATCCGGGCACCCTCGCAGGGCTCCGGCCGACTGTCGAGGCATTTCGGTGCCGAGTCGGGGCAGGCCAGCGCATCGGGCCGCCCGAGTTCCGTCGGTTGGCCGCCAAGGTCAGCGGGTCGGTCGCCGTGGTCCGTCAGTCGCCGTGGTTCGTCGGTCGCCGTGGTCCGTCAGTCGCCGTGGTCGTCGGGTCAGTCACCGTCGTCGTCGGGTCGGTCGCCGACGGTCAGCAGGGGACGGCGGACCAGCCGGCGGGCAGGCGCGGGGTCGGCCAGGCCGGGTCGGGCCGCCAGGTCGCCCAGGACTCGTCCCACCAGCGTTCCCCGGCGTCGAGGAGGGCGGCGATCCGGTCGCCTTCGGCGCGGATCGCCTCGCCCATCCCCGGATAGCGCCCCTCCACCAACCGTTGGGCGAAGATCTCCACATCCTTGAAGACGTACCGGTCGGCGTCGGCCGCCCACCACAGGTCCAGCTCGTGGTCGAGGGTGTCGACCCCGATCGGGGTACGCCGGAATGGGTCCTGGAGGTTGAAGTACCACCCGGCGAAGACGCGCTGCGGACCGGCCCAGAACACGTCGACCGAGTGGGCCTCACCGGGGCGCTGGAGCATCAGTTTGCCGTGCCCGCGCCACGCGGTCTGCCCGGCCGTCTGCCACGGGTGCCGTCCGCACGGGAAGACGCCCTCGTCGGGGAACCCGAACGCGGCCCCCGTCGGCAGATAGAGCGCCAGCAGGTCGGCGGAGTCCTCGACGCAGATCGTCGGCACGGCGAACCAGACCTCACGGCCCTGCTCCTGATCACGCTCATGATCACGCTCGATCCGGGATCGAGTGGCTTCCCCCGCCCGCCGAGACCACTCGATCCCGGATCGAGCGCGCCGTGACGCCGTTCGCGGCACCTCGAAGCGCAGGATCTCCCGGCGGACGACCACGTCGCCGGGGCTGAACCGTCCCGTCTCCGTCACCGCTCCCCCAGCCTCGGGTCAGTCCCCCGCCAGCTCCGGCCGATGCTCCCTGATCCACGCCTGCACATCCGACTTCCGCCACACCTTGCCCATGGCTAGAACGGCAAGCGGCTCCGGGAAGTTGCGCTGGTTGGCGATGACAGACGCGCGCTGCCGGGAGACGTTCCCCAACATCTCGCGGATCTCCGACACGCCGACCAGCTCCATAGGTTGACAATGACAGCGACGATCACTCTCGACGGCGACAACTACGGAGTCTATTGACGCAAGCAACAGGCGACGGCAGCATGAGGGCATGAGCATGCGCACGCCCAACCCGCCGCCTGCTCGGCGTGAGCCGCTGGGTCGGCTGCACCCGGTGTACCGGCACCTGCCCGAGCGGCCCGGCTGGACGTGTCGGGCGTGCGCGCGGGACTGGCCCTGTCCGGCGGCCCGGATGCTGCTGCGGGTCGAGTACGACGTGGACCGGGTGGGTCTCTCCGTCTATCTCGCCGGCCAGTTGTTCGACGCCACCGGCGACCTGTTGCGGCTGACCGAGGGCGCACCACCGTCACCCGGCGAGCTGTTCGACCGCTTCCTGGCCTGGGCGACCCCGCAGTCCTGGCGTCAGCCGCAGGGCAGGCAGCAACCGCAGGCCGGGCGACCGCCACAGTCCGGGCGGCAGTCACAGTCCGGACGACCGCCACAGTCCGGGCGAGCGCCGCAGCTCGGGCGGCAGCCACCTCTCCGGCCACAGCCATCTCACCGAGCTGAAATGTCACCCGTTACTGATAGAAGTCCAGCACCCACCGACCCGAGGAGCAGGATCATGGACGTACGCGACGCGGCCCAACGGTGGGCCGACGCCTGGGCCACGGGCTGGCCCGCCCAGGACGGCGAACGCATCGTCGAATTGCAGGCCGAGCAGGGCGACCACTGGGCGTCGATGTTCCGCCCCTGCCGGGGCCGCGCCGGGCTGCGCGCCTACGTCGAGGAGTGCTTCGGCGAGGAGACCCGACGGGCCGAGGTCTGGTTCGGCGTGCCACGGGTCGACGGCGACACCGCGACCGTCGAGTACTGGGCGATCACCTACCCGTACGACCAGCCGGTCACCCTCTCCGGCTGCACGGTGGTCCGTTTCGACGCCGACGGCCTGGTCACCGAGTCCCGCGACTACTCGCATGCCAAGGAGGGCCGTTTCCCCCCACCCACCGGCCTGTTCGCCGACCGCCACCGGTAGATCTTGGACAGTTACCGTCCTCGCGAAACAGCAACTCTCCAAGATCTCCGAGATGGCGACGCCGGACGAGCGGATCGGCCCGGTTGAGGACGCGGCGGAAGGTCAGCCCTCGGGCAGGGGCAGCGGAGGCTCGGCCCCGGGAAAGAGCGGCGGAGGCTCAGAGCGGCGGAGGCTCAGCCCCTCCGGCACGGGCGGCGGAGGCTCAGCTACCGGGCAAGAGCGGCGGAAGCTCAGCTCTCGGGGAGGGCGCGCATGGTGCGCAGCGGGGAGAAGACGACCCAGAGCACCCCGAGCAGGGCGCCGAGGGCGGCGATCCAGAGGGCGGGCCGTACCCCCAGCGTCGCGCCGAGTGCCCCGCCGACCAGGGCGCCGATCGGCCGGATGCCGTGGTTGACGGTGCGCCGGAAGCCGGACACCACCGCGAGCATCGCCACCGGAGTGGCGGCGATCTGCACCGAGCCGACCGCGATGTCGAGGATCATGACGCCCAGCGCGGAGACGAACTCGGCGGCGAACAGCATCGCGAGCACCACCGGCTGCGGTCCTGCGGCCAACGGCACGAGCAGCAGCGGGGCCGGAAAGACCACGAAACCGAGGAGCACTGCGGGGCCGAGGTCGAGTCACGCGCCGGTCAGGTGATCCGCTCCTGGCTCAGTTGAGGCACGAGCCGGGCGACGGTTTCGAAAACCGCGTCCTGATGAAGAACGACCAACTTGAGTCGCATGGCGGTGGCGATCACGAGGTGGTCCGCCACGGAAAGCCCCTGGTGGGCGCTCTGGTTGGCGAGTTCCTGCCGCACTGCCCGCACCACCTGCCAGGCATCGTCCGGGACGGGAACCCACGGGTAGACGTCACGCAGGGCACGCTCGACCCGCTCGTACGCCTTGGCGTCGGCGATGGTCAGGGTCTCCACGAGCACCGGGTCACAGATCGCGATGAGGCCGCGACTCGCCAGCTCGGACCACTGCGGTTCGGTCTGGCGGCGCACGATCCGGACCAGGGCGCTCGTATCGATCAGTACTTCACCGGTCGAGTTCGTCGAGTCGATCGAAATGGAAGCCACCAGACTCGGCGATGGCCTCCAGGTCGGCCAGGGCCTGCTTTCGCCGCACACGGCCGGCCTCCACCGCCTGCCGGAGCGCCGCCGTCACCGTCTCCTTCACGGTGGCGGTCCCTAGACGAGTAAGTCCTAACGGCCTCGGGGTGTGGGCATAGGCGAAGGGTGTTGATGATCCGTTTGTGACGACAGACCTCAACACCCTTCTGACCGCACTGTACGTGAAGATCGACGATT
>NZ_JBSFSO010000068.1:0-29855 GCF_053589795.1 Micromonospora sp. NPDC003241 | reverse complement strand
GGCCGCCGTTCGTCGACCCCTCGGTGAAGTGACCGGCGACCCCGTGCGGTGACTCAGGAGCGGGGCGGCTCCCCGGCCCGGACCTGCCCGCACGGCGGCGGCGGGCAGCGAAAACGGGGACACCGGAGCCGAAGATGATCACCTATTATCCTCGCTGTGCCCGCACCCCTCCCGCCGGTGACCTTCGACGTCGCTGCGGCATATCCGCAGGTCGCGGCCGGTCGTGGCGCCTTGGCCGCCGGCGACTGGCGGGCTCTGCGCGCGCTCGTCGACGCCCAGGACGCACACGGCCGGACCGTGCTGGTCGGCGAGGTCGGCGGCGCCCCCGAGGCGGAGCGGGTCCTGCGCGCGGTGCTCGCCGAGCACCCGGAGGACCCGGTGGCGGGAGCGATGCTCGGCGCGCACCTGATCCGGGTTGGTTGGCGCATCCGCACCGTCCTGCCGGCCCAGCACGTCAGTCGGAGGCAGTTCGCCTACTTCTTCGACCACCTGCGCCGGGCCGAGCAGATTCTGATCGAGGTCACCGCCCGCCACCCGCAGGACGCGGCAGCCTGGACTCAGCGGATCACCAGCGGCCGAGGACTACAGGTCGGGCAGGCCGAGGCCCGCCGCCGGTACGACCGGCTCGCCGCCCACCACCCGCATCACCTGCCGGCACAGGCGTCGCTGATCCAGCAGTTCTGCCCCAAGTGGAGCGGCACCTGGGAGAAGACGCACGCCTTCGCCCACGAGTGCGCCGAGGCCGCGCCACCCGGCGCCGCCAACGCGGTGCTCGTCGTCGAGGCGTACCTGGAACAGGCCCTCGACCATGACCGGGTCTCCGCCGCGAGCGAATTCCTGCGCGCCCCGGCGGTGGCCGCCCGGATCCGCGCGGCGGCGGAACGCTCCGTCTGGCACCCCGACTACCGCGACGGCTGGGGTTGGGTGTGGGTACGCAGCACCTTCGCCCTCGCGTTCTGCCTGATGCAGAAGTGGCACCCGGCGGCGCGCGAGTTCGCCGCCCTCGGCGGCTTCGGCGACGAGTCGATGTTCGGCTATCTCGGTGACGGGGCGACCGAGTTCCAGCGGCTGCGCGCGAAGGCGTACGCGAAGGCCGGCCGGCCGTGATCGCGCACCTGGACACCGACGGGGTCCCCACGTTGCTCGCGCCGACCGGCGGGCCGATGCGGGCCGGGCTGACCTTCCGGGTCGGCACCGCCGACGAGACCCTGGCCCGGCACGGCATCACCCACCTGCTCGAACACCTCGCCCTCGCGCCGCTCGGCAGCGCCGACTACCACTTCAACGGCGCCACCGGACCGGTCTTCACCACCTTCCACATGCAGGGCTCCGAACACGACATCGCCAGCTTCCTCACCGCCGTCTGCGCCCACCTCACCGACCTGCCCACCGGGCGGCTGGAGGTGGAGAAGGACATCCTGCGCACCGAGTGGAGCAGCCGGGGCAGCGCCGCCATCGACGACATCCCGCTGTGGCGGCACGGTGCCCGTGACTTCGGGTTGGGCAGCTACCCCGAGTGGGGACTCGCCGCGCTCACCGTCGACGACCTGCGCCAGTGGGCGGCGCGCTGGTTCACCCGCGAGAACGCGGTGCTCTGGATCGCCGGTGACCGGGTCCCCGACGGGCTGACCCTCACGCTGCCCAGCGGCACCCGGCAGCCCGTACCGGCCGCGTCGTCGGCGCTGCCCGCCACCCCGGCGTACTTCGTGCGCGGCAACCAGGCCGTGGTGCTCGACGCGGTGGTGCGGCGCGGGCCCGCCGCCGGTCTCTTCGTGGACGTGTTGGAACGCGAACTGTTCCGTGCGCTGCGCCAGGACGCCGGCCTCTCCTACACGATCGCGGGCGGCTACGAGCCGCGCGGTGACGGCCACGCCATCCTGCGCGCCCTCGCCGACGCGCTGGCCGAGAAGCAGGACGCCGTCCTCGGCGGCTTCGTCGACGTGCTGGCCAAGCTGCGGGTCGGCCGGATCGAACAGACCGACCTCGACGCCGCCGTGGCCAAGCGCATCGACCTGCTGGCCACCGCCGAGGCCGATGCCGCCAGACTGACCGGGTACGCCTTCAACCTGCTCACCGGCGAGCCCAACCTCAGCCTCGACGAGCACCGCGCCGCGCTGAGGGCGGTCACCGTGGCCGACCTGCACCAGGTCGCCCAGGAGGTACACGCCTCGGCGCTGCTGATGGTGCCCGAGGGCACCCGTGCCGACTGGGCCGGTTTCGTCGCCGCCCCCACCACCACCGAGCCGGTCCCCGCCGGCACCACCCACCGCTCCCGCGACGACGACGGCCAACTCCGCGTCGGCTTCGACGGCATCAGCTACCTCGGTGACGGCGGCCCACTCACCGTCCGGTACGCCGACTGCGCCGTCATGCTCGCCTGGCCCGACGGCGCCCGCCAACTGATCGGCCACGACGCGATCGTGGTGCACGTCGAGCCGACCCTGTACGACCTGCGCCCGCCCGGACTGGCCGTGCTGGACACCGCCGTACCCGCCGACCGGCGGGTCGCCATGCCACCCCGTGACCCCCAGCAGATCCCGCAACCCGGCGGCGTACGCGACGAGCGCGACCACGTACCCCGCCCCCGGCGTGCGCGGCGGGAGACGCTGCTCCTGCTGCTCGGCGGCCTGGTCGTCCTCAGCCTCGGCGGCCGGGCCCTGCTGCTCACCGTCGACGTGGTCCTCGAACCCCCCACGGAAGACGCCGGCGGGCGGTGGGGTGCGGTCGTCCGAGGCTGGCTGCTCACTGTTATCCTCGCGTTGCCCATCGTGCTGTTGGCGCGGGGGCGACGCCGGTGAGAAGCGCCCATCGATGCTGGCCGGTGATCGACTGGGCGGGATAAGATCCGCGCGGTGCCGGGGCGGTAGCTCAGCCGGTTAGAGCAGGGGACTCATAATCCCTCGGTCACGGGTTCGAGTCCCGTCCGCCCCACCAGCCGTTTTCCCTGCTCAACCATGCTGCCGACGACCCGGACCGATCGCGTCGAGGTCCGGACCGACACCGTCAGTCCGCACTGAGTCCGCAGCCGCACGAGCCGCAGCCCGGTCGAGGCGGTCCGGGAAGGCTGGTAGGTGCACGACTGCCCGACGAGGAGATCTAGATCCGCACATGGTGAAGGCCAGGACTCCAGTCCTGGCCTTCTTGGTCGCTCCTACCTGCTACTTCTCGCTAGCCGTCTTCCGAACCTTGAGGCCCTTGAGAGGCTTCGCGGCTCCACGGGTTTTGGCGGCCTTACCAGCCGAGATGGTGCCCGAGCGGTCACGACGGAGTGAAGCCTCAACTGCAACACCTGGCGAGCCAGGCCGGAAGTCGTTCGTGGCGTAGTGCATGGGCGGCCTCTCTCAGGCGGGGTTGAGGTCCTTCCCATAGTAGTGCTTCCGCTTGATCCACTTGAAGCCTTCGTGTTTGGTGATACCCGCAATATCTACAGGTCCACCCACCGTGTCAGCGCCTGGGGTAAAACGGACAAACTTGACGGTGACGTCGATCAGGAACTCGGCAAGATCGATTGCATCCTGAAAGGGCATGCCCGGCTGGACGAACGGCACCAGGAGGTGTTGCCGGATCTCGTTCATGGCGGCGGGAACGACAGTAGGGTCGACACCGAGCTTCACCAGGGCATCAGGAAGTCCGCCGCTGAAGCCGAGGAGAAGTCGGGCGATTGCTTCCGGCTGACCGTTCCAGACCATCCCGGAGTCCTCGACTGGCCTGACTAGGCTGGGCTCTGGACAGTCGCCCGGTCTCATGTCGATCTGGTACTCCTCCGCCATCATGGCGCCAGAGGAATACCCGGCGACGATAAATCCGGTGTAGATTTCCCCCTGGTTACCCTTCGCATCCTTGAAGGCCGGAGCGAAGTGTTCGTCGAACATGAATTTGCGAAACCGCTTCGCGATCTCCTCGACGGAGTAGTTCGCCGGATCGAAGTCTGAGGCGAGGTCCGTCCGGAAGTGCTTCACCAGTGTCTCGATGGACGAGTTGCCGAACGCGCCCGTGCCCCAGGTGACCGCGCCGATGGGTGAGCCTTTGCGTAAGTTGAACACCTTGTTGGCGTTCTTGTACACGTTCAACACGTGTGCTTGCCCTGCCGGATCCAGGCCTACCAACGTGCTTGCACTGTCGGCTCCCAGGACGAGCCCGTCGTTGACCTTCAACGAGATCGCGATGGTCATGTCGTTTGTCCCCCAACTACAGCCTTGTAGTCCCCTCCGGCCGTGATTGAACCCCGCGAGTACGACACTTTGCAAACAGGTGGGTGGACTGCCATCCGGACAAGCTGTGGACAAGGCGTTCGATCCGGGGGAGGGCGAACGGCGGCAACTGATGTTGAATCTTCCTCGCATTGGCGTACTGGCTTTTCAACCAGCGGAGGGCCAAGCGAACCCTGTGGACAAGAGGAACTCGAGCGAGCAGTCCGCATCCAGTCCGCAAGAGGTCGACGGACGGCGAGGGAGTGGTGAGAGACGTCGAGAGGCGTTTTCGCTGCTAGGAGCCTACTCGGGCAGGTCGTTGGGTCGCCCATTTTGATCTCATAATCCCTCGGTCACGGGTTCGAGTCCCGTCCGCCCCACTCACCGCCCTGACCTGCTGTTTTGGGGGCGGGAGGTGATCGTCACGCGAACCGGCGGCGTGGCATTTGAAGGAACTGCAGACGCCCCGACGGCTTAGGAACCAGCCTGCTGAGCTGTTGGGGCGGGTGCGTGGCCACCACGAGCGAGTGACGGTCACGGTGCACGGCTGGCCGTCCGCCGTGCTGGTTCACGCTGCACACCACGGCCGACCGTCTGCCGAGCGCTCCCCGAACGGTTGCCAGAGACCGCCGCGTATGGGTTCCCGGACTGCTGGTGCGAGAGCAACACGGGGGCGGAAGGCGCTGCTGCCGCCGTCGTTGGATCGGACCGCCGCAGGAGGTATTCCTCGGCGGCTGGCCGGGTTACCTCATTCGTAGTGGTAGCGGCACTGTGCGATCTGCACTGTGTCGTCCAGGATCCGGTATACGAGGCGGTGCTCCTGGTCGATGCGTCTCGACCAGAATCCCGCCCAGTTGCCGCGGAGCTGCTCCGGTTTGCCGATGCCCTGGTGGCCGTTGCGTCTGATGTCCTCGATCAAGGCGTTCACTCGTTTGAGCATCTGACGATCTCGTTGCCAGGTCAGGTAATCTTCCCAGCCTCGGCCGGCGAATTGGACCTTCACGCTGCCGGTGCCTCGCCTGAGCTGGCGTCGGGGTCAATCAGGTCGCGCATCTCCCCACCCCCGTTGCGCAGCTCTTCGACGGCTTCGTTCAGCCGGCGCGCGTTGGCGGGGCTGGCCATCAGGTAGGCCGTCTCCTTCAACGACTCGTACTCGCGCAGCGAGATAATGACCGCGGCCTCCCGGCCGGAGCGGGTCACCACCACTTCCTCGGCGTCGTCCACGACATGGTCGAGCATCTTGGCCAGATTCTGCCTGACCTCCGAGTAAGGAACGGTTCGCATACTGCCTCCCAACGTTACGTACAATAAATTGTACAAGACGGCGTGCGGAGCTGCGTGCCAGCTGGTGCAACGTCTGGCCTGGAACGGTCGATCAGGCCCAGCGGCGGCGCGGACGCAGCAGGAGCGGCTCACCGACGATCGCCGGATGGTTCGCATGGTGGTGCCTCCGGCCCACCATCTTCTACCAGGAGAACCAGGCCGCCGCGTCTTCGCGGAGGTGATCTCCGTAGAACCTTGTTTGGTGCAACCACGTCACCCGTGGTCAGCCCTGCGTAGGGCTAGTCCGGGGTGTAGCCGTGGGCTCGGAGGATCTGACGCACGCGCTCGCGGGTGTACCCGGTGATCCGCACGATGTCGACCTGGCGCATGCCGTCGCGGGCGGCGGCCACGATGGCGGCGGCGAGCTGATCCCTGGTCTCGGTGACCTTCTCCCGATCCTGAGCCGCGCGCTCTGCGGACGCGGCGGCAGTCGCCTGCGCGATGTGAAACGCACGCACAGCATCTGCTAGTCGGTTGGCCACATCGCAAATGATCTCACTAGCCAACCAGGGGCCACGAGTGGCAATGGGCGTTAGGCCAAGTGCTACGCAATTTCTCTTGCCCATATGGGCCAACTGATGTTTGCTGGTTTGGCTAGCAATCTGCGGCCCCCGGCTAGCGCAGCCACGCCAACCGAGGGCCTTGATCGCCCCAGGGAGGCGACCCATGCGCACACTACCCACACCGACCGCCTGCGAAGAACCTGCGACGGTGCGGATCGAGCTGTACACGTCAGGCTCCCTTGACGCCTGCGTGTACACCTGCGCCGCGCACACGATCCACGTCACCGCCGTGGTCGCCAAGGCCGGGATGGACGCCTACCCGACCGGAATGGCGCCCGACGTTGAGCGGCCCTGCGGCTATGTGCATGTGTTCGCGACCGGCACCCTTGCCGATGAGCCCGCCGACCTGACCCACCCGCGCTGGTGCGACCGCCGCGACTGTCAGCGCCGCGGCCAGCATCGCTCGCCAGCTCGGCACCTGGACACCAACCGGCCGGAGGCGTTCATCGTTGACGTGTCCCTGGTGCAAGCGCTGCACCCGGCAGCTGAGCCGATGGTGAACCTGACCAGCGCGGAGGGCAGCGCCGCTGCCAGCCTGGTCCTGTCGATCGGGCAGGTACGCGTCCTGCGTTACAGGCTGGCACACCTGCTGGACCGGGCCAAGGCAGGCCCAGAGAGGTTCGAGATCTGGTGACCCATCGCTGTCCGGCTCGGGACAGAGCGCGTCCGGGTGGCCGACGGTGCCGTCATCATCGTCGATACCACCCCTCGCACGACTCGCGTCTGAACGGAGAAACGATGCGGACGCATCCCCGACTGCGGTCGATCGCCACACTGGCCGCCGCCCTGGTCGCCACGCTCACCGCCGCCCTGCTGCCGGCCGCGCCGGCTCTCGCGCTGCCTTCGGGCACCGGCTGGTCGGCGTCGTGGAACTACTACCACCCCACCGCCTACCAGTACTCCGGCACGCTGCCCGGGGTGCGCCTGACCGGGTACGCCACCGACAACGCCGGCATTTCGTCGACCGTCGGCACCATCGAGGACATCGCAGCGGACGGGCGCTGTGCCCGGGTGCTGCTCTACGCCGCTGGCGTCGGCTACATCGCCGACCGTACGGCATGCGGCAACGGCACCTACCTGACCTACAACACCGGCACCTACAACCAGGGTCTGCTGGTGGTCGTCTACCGGATGATCGACGGCACCACCACGTACGACAAGGGGTTCCACCTGTTCATCCCGGCCTCGGCCACGGACTCCGGGCTGCGGACGGTCGGCACCGGCGCGAGCTGGTCGTACTACACCTCGACCGCCTTCCAGTACGCGATCACCCGCGACGGCGTCAGCTCGGTGGGCTACGGCGCACACCAGTCCGGTGACCTGCGCTCCTCGGTGAGCACCGTGGAGAAGACCGCCGGCACGGCGGGATGCGCCTCCGGCAAGGTCACCGGCGGGACGACGGTCAGCGGCAGCACCTGCGTCAACGGCGGTACGGCCTCGTTCCACCGGTTCGACCACAGCTACAACCTGGAGGCGTCCGCCTGCTACCAGCCCACCGCCGGCACCCAGCGCTGCCTGGCGGTGAACATCCCCGAGCCCTGGTGATACCGGCCGTTCCGCCACCGGCATCGCCTCGACCGGGCCGGGCCGCCTCGGGCCGGCCCGGTCGACGGGGTCAGCGGCGGGTCTTCGGCAGGTCGAACTGGTCGGCGCGGCGGCAGTCCCGCTGGTTGCCGATGGCCTCGGGACCCAACCGGTCGAGTACCGCCCGGGCCCGGTCGCGACCCCGGTTCCAGGCGTACCACGGGTCCGGTTCGGCCAGGTCGTCGGCGATCCAGCTCAGGGTGCACCGGCGTACCGGGTCGGGCAGGGCGGCCAGCGCGGGCGTGGCGTCGGCCGAGAGTGCCCGCAGATACCAGGCGTCGATCCGGCCGGTCTCCTGGTAGCGGTCGATGTTGCGGCGGGCCACGTAGTCCTCGGGGTTGAGCGCCGCCAACCCGAGCAGCATCACCACCGCGAGCGCCGTGGTGAGCCGGGGGATCCAGCCGCCGCGCCACCGGACGCCGGCTACCAGGACCATCAGGAAGACGGCTCCGAGCAGCAGCTCGAACGCCATCACGAAGACGCGCTCGCCGGTGAAGCTGTAGACCTTCTGGTAGGTCCACATCCGGGACAGTGCCGACACCACGATCACCACGCTCAACGCGCTGAGCAGGCCGAGCAGGATGCGCAGCAGTATCCGGTCGCGCGGGGTGTCCCGGCGGGCCCAGCGGGTCACCCCGCCGAGGAGCGCCAACGTCAGCACGGTCACCGCGACCAACTGCCAGAAGCCGCTGCGGGCGTACTCGGCGTAGCTGAGGCCGGTGGTCGACAGCACGTGCCGCTGCCCGCCGAACAGGACGGTGAACTGCACCAGCACGAAGCCGCCGAAGAGGGCGGTCAGGGCGGCGATCGGCGGGGCCCACTCGACCAGGCTGAGCCGCCGGGCGGTGGGTCGGTCCACCAGGGACAGGTCCGGCGGCGCCGCGAGCGTGTAGAGCGCGGCCACCGAGATCAGGCCACCGACGGCGGCCAGGAACAGCCACCGGACCACCCCGCCGCCGCTGACCTCGGGGATGAGGACGCCGAGCGCCTGGGAGAAGGCGGCGTCGGCGGAGGAGAGCAGCGCGCCGAAGACGACCAGGACGGCCACGGTGGCGGTGACCGAGCCGACGACGCGGCGGGTGGTGCCGTCGCCGCCGGACGCCCGGACGTGGGCGCGCACCCACGGCAGTCCGCGTAGCGCGGCGAGCGGGGCGGCGCCGAGGCTGAACAGGATCGAGCGCATCCGCCGTCCGCCGACGATCGCCAGGGCCGCGCAGCACAGCGCCGCGAGCACGCAGAACGTCACCAGCCACCAGGCGTTGCGGAAGGCCAGCACCGCGAGCAGCGCCAGGGCGGCACCGGCCCAGCCGGCCCGGACCCACCGCTCGGCCCTGGGCAGGTCGGCGGTGTGCCGGCGGACGGCGACCAGCACCCCGGCGGTCAGCACCAGCCAACCGAGGAACCAACCGACGCCGGTACGCCCCAACGGCACGAACGCGGCCACCCCGAGTGCCCCGGCCAGGACCGCCAGCGGGGTGGCCCGATCCCGGGCCGGTGCCGGGCCGGGCCACGCCCGGTCCAGGAACGACGGTTGCAGTGGCCGGGTCCGGAAGTCGTACGGCGAGCCGGGCACCCGGTAGCCGGGCGCGGGCGGCACGGGAACGCCGGGCAGCGCCGCCGATGGTGCCGCACCGGGAACCCGCTGGCCCGGCGCTGCCGTCTCCGGAATCCGCTGCGCTGGTGGTGATGCCGCCTTCGAGACCGGCTCGGTCACCGCCGGAGCCGGGGAGTCCGGGGGAGTCCCGGGCGGGGGAGTGGAGCCGACCGGGGTGGAGACCGTCGCGGCGGCCGGGGGCGGGGTCGCCGAAGCGGCCACCGTCGAGGTGTCCGGGGCGGTGGCGGCCGAGTCGTCGTCGGCCGCCACCAGCGGGAGGAAGATCGCGTACCCCCGGGTGCCCGGCGGCACGGTCACCGGGATGGCCCAGGCGGGTTGGTCGGCAGCGCCGGGCCAGACGATGGGTGACAACCCGTCGGTGGGCGGCAGGACCAGCAGCCGGGGTGGCGTCCCGGTGGGACCGGCGTCGGGTGGCACAGGGATGTCGCCGGGTTCCTTGGTCGGGAAACGCTCGGCGGGTGGCGGCTCGGACACCGCGCCCTCCTCGATGGACGAATTGCCGTCACTCTAAGGGCGGTACACCTCTGCGCGTTGCCCCCTCTGCCCGGGATGCGGCGACCCGTCGGCCCACGCTCACTCGGGCGTGCCGGTGCCCCGGCCCCGGTCGTCCAGGACCAGCGGAGCGCGGCCGCGTACGGCGTACCGGATGTGGGTGACCTCGGGGGTGGGCACCACCCGGATGGGGGACATCTCGATCGCCTCGAAGTCGTCCAGGCCCAGGTCGGGGTCGAACAGGCGCAGGCCGTCGCCGAGCACCACCGGCACCACGTGCAGTTCCAACTCGTCCAGCAGACCGGCCCGCAGCACCTGCCGGACCAGGCTGCCGCCGCCGGCCACCGCCACGTCCCTGTCGCCGGCCGCCTCGCGGGCCTGTGCCACGGCGGCGGCCACCCCGTCGGTGACGTAGGTGAAGCTGGTGCCGCCCTGACGCAGCAGCGTCGGGCGGGGCCGGTGGGTCACCACGAAGACCGGGGCCCGGAACGGCGGCTCGTCGCCCCACGGCACCTCACCGCCGTCGGCCATCCGCCGCCCCATCACGTACGCGCCGGCCGCGCCGAACGACTCGGCGACGATCTCCGAGTTGACGTCGTGCTCGCCGCCGGCGAAACCCTGCCGTTCGCGCCACGACGACGCGGCGGTGACCCAGCGGGTGACCCGGAAGAAGCCGTGGCTCTCCGCCGAGTGCATCCAGTCGCCGGTCCCGTCGTGTCGTGGGCCGGCGTAGCAGCCGTCCAGCGACACCGACAGTTGCGCGGTCACCTTGGTCATCTCCGTACCTCCGCAGTCTGCGGCGGGCACCCGCCGCTCACCGGTGGATCGGAGCCGGACCGGCCACTTCTACCGATCGCCGTTGTGTCCTGGGTCACTCTCGCAGTGGGCGGCGCGGCGCAGCAGGTGCCGCCGTTCGGCGTCGTTGCCGGCGAGGTCGGCCGCCCGACGCCAGGTGACCGCCGCGGCGCTCCGGTCGCCGGCCAGCTCCAGCAGGTGGGCGCGGACCGCGTACCGCCGGTGGTGGCCGGCGAGCAGGCCCGACTCCACCTCGGCCAGCAGTGCCAACCCGGCCTCGGGCCCGCGCACCATGCCCACCGCCACCGCCCGGTTCAGCGTCGCCACCGGGTTGGGCGCCATCCGCTCCAGCACCTCATAGAGGGCGAGGACCTGTGGCCAGTCGGTCTCCTCGGTGTTCGGTGCCTCGGCGTGGACCGCGGCGATGGCGGCCTGCACCTGGTACGGGCCCGGCGGCGAGGTGGCGAGGCTCGCCGCGACCAGCGCGCAGCCCTCGGCGATCGCCGCCCGGTCCCACCGCCGACGGTCCTGCTCGGCCAGCGGCACCAGGTCGCCGTCCGGGCCGACCCGGGCCGCCGCCCGCGCCTCGGTCAACAGCATCAACGCGAGCAGCCCGGCGGTCTCGCCGTCGTCCGGCAGCCGCTCGTGCAACCGCCGGGTCAGCCGCAGCGCCTGCCGCGTCAGGTCGGCCCGGCGCAGTTCGGGGCCGCTGCTGGCGCTGTATCCCTCGTTGAACATCAGGTACAGCACCTGCCGGACCACGGCCAGCCGACGGCCCTGTTCCGCCGCCTGCGGCGGGGCGAACCGTGCGCCCGCCTCGCGCAGCCGCTGTTTGGCCCGCACGATCCGCTGCCCCATGGTCTTCTCCGGCACCAGGAAGGCGGCGGCCACCTCGGCGGTGGTGAGCCCACCAACCGCCCGCAGGGTGAGCGCGAGTTGCGCCGGTGCGGGCAGCGCCGGGTGGCAGCAGAGCAGGAACAACTCCAGCAGGTCGTCGCGGGGCGGCGCGGTGGCGTCCGGTGGCGGCGCGACGAGCGCGTCCCGTGGCAGGGCGTCGTGGGCGGTCCGTTCCCGGCGGGTCCGGGCCGCCTCGGCGCGGACGTGGTCGACGTACCGGCGGGCGGCCACGGTGTGCAGCCAGCCCGCCGGATGTTCCGGTACGCCCTCGCGCGGCCACGCCTCGACGGCCGCGACCAGCGCCTCCTGGACCGCGTCCTCGGCGGTGGCGAAGTCGCCGTAGCGGCGTACCAGGGTGCCCAGCACCTGCGGGGCGAGGCGGCGCAGCAGGTCGACGGTGGCCTCGTCCAGGCTCAGTTCCCGGCCCCGTCCTGGGTCATCAGCGGCCAGACCTCCAGGCCGCCACCGATCCCGGTGCCCATCCGCAGCCCCGGGTACGAGCGGGCGATCTCCAGCGCACGCTGCTCACTGTCCACGTCGACCACGAAGTACGACCCGACGTACTCCTTGGCCTCCAGGTACGGCCCGTCGGTCACGACCGGCGCGGCGTCGACCATGCGGACCGCCCGGGGGCGGGTTTCCAGGCCCTGCGAGTCCACCAGTTCGCCGGAGTCGCGCAGCGCCTGGTTGAAGGCGTCCACCTCGCCGATCAGCGTGGCCAGGTCGCCGTCCGGCAGGCTGCCCCAGACCTCTTCGTTGCCGTAGATCAACATCAGGTACTTCATGCGCCATCCTCATAATGATCGATATGTCCGTAAATAGACAGGACAACGGGTCCTCTCCTGACGCACTGTTGTAGCAGGTGGAGAGGCTGCGGACGGCGGGCCACGTCCGACTGGACCGCCCGGTGGACCGGGCGGACGCCCGCCCCGCCCGACAGCGACGTCGCCACCGTCATCGCGCCGAATTCTCCACCGGACGGGCACCTGCCCGCTCCGGCCGTCGCCGCACCTCCCACCGGCCGACGGGGCAGCCCGCCGGTCACCGCGATCGAGCCAGGAAGGAGCTGCCATGGCCGCTCCCACCGTCACCGCCGCCCTCAACGCCAGCACCTACGCCCCCGGGGCGCAGATGCTGCTCACCGTCACCTACGGCGATCCGGACACCAAGACGCTCACCGTCACCGTCGTGGTCACCGACGCGCAGGGCAACAGCAGCGCACCGGCCAAGGTCACCGCCGTCATCGACCCGCTCACCGTCACCGTCACCGACGCCTCCGGCCGCACCTGGACGCGGGTGTCGGATAACGGCGCGGTGGCCGTGTACCGGGCGGTGGCGTGATGACCCGGGTCACCGTCACCGTGCGCGACTCCACCGGGCAGGCCGCCAGTGCCGCCGTCGACTACGCGATCACGCCGCCCGTGCTCGGCGGCTACTACCTGGCCGGGAACGCCGACCCGACCGCCGACATGGCCGGCGGCAACTTCCGGTCGCTGACCCAGTACCGCAGCTTCGCCGACAGCTACGTCTTCCCCGGGTACAACCGGCCGTGGCTGGTCACCCTCGGCCGTGGCGGGATCCAGATCAACATGGTGCTGGAGCTCAAGCACTACGGGGCGGCCGACACCGGGGCGCAGACGTTCACCGTGGACGGGGTGCGCTACGTCGTGCCCGCCCCGGCGATGACCATCCAGCAGCGTCCCGGCGCGGTCTGGCCCAAGGCGTACGGCTACGGCCAGGTGCTCGCCGGGCAGTGCGACGGACTCTTCGCCCGGGCGCTGTCGCAGTACCGGACGATGGGGTTCGGGGTGAACATCCAGCTCGCCTCCGAGCTGGACACCGACCACGAGTTCGGCACCACCGAGTCCGGCCGGGCGTACACCTGGGCGGAGTCGGACGTGCGTGCGGTGCAGGCGATGACGTACATCGTGAACTGGTTCCGGGCCAAGTCGCTGCCGCAGGGGACCACCTTCTCGGTCGGTCTCGGCGGCTTCGACCGGCCCTGTTTCCAGCGCACCCACCCGGAGTCGCTGATGTCGCGGCTCGACTTCCTCCAGTGGAACGTCTACGCCACCAACGCCTCGCACACCGCGTTGGACCGGTTCCGCCGGACCAAGGACTGGGCCGTGGCCGACCTCGGGCCGGTGGCCCTGGCCCGTCCGGTGCTCATCGCCGAGTGGGGCGTACGCGTCGCCGAGATCCCCGACCAGTCGGCCTGGATCGCCACGGTGCCGGCCGCCATCGCCCGGCTCAACGCCGAGCGGGGCCCGTTCATCGTCCGGACCAACTACTTCAACTCGGGCTGGGGCACGCTCAGCCCGAAGGCGGCCGGACTGGCCGCCCTCCGGGCCGCGTACGCCCGTCCGCCGTACGCCTGACCGTCACCGGGCGGGCGGCGGGCCGAGCAGATCGGTGAGCGCGTCGAGCAGCGGCGCGGTGACCTGGGTGTTGACGCTCCAGAGACGCCGGGCGCTTTGGCACGGGGTGTGCCGGACCCAGAATTCGGCCGTGGCGCCGGTCGCGTCGGCCACGGTCAGCGTGTCGAACGCGGTGGGCGCGAGGTAGGCCGGCCACTCGCCGCAGTCGCTGCTCTTGGCCTTTCGGTCGAACGTGTCGTTGAGCACCGGGCGCAGGTGGTCGGCTCCCGCGCGCCGTCGCTCCTGCCGGACCAGTTCGGCGGTGCCATCGGCCACCTCGTACCGACAGGCGGTGACCTCGACCAGCGGGGTCGGCAGGACCGTCACGTAACGGTCGCTGTTGTTGAGCCGGATCCGGTCCGGCGGCCCGGGGTTGGACGGCTTGTTCCGGACCCGGTCGACGGGGATCGTGGCCGGGCAGTCCGGGGTGGTGATCGTGGCCGGGTCGGTGGTCGCGGCGAGCTGCTCCCGGTACCGGTCGAGGAACGTCGAGAAGACCTCGAAGTCGGCTCCCCGTCCGTGGGTGGCGGTGACCGCCACATGGCAGGCGCCGCCTATCCAGACCGTCACCGGCTCGCGGTCGGGGTAGCGCAGTATCAGCACCATCTCACCGTCGGCCCCTGCTGTGGTGCACATGATCTGCCCGGCCGGCAGTGGTCGCCCCTGTCCGTCCGTTGGTCTGAGCGGCTGGGCGTTGAGCAACCGGACGATCTCGTCCACCCCGGTGGTGAGGGTCCGCGGGCCGGGGTGCTCCTGCCCGATGCCCGGAGGGTCGACCTGCACCTGGCAGTTGGTGATCTCGACCGCGCCGGGTGGGACGAGTGGCTCGTCGTCGCCGTAGCGCACGGTGTCCAGGTCGGGCCGCTCGGCGAGGCTGGTCGGGCAGACGACCTCGCCGATCGGGTCGGTGGTCGTCACCGGTGGGCCGGTCCGGTCCGGCGTCCACAGCGCCGGCAGGCCGACGCCGAGCGCCACGACCAGGGTCACGGCCGCCGCCGTGCCGGTGACCACCCGGCGGCGGTGCCGGCGTACCCGGGTCCCGACCTCGGCGATGCGGTCGCGCGGGGCGGGCAGCGGGGGGACGGCGTCGTCGAACAGTCGGCGGATGTCCTCGTCGTCACGGGTCACGACACGACCTTCCGTTGGGTGAACAGGTCCAGGTTCGGATCGGTACGCAGGCTGCGCAGGGCACGGGACGACTGCACCTTCACCGTGTTCGTCGAGCAGCCCAGCACCTCGGCGGTCCGCTCCACGGAGAGGTCCTCGGCGTAGCGCAGCACCACGATCGCCCGCTGTTGGCGGCTGAGTCGGGCCAGCGCCCGGCGGAGCGCGTCCCGGTCGGCCGACTCGCGGGCCGGGTCGTCCGGGACGGCCTGCTCGGGTGGTACGGCGGACGGGACCTCGGCCCGCCACCGGCGTCGCCACCACGACACGTACGTGGTGAACAGGGCACGTCGCAGGTACGCCTCGGGATGTCCGGCGGACACCGTCGACCAGCGCTGCCACGCGGCGGCGAGCACGGTCTGCAACAGGTCCTCGGCCCGCCCGGCGTCGCCGGTCAGCAGCCAGGCCGACCGCAGCAGCGCGGCGGACCGGGTCGCCACGAACTCGGCGAAGCCCTCCGGCGGCGCCGGGTGTCCGTCGGTCATGCGCACCTCCCGGTACGTAGACGCGCGGACCGGGTCGGAAGGTTAACGGCCCACACCCCGGCTTGACAGCGACACCGCTCCGGTTGCATGGTTAGTTACATGAGTAGTGAACCGGTCAACCAGGGTGGCGGACCAGGGTGGCGGACGTGATGGAGGACGGCCGACCGATCTTTCTCCAGATCGCCGAGCTGCTGGAGAACTCGATCCTGGACGGGACGTTGGCCGAGGAGGAGCAGGTGCCGTCCACGAACGAGCTGGCGGCCTTCCACCGGATCAACCCGGCGACCGCCGCCAAAGGGGTCAACAAGCTCGTGGACGACGGAACGCTCTACAAGAAACGAGGAATCGGGATGTTCGTCTCCTCCGGCGCCCGCACCACGCTGCGCGGTCGACGCCGTGACGAGTTCGCCCGGCAGTACGTGCAACCGCTGGTCGCCGAGGCGCGCAAGCTCGGCATCGACCCGGCGGAACTCAAGCGCATGATCGACAGTTGGGAGGGGGAGCGATGAGCCCCGTCGTCACCGTCACCGACCTGACCAAGCGGTACCGGGGCGTCACGGCGCTGGACCGGGTCAGCTTCTCGCTCGCCGGGAACCGGATCTACGGCCTGCTGGGACGCAACGGCGCCGGCAAGACCACGCTGATGCAGATCCTCACCGCGCAGAACTTCGCCACCTCCGGTGAGGTCGCGGTCTTCGGGCAGCACCCGTACGAGAACGAGGGCGTGCTCTCCCGGACCTGCTTCATCAAGGAGAGCCAGACGTACCCGTCGAACCTGCGGGTGGAGCACGTGCTGCGGGCGGCCAGGCTGGTCTATCCGAACTGGGCCGAGGAGTTCGCCCGGCAGTTGGTCGACGACTTCCGGCTGCCGCCGCGGCGCAACGTCCGCAAGCTGTCCCGGGGAATGCTCTCCTCGCTCGGCATCGTCGTCGGGCTCGCCTCGCGGGCACCGTTGACCTTCTTCGACGAGCCCTACCTCGGGCTGGACGCGGTGGCCCGCCAGATCTTCTACGACCGGCTGTTGGCCGACTACACCGAGCACCCCCGCATGGTCGTGCTGTCGACCCACCTCATCGACGAGGTCAGTGACCTGATCGAGCACGTGCTGCTGATCGACGGCGGGCGGCTGCTGCTGGACGAGGAGGCGGAGGCCCTGCGCGGCCAGGTGCTCGCCGTATCCGGCCCGGTGGCAGCGGTGGACGAGTTCTCCCGTACCGCCACCGAGCTGCACCGGGTGCTGCTGGCCGGCACGGCCCGCGCCACCGTACGCGGGAACTTCGGCCCGGCCGAGCGGGAGCGGGCCCGGTCCCTGGGCCTGACCCTGGAGGCCTCGTCGTTGCAGGACACCGTCGTACGTCTGACCACCTCGACCGACGGAAACGGTGCCGGTGCCGCCGGCGCGACCAGCAAGGAGGCCGCCCGATGAACCGCGCCCTGACGGTCCCCCGGTTGCAGTTCGTCGCCTGGCCCAGCGTGGTCGGCTGGCCCTGGGCGATCCTCACCCTCAGCTTCGTCATCAACCTGGCCTTCTTCGCCTCCATGCAGGGGCGGGACATCGAGCAGACCACAGGTGGACTGGCCAGCATCTACGTCGTGATGTTCATCGCCTGCGTCAGCAGCATCACCCAGGACTTCCCGTTCTCGATCGGGTTGGGCATCTCGCGCCGCAGCTTCTATCTCGGCAACGTGCTCACCTTCGGCGCCCAGGCGGTCGTCTACGCGGCGGTGCTCTACCTGCTCGCCGTCATCGAGGAGGCCACCGGAGGCTGGGGCGTCGGCCTGACCTTCTTCGGCATCCCGTTCCTCTGGGTGGAGAACCCGGTGCTGCGGTTCCTCGGCTTCGCGATCCCGTTCCTGCTGCTCGGCTTCATCGGCATCGCGATCGCGCTGGTGTTCAAGCGGTGGGGCGTCAACGGCATGCTCACCCTGAGCACCGCGGCGCTGGTCGTGATCGGCGGGGCCGTGGTCCTGGCGACCTGGCGCGGCTGGTGGTCGGCGATCGGTGGCTGGTTCGCCGACCAGTCGGGCGCCGCCCTGCTGGTGGGCTGGCCGGCGCTGCTCACGCTGCCGCTCGCCGTCGTCAGCTACCTGATCATCCGGCGCGCGACCCCCTGACCGTCGACGGCCCGGTGACGGACGCCCGAGGGGGTGCGGGGGCCGTCGACCGGGCAGAACGGGGGCGGCCCCTCCCGACCGGGTGTCGGGAGGGGCCGTATGCGGTCGATCGCGGTCAGCGCCAGGTATCGGTCAGGGTGACCGAACCGGTGGCGGTGGCGGTGCGGTTCCCGCCCGACTCCCAGACCACCTGACCGGAGTCGGTGCGCTTGACGTACTTGTAGGAGAAGGTGGTGCCGGCCGGCACGCCCAGCCCTCCGGTCCAGACCGGGTAGGCGGTCGGCGACAGCCGGACCCCCTTGGCCGGGTCCCAGCCGCCGAGCGCGGGCAGGTCACCGACGACGTAGAGGTTCTGGCCGGGCGTCGTGGTGGCGGTCGCCCGGAAGGAGACCGTGGTGGCGTCCGGCGGGTTGCTGACCTGCTGGTTCCAGGTGGCGGTCAGGGCGGTGCCGGCGGAGCCGGTGCGGTTCGGGTCGTTCTCCCACTGCACGGTGCCGTTGCCGACCTTGACCAGCTTCCACTCGAAGGTGGTGCCCGCCGGCACCGACACCGACCCGGTCCAGGTCGGGTAGCTGCCGGACGTGGTGGAGAGCTTGACGCCGTTCGCCGGGTTCCAGGAGCCGAGCGCGGGGATCGAGCCGACGACGTACACCTCCTGACCGGGGTTGGTGGAGACGGTCGCGGTGAACCGCGTCGACCCGGCCGGGACGGACGGGCTGGCGGTCGGGGTCGGCGAGCCGGTCGGGGTCGCCGTCGGGGTCGGCGTGGCACCGTCCAGACGGGCCTCGACGTGCAGGGCGACCGCCTGGTCGGCGGCGATCGACGCGGTGAAGGCGCCGCCGGAGACGGTCACCGGACCACCCGGGCAGGCTCCGGTGGACCGGTCGTACGCGCCCCGGCCGACGTTGCAGTAGCGGCCGTCCGGCAGCGACGTGGCGAAGCTGCGGCTCCAGGCGCTGGTGGTGGCGTTGAAGGCGGCGTACCCCCGGTTGCCCCGGGCGAAGGCCAACCGCCCGTTGCCGTCGGTGACCACCGATCCGATGCCGGTGCCGGCGACCGCGTTGCGGAAGCCCGGCATGCCCGCCACTCCCGGGTTGCGGTGCTCGCAGATCCAGGCGCTGCCGGTGCAGTCGGCGGCCAGCGTGGTGCCGTTGGACGAGCTGGGCGGGCCCTGCCCGTGCACGGAACCGAACGCGTAGCTCGACATGAGCTGGGGCCGACCGTACGGGTGGGCCATCATGAACGTGTCCGCCAGGTAGTAGCGGGCACCGCTCTTGTAGGTCAGCGTCGGGTTCTCGCGCTGGGTGTCGTGGTTGTCGACGAAGACGACCGCCTGCCCGGCGGTGAGCCCGCCGTAGTTGGGCAGGTTGCCCAACTGGGCGATGTTGCCGTCGCGGAACGCCGAGGAGACGGCGCGCTGGTAGTCGAAGTTGGTCACGCCGCCGTACGGCGCGTACGCGGTGTAGGGGATCGTCCCGTCGCCGTACACCTCGTGGAACAGGTCAGGCCGACCGCCGAACCCGGGTACGTCCCGCAACCGGTTGATGATGTCGCCCAGGTGCGCCTCCTGCACGTGCTTGGCCGCGTCCACCCGGAAGCCGGCCACGCCCAGGTCGATCACCGCGTTCATGTACTTGGCGATCTTGCGCCGCACCTCGGGGTCGGCGGTGTTCAGGTCGGCCAGGTCGAGCAGTTCGCAGTCCTGGACCTCCTGCTTGTTGCCCCAGTTGCTGATCCGCCGGTAGCAGGGCGCGAAGTCGCCGTACCCGTAGCTGTCGCCGGAACCGTCGTTGAACAGGTTGGGGTAGCTGTACTTGCCGTAGACGGTGCCGGCGCTGCCCGGGCCGCTGCCCGCCGAGCCGGTGCCGCTCATGTGGTTGAGCACCATGTCCACATAGATCTTCACGCCCTGGGCGCGGCAGCGCTCGACCATGTCGACGAACTGGGCCTTGGTGCCGCGCCGGGTCGAGTCCAGCCGGTACGACACCGGCTGGTAGTCCTGCCACCACGGGTACGTGGCGCCCTCGGCGCTGGGCAGCACCACGTGCTCCTGCGGCGGGGAGACCTGCACGCCGCCCCAACCCTGGGGCCCGAGGGTGCTCTCGCACTCCTGCGCGACGGAGTCCCACCGCCACTGGAACAGGTGGACGATCGCGTCGCCGTTGACGCGTACGTCGGCTGCGCTGGCCGGCGCGGTGCCGGCGGCGACGACGGTGAGACCGGCCGCGACAAGTGTCGCGGCCAGGGCCGCGGGTATCGCGGCGCGGGGACGGGGGATTCGCACGGGCCCTCCTCGGGGGACGGTCAGGCAGACGTGGTGACAGCACAGGTTCCTGCAAGCTATGCAAGAAGTTGCGGTGATGGCGTGACCGTAACAGTGACGTCGATGCTTGGGAACCTCTGATTCACACGTCGACCCAACTGCGAGCAGCCTCTTGCGGAAGGCTGAAAACGCTGCAAGAATTTGCGTCCACCTCGGCCGGAACAGCCGGTGACTCACACCCGAGGGCGACGTCCGTCCGTGCCGAAACGCAGATAGGCCAGCACCGCCAGCACCGCGCACACCGCCTGGACGGCGACCCAACCCCAGCCCGGCCGGACCGGCCCGAGCAGGGCCACCAGGGTCGGCGTCGCGAACAGCAGCACGTCGGTCCCGTTGAGCAGCCACAGCACCGGGCCGGGCGAGAAGGCGCCCATCGGGGTGACGACCAGCGGAAGGGAGTGGTCGATCCGACCCGCCTGCGCCCGCCGGACGGCCATCATCGCGGCCGTCGGGCCGAACGCCAACCCGAGCGCCCACCAGGGGCCCGGCGGCAGGTCACCGAGCCACCCCAGCACCGCCACGGCCAGTCCGGACCAGGCCGTGGCCAGCGCCGTCGGCACGACCAGCCGGATCGCGACCGCTCGCCGGCCGGTCAGCCCGAGCAGCCGCAGCAGCGCCGGATGGGCCGCGTCGCGGCGCAGCGCGTCGAGGGTGACCCCGGCGGTGGTGACCGCCCCCAGCACCAGGGCGGTCGCCGGCAGCCAGCCGGCACCCGCGGCGAGCAACGCCGGCAGTGGAGTCGCCAGGGCCAGCCAGCCCAGCCGCCAACCGCGTCGGCGCAGCACCAGCAGGTCCTGTTGCAGCGGCACCAGCCGGCCGAACCGGGGACGCAGCGGCCGGGAGCGCAGGGCCCGCCGCCGCCAGTACCGTCGCTCACGCAGGTCGGCGAGGAACGACGGCTCGACGGCGTACGCGGCGTCCAGATACGTGCCGACGGTCAGCGACGGCTCGTGCAGCCGGACGTCGGGCAGGCGCGCCAGGTCGCGGACGGCCACGGCGGTGAGGCCCGCGACGAGGAGCAGGACGCCGAGGGTGAGGGGGAGCGGCGGCGCGTCGACGCCGGGCAGCGTCGGCATCGGTCGTACCCGGGTGAGCAGCACCGTCGCGCCCAGCGCCACCAGCAGCGCCGGCAGCGTGGCGTCCAGCACCCGGGCGTACCCCGGCCGTCGCTGCGCGGCCGTCGCGAGCAGCGCCAGGAGCGCACCGGCGGCCGTACCCAGGGCGAGCCAACCGGCCAGGGCGGACCCGGCGACCGGGCGGACCGCCAGGCGGGCGGCGCCGGCCAACGCCAGCAACGCGCCGATGACCGCACCGACCGCCAGCGCCCGCACCAGCGCCGGCAGCAGCAGACCACGCCGGGGCACCGGCGCCGGCAGCAGCCAGGTCAGCTCACCGCGTCCGAGGACCAACGGGCCGGTCTGACGCAACAGCAGCAACAGGCCGACGGCACCCGCACCCAGCAGCACCAGCACGACGAGCCGGTCCGGCGGGGCCGCCCCCGCCGCCGGCCACATCGCCGACCCGACCCCCGGACCGAACAGCCCGACCGCCATCGCCACCGTCAGCACCAGCAGGTACGCGCTCTCCAACGAGAGCGAGGGGGCGCGTTCGGCCCGCTGCCGGCGCACCCAGCGGCGCAGCCGGCGGGCGGTCGGCGGCACCGGCTCCCGGCGGGTCGGCGCCTCGGCCACCCGCGTCATGTGCCCGCGTCGGGCGTCGGTGACCCGGTGTGCAGCCGGAGGACCGGACAGTCGAGGGCGGCGACGAAGACCGGATCGTGACTGGCGAACAGCAGGCTCCCACCGGCGGCCAGGTGGTCGCCGAGCAGCCCGGCCACCACCGGCCGGATCGCCGCGTCCAGCCGCTGTTCCGGCTCGTCCAGCACCAGCAGCTCCGCCGGACGGGCCAGGGCGGCGGCCAGCAGCAGCCGTTGCCGCTCGCCCGAGGAGAGTCGGTCCGGGGTGCCGTCGCCGAGGTCGCGCAGGCCCAACACGGACAGCAGCTCGTCCACCCGACCGTCGGCCGGGTCGTCGCCACCGGCCAACCGGACCAGCTCCACGTGCTCCCGGACGGTCAGTCCGGCGTACCAACTGGGCTGCTCGACGGTGGCCACCACCCGGCGCCAGAACGCGGCCGAGCCGTCCGGCGCGGCCCCGAAGACCCGGACCCGGCCCGCGGTGGGGTCGGTCAGGCCGGTGACGCAGCGCAACACGGTGGACTTGCCCGCACCGTTCTCGCCGACCAGGCAGAGCGCGCCGCCCGCCGGCAGGTCGAAGTCGACGTCCCGCACCACGGTCACGCTGCCGAACGTGACGTGCAGGTCCGCTACGGCGACGACCGGTTCACCCACCGCACCACCCTAGATCGGGTGCACAAGTCGGGCGGTACGGCGCTGGGCTTTCTATGCTCGGTCCATGGAACTGCGGATCTTCACCGAACCTCAGCAGGGCGCGACCTACGACGACCTGCTGGCCGTGGCCCGCCGCGCCGAGGAGACCGGCTTCGGCGCCTTCTTCCGCTCGGACCACTACCTCAAGATGGGGTCGGTCAGCGGCGAGCCGGGCCCCACCGACGCCTGGACGACCCTGGCCGGGCTGGCCCGGGACACCCGCTCGATCCGGCTCGGCACGCTGATGACCGCCGCGACGTTCCGGCTGCCCGGCCCGTTGGCCATCACCGTCGCGCAGGTCGACCAGATGAGCGGCGGCCGGGTCGAACTGGGCATCGGCACCGGGTGGTACGACGCCGAGCACAGCGCGTACGGCATCCCGTTCCCGGCGCTCAAGGAGCGCTTCGACCGGCTGGACGAACAGCTCGCCGTGATCACCGGTCTGTGGCGTACCCCGCCGGGGGAGACGTTCGCCTTCACCGGCCGCCACTACCAGGTCAGCGACTCACCGGCGCTGCCCAAGCCGGTGCAGCAGCCGCACCCGCCGATCCTGCTCGGCGGCATGGGCGCGAAGCGGACCCCGCAGCTCACCGCCAGGTACGCCGACGAGTTCAACCTGCCGTTCGTCTCGATCGACGACACGGTCACCCAGTTCGGTCGGGTGCGTGCCGCCTGCCAGGAGATCGGCCGGAACCCGGACGAGTTGACCTGGTCCAACGCGCTGGTGCTCTGCTGCGGCAAGGACGACGCCGAGGTGGCCCGGCGGGCCGCCGCGATCGGCCGGGAGGCGGACGAGCTGCGCGAGAACGGGCTGGCCGGTACGCCCGCCGAGGTGGTCGACAAGCTCGGCCGGTACGCCTCGGTGGGAAGCCAGCGGGCCTACCTCCAGGTGCTCGACCTGGGCGACCTGGACCACCTGGACCTCGTCGCCTCGGAGGTGCTGCCGCAGCTCTGAGCGGTGCGGCTGCTCCGGGCGGGCGGCTGCTCCGGGCGGTGCGGCTGGTCTTGGCGGTGCGGTGTCGACCCCGGCCCGTCAGCGGGTCGGGGTCCGCAGCACGGTCTCCAGCCGCCCGTCGCGGTCGTTGTCGAGGTAGGTGACGTCCGGGATCCCGTCGCCGTCGAGGTCGTACTGCACCACGTCGGCCACACCGTCGCCGTCGAAGTCGGTGACCACCGCGACCGAACCGTCCAGGTGCCGGCTGACGATCGACCGCGCGCCGCCCTCGATCCGGGGCGGCGGGCCCGGGGTCGGCACCGGCGAAGGTGCCGGTCCCGGCGCGGGTGACGGCTGCGGGGTGGGCTGGCCCGCCGGGTACGCACCGGTCGGCGCGCTGGCCGGGAACACCCCGCTGCCGGTCGGGTCGATCTCCTCCTCGGAGGGGTACACGTCGCCACGAGGGGCGGGATCACGGTAGCTGCTCATCGGCGTAGGGTTCCCCGACGGAGCCGACGGTAACCGTCGGCAGGGCAGGGGGAGGTCGCGTGTCGACGCAGCGCAACTGGGCGGGCAACATCCGGTACTCCGCGCGGGCGTACCACCGGCCGTCGTCCGTGGACGAGCTGCGCGAGCTGGTCGCCGACAGTGAGCACATCCGGGCGGTGGGCAGCGGACACTCCTTCAACCGGCTCGGTGACACCACCGGCGACCTGGTCGACCTGTCCGGGCTGCCGGACACGATCCGGCTCGACCCGCAGCGCCGGACCGTCGACGTCCCGGCCGCGATCCGCTACGGCGACCTGGCCACCTGGCTGCACCAGCGGGGGTACGCGCTGGCCAACCTCGCCTCCCTGCCACACATCTCGGTGGCCGGCGCGGTCGCCACCGGCACCCACGGTTCCGGTGTCACCGTCGGCAACCTGGCCACCGCCGTCGCCGGACTCGAACTGGTCACCGGCACCGGCGACCTGCACACCGTCGACCGGGACTCGGCCGACTTCGCCGGCACGGTCGTCGCCCTCGGGGCCCTCGGCGTGGTCACCCGGGTCACCCTGGACGTGGTGCCCACCTACGACGTCCGGCAGTACGTCCGGCTGGACCTGCCCCGCGCCGCGCTGGACGAGGCGCTCGCCGCCGCGTACAGCGTCAGTGTCTTCACCGACTGGCGCTCCACCCTCGGCACCCAGGTCTGGCGCAAGCAACTCGCCGACCAGCCGCCACCGCCCGCCGACTGGCTCGGCACCACGGCGGCCGACCGGCCCTGGCACCCGGTGCCCGGGATGCCCACGGTGAACTGCACCGAGCAGCTCGGGGTGGCCGGGCCGTGGCACGAGCGGTTGCCGCACTTCCGGCTCGGCTTCACCCCGAGCAGCGGCGACGAGTTGCAGTCCGAGTACCACCTGCCGCGCGCCGACGCCGCCGAGGCACTGGCCGCGTTGGACGAGGTGGCCCACCTGATCGCCCCGGTGTCGCAGACCAGCGAGCTGCGGACCATCGCGGCCGACACGCTGTGGCTAAGCCCGCAGTACGACCGGGAGACCCTCGCGATCCACTTCACCTGGATCGCCGACACCGCCAGGGTGCTGCCGGTGCTCGCCGAGGTGGAACGCGCCCTGGCCCCCTTCGCCCCGCGTCCGCACTGGGGCAAGGTCTTCACCCTGCCGCCCGAGACGATCGCGGCCACCTACCCCCGCTGGGCGGACTTCGCCGCGCTGCTCACCCGGCTGGACCCGGCCGGCAGGTTCCGCACCGGGGAACTGGACCGCCTCTTCCCCCGCTGACCTCGCGGTGAGGTCAGCGGTCGGCGGTGACCTGGTCGCGCATGCTGCCGCGTTGCACGGCCCGGCTGATGTCGCTGGGCGAGACGATGCCGACCAGGCGACCGTCGGTGACCACCAGCGCCCGCCCGTCGGCGCAGTCGCTGAGCCGGGGCAGCAGGTCGGTGAGCTGCTCGTCGGGGGAGGCGAGCACCAACTCGTCGGAGCGGCAGGCCACCGACTCCAGCGTGGTGCTGCCCCGCGCGTCACTCGGCACACCGCGTACCCGGTCGAGGGTGACCAGGCCGACCGGTCGGCCGTCCTCGGTCAACGGCAGCGCGGTGTGCCGGTAGGCGAACAGGTAGTTGTCCACGAAGTCGGCCACCGTCATCTCGCCCGAGGCGGTCTGCGGCTGCGGCGTCATCACGTCGGCCACCCGGATCCCGCGCAGCGCCGAGCCCACCCGCGCCTGCCGCTCCTCCAGACTGGCCGCGCCGATCAGGAACCAGCCGATCAGGGCCAGCCAGAGCCCGCCCACACCGGCGCCGGTGAGGAACCGGAACAACCCGAAACCGATCAGCGCCAGACCCAGCACCCACCCGGCCCGCGCCGCCACCACCGTCGCCCGGGTCCGGTCCCCGGTGGCCTTCCACACCGCCGCCCGCAGCAGCCGCCCACCGTCGAGCGGGGCGGCCGGCAGGATGTTGAAGACCGCCAGCAGCAGGTTGATCCCGCCCAGCCAGGCCATCACACCCAGCCACAGCCCGTGCACCCCGGCGACGTTGAGCAGCATCGCGAGCACCCCGAAGAAGGCGCCGATGATCAGGCTGACCAGCGGCCCCACCCCGGCGATCCGCAGCTCGGCACCGGGCGTACGGGCCTCGCCGCGCAACTCCGCCACCCCGCCGAACAGCCAGAGGGTGATCCCACCGACGCCCAACCCGTTGCGCTTGGCCACCACCGCGTGCGACACCTCGTGCGCCAGCAGGCCCAGGAAGAACACGATGGCCGCCGCCAGCCCCGCCAGCACGTACGCGACCACCGACCGGTCCGGGTACGACACCGGGAACAGGTTGGCCGACAGCCCCCACCAGATCAGCGCGAAGATGACCAGGACGCTCCAGTTGACCCCGACGGGTACGCCCACGATCCGGCCGAGCCGGAAACTCGCCCTCATGTGTCGCTGATACCCCCGCAGGTCGTTTCCATGCCAGTCCGGAACGTCGCCACTGCGGCTACCTGCCGGTCCTCGTCCCCGAGCGCCGCAAGGAGCCCGGCAGGGCGCATCAGCCACGGCGCTCGACGAAGCTCATGAATCCGTGCGGCCAGAGCACCACCCGACATCCATGCGCGTCGCAGCCCCGCAATCCGTCAGAGCGCGGAGTGGGGCCCACCGAGGTCAGGCCCGACATGGCGGCAGAACTGCGGTCCGCCGACTGCCCAGATGAAGCCGGTGCTGGTCAGCGTGAGGATGACCAGTCCCACCACACCCGGCACTTCGTCGCCGACGAAGGCGAACAGACCGAGGACCCCACCGCCCACGAGTACCGGCCACCAGAGCCGGGCCTGGCGGGTGACGGTCGGCACCGCAGCCGATGGGGTCATCCGGTCTCCTCACTGACTCGCTACGCGGTGGCCGGAGGGCGGTCGATCACAGGTCCGGGATCTCGCCGCCGCTGGTGCCGCTGAGCATGCCACCGTCGACCACGACGCTCGTACCGGTCAGGAAGCTCATCTCGGCCGAGGCGAGGTTGAGCGCAGCGGCGGCCATCTCCTCCGGCTTGGCCATCCGGCGTAGGCCGTCGACGTTGACGCGGCCCCATTCGGCCTTTCCGGCCGCCCACTGCTCGTCGGTGATGCCCGGCGGCCGTTGCGCCTCCACCAGCGCGGTCTCGGTGGTGCCGGGGGCCAGCGACACGACCCGGATGCCGTACTGGCCGAGCTCGATGGCGGCGGTACGGACGATCCCGGTGACCGCGCTCTTGCTCGACGAGTACGCGGACAGGCCGTACCGGGTGGTGAACTCGTTGGCGGAGCCGGTGACCAGGATGACGCCGCCCTTGGCCTTCATGTGCCGGATCTGGTACTTGATGGAGAGGAAGACGCCCCGGGTGTTGGTCTCCGCGTGCGCGTCCCAGCCGGCCACGCTCGTCTGCTCCAGGGTGGTCCACGGTTCCTGGATGCCGGCGTTGTTGAACGCCACGTCCAGGCCGCCGTAGCGCTGCGCGATCCGGTCCACGAAGGTCTTCACCTCGGCCGGCTGTCGGACGTCGGCCCGCAGGTAGGTCGCCTCGCCGCCGGCCGCCCGGATCTCCCGTTGCACCTCGCGTCCCAGGTGCTCGCGTCGGCCGCAGAAGCCGACCTTGGCACCTTCGGCGGCGAAGGCGAGTGCGGCGGCCCGGCCGATGCCGGAGGTGGCGCCGGTGATGAGGACGACCTTGCCCGCGTACCGGCGCTGTCGGGCCGGAGTGGCGGCGGCGCCGGCGGGGGTCGCGCTGCCGGCCAGGACGCCGGTGGCGGCGACGGCTGCGGCCGTGCCGGTGAGCAGGGTACGTCGGTCGACGGATCGGCGGTCGGGCATGGCTGGACTCCTTGTCGGGGTGCCAGGTCGTCCTGGCGCGGGGTTTCGTCGACGGGCCCGGTGCGGACGACGGCGTGGAGTGCGATCGCAGGAGGCCCCGCCGCCGGTGCGCGCCGGGCACGGTAATCTCCCGCTGAACGGTTTTGCGAGTCGCCGCTCGTGTTCGTTGACCACGATACGAGTAATCGCTCGCATTTTTCAAGGGAGGGCTCGACAGTGGAGGCGACTGAGGATCGGCCACGGCGTCGACAGGCGCGCGGCGAGCGGCGGATCGCCGACATCCTCGACGCGGCCGCATCCGTCTTCGGGGAGTCGGGCTACGAGAACGCGACGACCAACGCCATCGCCACCGCGGCCGGCATCTCACCCGGCTCGCTGTACCAGTTCTTCCCGAACAAGGAGGCGATCGCGCAGGCACTGGCCGACCGGTTCGTCAGCCGGATGCGCGAGGCGCACCAGGGCGCGTTCGAGGGTGCCGACTTCGCCACAATGGACCTCGACGGCCTGCTCGACCGGGTGGTCGACCCGATCCTGGCCTTCAACCTCGACAACCCGGGATTCAAGGCGCTGTTCGCCCGGCCCGACATGCCGGCCGGACTCACCCAGGCGGCGGCGCCGATCCAGGCCGCCCTGCTGGGCCGGGTCGAGGCCGTTCTCGCCGCCCGCGTTCCCGACCTGGCGGCGCAGGATCGCATCCGGGCAGCGCGCACGCTGGTACAGGTCTTCAAGGGGATGCTGCCGATCGTCGTCACCGCGCCCGAGGGCGAACGGGAGATCGAGGTACGCGAGCTCAAGAAGGTGCTGCGCGGCTACCTGGCCCCGATCGTCGGCTGAGCCGGGGACGACGTGTACCCGCCGTCGGTCCGCTCCGGCGGTGCCCGTCGCGTTGGGTGGTGCCCGTCGCGTTGGTGGTGCTAGTCGTGCCGGGTGGTGCTGGTCGCGTTGGGTGGAGCCGGTGCACTCAGGCGGTCGACGGTGCCGCGGGTAGTTCGTCGACGACCACCACGGGGCTGCCCTCGGGTACCTCCTTGAGCAACAGGCGCTGCCCGCTGGGGGTGAGCCGGATGCAGCCGTTGGTGGTCTGTCGACCCAGTTCGCCGTCGTGGTACCAGGTGTGGATGCCGATGTGGGCGCCGCGCAGCCCGGCCGGCACCGAGTCCGGGTCGTCGGGGATCGAGCCGAGGGCGTAGATGTCCACCCCGCCGTAGACGCTCTCCGGCGGTGGGGTGCGGCCCAGGACGAAGGTGCGGCCCAGCGGTGTCTCCTGGCCGCGCTGGCCCAGGCTGACCTGCCAGGTACGGCGGGCGACCCCGTCGCGATACCAGGTGAGGCGGTACGGCACCCGTTCCACCACGATCTGGTCCCGCAGCGCGACGGTCCGGAAGCCACCGGGCGGCAGCCAGGCCAGCTTGCGGTTGGCCGACGGCAGCAGGACGGCGGCCCAGCCCTGCTCGCGTCGGGCGATCGGCATGGTGAGCGGCACCCCGCTGATGGTGGGCATCAGGAAGGCGACCGGTCGCCCGCCCGGCCCGTCGTACGCGGCCAGTCGTCGGGTCGGCCGCAGCCCCTCGGTCAACGGGGTGGTGTCCAGGGTGTCCGGATCGTCGGGGAAGCCGGTCGGCGCCGGGTCGTAGTCGATCTCAGGCAGGTCGTCCGGTGCCGGTGCGGCGGAGGCGACGATCTCGTCGAGCGGTGGCGGCGTCGTACTCGGCATCTCCGCCCGGTCGCTCGGCCGTGGGATCGGTGCCGGTTCCGGCGACGGTGTCAGTGCCCAGCCCGCGTACGTCGACCCGCCCAGCAACACGGCGACCCCGACCGCCGCGACGACTCCCCGTCGCCCTCTTCCCCAATCCCCAATCCGCACAACTAACCCTAACAACCCAGAAACCCCAAAAACCCCATTTCCCCACGCCCACCCACCCTACCCCCGCCCTCGGACCGCGTTGATCAAGAAGTTCGCGTCACGCCGGAGCTGGAATCCGGACGCAAACCTCTTGATCACCCCGTAACGGCGGGCGCGGTGCGCCGCTGCGTGCGGCTGGCCGGGGGTGCCGGTGATCAAGGAGTTTGCGTCGAGATCCGGTGGGACTTTGGCGCAAACTTCTTGATCAACACGGCGGGGCGGGGTGGGGTGGGGTGGGGTGGGGTGGTCGGCGGCAGCGTGGCGCTGGCCATCGTCTGGGTGAACATGTTCAACCGGGAGGGGGCGTTCAACTCCAGATCGGAAG
>NZ_JBSFSO010000067.1:0-30410 GCF_053589795.1 Micromonospora sp. NPDC003241 | reverse complement strand
CGCTTCCAGGCGACCCTGCGCGGCGCCTGACGAAGAAGTAAGGAAGGGTCCCCTCCTAACGCCTCGTGCATAGGAGGGGACCCTTCCTAACATCCCGGCCTGCTCCGGTCAGGTCCCGTCGTCGAGGCAGCCGAGGGTCCGTAACCCGTCCAGGTCACGGACGGTCATCCGCCGGTAGTCCGTGTCCACCAGGCCCTCGTTGCGCAACTCCCGGAGACTCTTCTGAATCGAGGTCTCGGAGGCGCCGCAGATCGTGGCGAGCTCCGACTGGGTCAGCCGGACGTCGATGACGACCCCGCCCGCCGCCTGCCGGCCGTGGGTGCGGGACAGCTCCGCCACCACCCTGGCCACCCGGATGGTCACCGGGTAGGAGGTGAAGTCGATCCGCCGCCGGTTGGACCAGCGCAACCGATCCGACACCATCGCGGCGAGTTCGAGCGCGGCGTCGGGATGGCCCTTCAGGAACGCACGGAATCGGTCGGACGGGATCACGCTGTACCGGGCGGGCCCGCAGGCGGTGACGGTCGCCGAGCGCGGCTGGTCGTTGAGCGCTGACATCTCCCCGACCAGGTCGCCGCCGACCCGCAGGGACAGCAGCGCGGTACGTCCGTCGGCCAGCGCTGCGGTCACCTTCGTCAGGCCGTCCTCGATGAGGATCAGGTGGGACTCCCGCAGGCCCTCGTGGATCAGGATCTGACCGGCCGGCACCCGGCGGCGGACCCCGAGGTCCAGGAGAGCGGCCCGTACGCCAGGACCCAGTCGTTGAAGAAAGGTGCCGTGAGGCCACTCCGGAATCTGGGGTGGATCTCGCCGCATCAAGGCTCCCACTCTGCTCAGCCAACGACAGCGGTCGAAGCGTAACCGGTCGCCTACGATCTTCGGCGCCCGCCGGAGCAGAGCCGCCGTGAGCAGGTAGCCGACCAGCAGACCGATGGTCGGCAGCAATTCCAGCTCCAGCCCCAGGAGCAGGTCGATCGGGACCGTCCACATACGGCGAGTACACCGTGCCGCGCCGACCGCAATGCCCGCACAGGACGGGATGACGGTTGGTCGACAACCGAGGCGATGCCGTACTTCTACGGGGTCTGCGCCTGTCGGCGCGGCTTGGATGTCCCCTGGTGCCAGGACCGGCAGGGTGTGGTGACGAAGGGGTGATGACATGCGACATCCGGAGCGGCGGATGCTGATCTGCGTGGACATGGAGCGCTACAGCGGGCGCGGCAACGTCCAGCAGTACGAGGCGCAGCAGGACTTCCACCGCCTGCTGCGGGAGGCGGCCGCAGAGGTCGGCCTGCACCGGGAGGGCTGGACGACGCAACAGTCCGGTGACGGCGAACTGGCGATCCTGCCGCGCGAACTGCCCGAGGCATATCTGATCGGCCGGTTCGTGCCGGAGCTGAACCGCCGGCTGCGTCGCTACAACGTCAGCCGACTCCCGTCGGCCCGCATCCGGCTGCGGATCGCGGTGCACCAGGGCATGGTGCACCTGGACGGGGCCAACGGCTTTCCCGGCCAGGCGGTCGTACTGGTGAGCAGGCTCTGCGACGCCGCACCGGTCCGGCGTGCGCTGGCCGCGTTCCCGGACGCCGGGATCGCGCTGGTGGTCTCCTCGGACATCTATCGCGACGTGGTCACCGAGTATCCCGAGCAGATCCGCCCGGACCGGTTCCAGCGGATCGACGTGCGCATCCCGGACAAGCGGTTCGAGGCTCAGGCGTGGCTCTGCGTCGTGGACGAGGACATCGCCTCGTGGACGGGCGGTGAGTCGCCGGAGCCGTCCGGTGAGGTGGGAGAGAACAGGTCGGGGGAGGAGACGGGGAGGGGTGCCGGGCGGGATGGTGCCCCCGCGTACCGGACCCCGGATCCGTCGGCCGGCGGGATCCGTACCGGTGACATCCGTGTCGACGGCCAGAACGCGGTGGGACACGGCGCCATGGCGATCGGCTCGGTGGGGCGGGACGTCCATCTTCGTCCTGGCGCAGACCGATGATCGACCCGAACCCGCAGTCGGCGCCCCACGACACCGTGCCCGGCCCTCCACCGGACACGCCGGAGTCCGCGCCGGAGAGCGGTGAGACTTCACCGCCGGTCGACGACGGTCCGACACCGGAGGCCGGTGCGGGCACGTCGGGGCCGGCGGAGCCGGCCGAGCCGGAGGACGTCGAGGATCCGCTGGATCCCGGCGACGTGCTGCGCCGACTGGCGGGTCTGCTCGGCGGCGTCGCCGGCGTCGAGGTGGGCGACGTCCTGGTACGGGGACAGAACGCCACCGGCCACGGTGCGATGGCGATCGGCACGGTCAACGTCACCGCGACGGCGGCGCAGGCGGGTCGGGTCTGGTCCGAGACGCTCAGCGCGACCATCGTCGGGGACGTGGTGTACGGCTACGCCCCGGCCGCCAGTGACCAGCAGCTCGACCGTGTGCTGAAGCAACGGCACGTGGTGTGTCTGTCCGGCCCTGCCGGCAGTGGCCGCTTCACCTCGGCGCTGGTCGGAGCAGCCCACCGGCACGGCCTCGACCGGGTCGGCGTGCTCGGTGTCACGCAGCCCGCCGACCTGCTCGGTGGTGCCACCGGACCTCGGTCGGGGTGCGGGTACGTCCTGCGGCTCACCGACGAGGCGGTGCTCGGTGTCGACGGCTACACGTTGGTCCGGTTGGCGTCGCGGGCCGAGACCGAAGGGGTGACGCTGCTGCTGGTCGGTGACTTCTCCCGACGGACCCGGGATCTCGGCGGGCACGTGATCGAGCATCGACCGGCGCCGGCCGGGGAGGTGTTCCGCGCCCGCCTGCGACGGGAACTGGCCGGACGCTGCGTCGGCTTCTGCGCCGACCGCTGCGACGGGGAGTGCCTGGAGCGGTACGTGGAGGAGGAGTGCGCGCGCCATCCGCTGCTCTCCGCCTATCTCGCCGCCGAACCCCGGTCGCGCGAGGTGGTGCCGGTGGTCGAGGCGATCGCCCGGACGCTGCCCCGCGCCGGCCAGCTCACCGACCGACTGGCGCAGTTGCTTCCCCAGCAGCTTCGCGAGCGCGCCGCGCGCATCCTCGATCCGCAGGACGACGTCGGCACCTCGGTGGGCTGGACCGATGAACAGGTACGCGCGTTCCGGCTCTCCTGTGCGGTGTTGGCGGGGCTGTCGACGGCGGAGATCCGGCTCGCCGCCGGCCGACTGGTGGCGGCCGAGACGCCGGAGCGTCCGCCGGGGGCCGCCGTGCCGGAGCGGGCACCGGCTGTCGCGGTACGGCTGCGCGGCGCCGCGCTCGACGATCTGCTCGGGACCACCCTGCGTGCCGCGGTGGTGGTGGATCCGGCCGACGGATGGTCCGCCGGTGGCGTACGGGTGCAGTTCGCGGCGGGCAGTGAGGATCTGCGATCGGCGGTGCTCGACGTCGCGTGGGCCGAGTGGTGGCCACCGGACGTCCTGCTCGGCTGGCTCGCCGACCTGGTGCGCACCGACCTGCCGGAGGTGCGCCAGGCTGCGGCGGGGGCGATCGGCTGGTCTGCCGGTCGGGACGTCCGGGCGGCCCTGGACACCGTGCGGGACCTGGCCCGGGACCGGCGGGCCGGGGTGCGGCAGGCCGCGGCGATCATCCTGGTCGCGATGGCTCTGCAGCCTCGCCTGCGCCAGCGGGTACGGGTCGAGTTGGACGGCTGGGCCGCCGGGACGGCCGCTCATCTGCGTGACACCGTGGCCCGCGCCCACGAACTGGGGTTGGCCCGTCTCTGGCCGGACGCTGCCCTGGTCCAGCTGCGGATGGTCGCGTCGGCGCGGATGCAGCGGTGGAACAACTCGGTGTCACGCGGGCTGGTCGAGGTGTACCAGGGTGGGAACGCCGCCGCGCTCATCCCCGACCTGGCCGATTGGACCCGGTCCAGCGACCGGGAGGTGCGGCTGCACGCCGCGCGGACCCTTCGGGTGCTGGCGGAGCGGTGGGCGCCGGCACCTCGGGAGCAGTGGCCGGAACTGCTGGACCTCACCCGGGCGGAGATCGTGTCCCGGCACGACCTGGCCGAGCTCTGGGCGACGGCGTTGAGCCTGCCGGAGACGGCGTACCGCACCTGGCGGACGCTCGGCTTCTGGCTGGACCGGGCCGACGGTCAGCCCGAGGTCGCCGGAGACGTGCTGGCGCTGCTGCGGCTCGTGCTGGCCGGACGGCCGCCGCTGCGCCGCAGGCTCGACCACCAGTTGCGGCACGTGTGGCGTCCCGTCATGCCGCGCAAGCCGCTGCTCGACGATGTCGGACGACTGATTCGTGAGGACAGCCGATGACCACTCCATCCCCTGGTAACCCGCCCACGCACCATGCCGTACCGCGTCAGCCGGAGCGCTCGTGGTGGCAGCGCGTCTTCTCGCCGATGCCCGTTGCGCCAGTGCCTGTGCCGATGCCCGCGCCGGTGCGGGTGACCTTCCGGCAGGACGTACCGAGACCGATGCTGGTGCCGGCCAAGGGTGAGGCCTTCGACTTCTGCCTGTACGTGGCCTACCTCTGGACGGCGTCGAACATGCCCTTCGAGGAGTTGCAGATGCGGGCCGAGGGCCTGTTGCCCTGGGCACGGAGCATCGTCCGGGAACGGGTGATCGACCTGGCCCGCGAGTACGAGCCGCACCGGGCCCACGATCTGGAGCGGGCGCTGAACAACGTGTTGATGCACCAGCGGTGGCCGCAGGAGCAGGGACAACTGCCGCAGTTCGGGGTGCGTATCCGGGTCAGCCCGGAGGATCGGGTACGCGAGCGGCTCCGCCCGTACTGGGAGGAGCGGATCAGACTGGAGTGCGACCACGAACTGCAGAAGATCCGGGCCCGCCAGGCCGACGAGTTGACCCGCCGCTGGGGCGCGGTGCTGCGGGACCTCGAGGACGACCCGGTCACCGCCCACGCGGCGGCTCTGGCCGGGCAGCAGTTCGCCGAGATCTTCCGGCGCTACGTCGAGGAGCGCCGGGGCAGCGTGCCGGACCTGGTGCGGCTGCTGCGGGAGGCGGTCAAGGGGCACAACGACCTCGCTCTCGGGCCGTCGGAGTACACGCAGGCGTGGGACGTGGCCCTGCGCACGTTCGAGCGGCAGCACGGATTGTCCGAGCAGGTCAACTGAGAGGTTAGGGCGCTCGCAGAGATGTTAGGAAGGGTCCCCTGCTATGCACGAGGCGTTAGCAGGGGACCCTTCCTTACATCCAGGGCAGAGATCGGCCGAAAGGCGGGTATCGATAGCTGTTTGGTTACCCGCGAGTCACGTCCGAGCGGTTAGCCTGCTTGGATTCCGCGCACCGAGGCCGATCGCCCCCGCCACCCCCACGGGAGTCCCCTCATGTCCGACGAGCCACCCTCCGCGGTCGACGTCTGCATAGTCGGTGGTTGTGGCCGGGTCGGCCTACCACTGGGCATCGCCTTCGCCGCCCGTGGGCTCTCCGTCGTGCTGTACGACCTCAACGCCGACGCGGTGGACACCGTCAACGCCGCCACGTTGCCGTTCGCCGAGGCGGGTGCCGCCGTACCGCTGGCCGAGGCGGTCGCCGCCGGTCGTCTCCGGGCCACCACCGACCCGGCGGCGGTGGGCGTCTCCGAGCATCTGGTGGTCGTCGTGGGGACCCCGGTCGACGAGCACCTCAACCCGGACCTCGGCGCCGTGCCCCGGGCTCTTGAGCGGTGCGCCGAGCACCTGCGGGACGGGCAGCTCGTCGTGCTGCGCAGCACCGTCTATCCGGGCGTGACCGCGCTGACCGAGAAGCTGCTGGCCGCCAAGGGGGTGCACGCCGACGTCGCCTTCTGTCCGGAGCGGATCGCCGAGGGCCACGCGATGACCGAGCTGTTCGCGCTGCCGCAGATCGTCGCCGCGCGTACGCCGGAGGCACAGGCTCGGGCGGAGCGGTTGTTCCGGCACCTCACCGAGCAGATCGTGCCGTTGCAGCCGGAGGAGGCGGAGCTGGCGAAGTTGTTCACCAACACGTGGCGCTACATCAAGTTCGCCACCGCCAACCAGTTCTGGATGATGGCCAACGACGTCGGGCTCGACTTCGCCCGGATCCGGCACGCCGTGGCGTACGACTACCCGCGCGCGGCGGACCTGCCGATGCCGGGGTTCGCCGCCGGACCGTGCCTGTTCAAGGACACCATGCAGTTGGCCGCGTTCAACCGGAACAATTTCGTGCTCGGCCACTCGGCGATGCTGATCAACGAGGGGCTGCCGCTGTACCTGGTGTCCCGGTTGGAGGACCGCTTCGACCTGGCCGCCTCGACGGTGGGCATCCTCGGGATGGCGTTCAAGGGCGGCAGCGACGACCCTCGGGAGAGCCTGGCGTACAAGCTGCGCAAGATCCTGGCGTTGAAGACCCGGGAGACGCTGTGCACCGACCCGTACGTGGTCGACGAGCGGTTCCTCGACCTGGACGAGGTGCTGCGCCGCTCGGATCTCCTGGTGATCGCGGCACCGCACGAACAGTACGCCCGCCTCGACACCGACCGACCGGTGATCGACATGTGGGGCCTGACCGGGCAGGGGGTGCGGGTGTGAACCCGCGCGTCTCGGTGATCGTGCCGGTCTACGACGAGGGCGAGGCGATCGTCCGCTGCCTGGAACGGATGCTGCGGGAGTTGATGCTCCCCGCCGAGGTGCTCATCGTGCACGACCAGCCCGAGGACACCACGGTGCCGTACGTCGAGCAGATCGCGCGGACCGATCCTCGGGTGCGGGCGGTGCTGAACACCTACGGCCGGGGACCGGCCAACGCGATCCGGTTCGGCATCGACGCGGCCCGGGCGCCGGTCGTGGTGGTGACGATGGCCGACGGCTGTGACGACCCCCGGCAGATCGACGAGCTGGCCCGGCTGGTGGACCGTGGGGTGGTGGTCGCGGCGGCGTCCCGCTACATGCCGGGCGGCCAGCAGGTCGGCGGTCCACGGTTGAAGCGGCTCATGTCCCGCTGGGCGGGCCGGAGCCTCTACACCTTCGCCCGGGTCGGCACCCGGGACGCCACCAACAGCTTCAAGGCGTACGACACCGCGTTCGTGCGGGAGGTCGGCATCGAGTCGCGGACCGGCTTCGAGATCGGGCTGGAGTTGACCGCGAAGGCGACCCGGCTGCGGCTGCCGGTGGCGGAGATCCCGACGATCTGGTTGGACCGGCCGCTCGGCGAGTCCCACTTCGACCTGGGGCGCTTCCTGCCGGGCTATCTGCGGTGGTACGTCTTCTCCTACGGTCGGCGGTTGAGCCGGGAGAAGCTGGCCGCCCGGCGCGGCCCGGCGGTCGTGACGGCCCCGCGCGGCACCGGGTACGACAAGCGCGGCACCGAGTACGAGAAGACGGCTTAGGAGCGTACGTGGCGAAGGTCCTGGTAACCGGTTCGGCCGGCTTCATCGGCGGCTACCTGGTCTCCGAGTTGCTCGATCGCGGGCACGAGGTGGTGGGGATCGACGACTTCTCGAAGTACGGGCCGGTCACCCACAGCTACGACGCGCACCCGCGCTTCCGGTTCGTCGAGGGCGACGCGCGCGACGTCGACCTGCTCACCGGCCTGCTCGACGGCTGTGACCACCTGGTCGCCGGTGCGGCGATGATCGGCGGGATCTCCTACTTCCACGCGTACGCCTACGACCTGCTCGCCACCAACGAACGGATCATGGCGGCCACCTGCGACGCGGCGATCCGGGCCCATCGGGAGGGACGGCTGACCAAGGTCACCTACCTCTCCTCCTCGATGGTGTTCGAGTCGACCGCGCACTGGCCGAGCCGGGAGGGCGACGAGCGTCGGATCCCGCCGCCGCTGTCCTCGTACGGCTTCCAGAAGCTGGCCGTGGAGTACTACGCCCGGGCCGCCTGGGAGCAGTATCAGTTGCCGTACACGATCGTGCGGCCGTTCAACTGCGTGGGCGTGGGGGAGGGACGGGCCCTGGGCCAGGCCGAGGTGCTCTCCGGCAACGTGAAGCTGGCCATGTCGCACGTGGTGCCCGACCTGGTGCAGAAGATCGTCAAGGGGCAGGACCCGCTGCACATCCTCGGCGAGGGCGACCAGGTGCGGCACTACACCTACGGCGGGGACCTGGCGCGGGGCATCGCGCTCGCCGTCGAGCACCCGGCCGCGCGCAACGAGGACTTCAACCTCTCCACCACGCGGTCGACCACCGTCCTGGAGTTGGCCGAGCTGATCTGGCACAAGATCAAGGGACCGGACGTGCCGTTCCGCCACGTCAGTGACGATCCCTTCGAGTACGACGTGCGCAAGCGCGTGCCGGACACCACCAAGGCCGCCGAGGTGCTCGGTTTCACGGCCACCACCTCGCTGGACGAGATGCTCGACGAGGTCATCCCGTGGGTGACCCGGGCGGTGGCCGAGGGCCGTCTCTGACGGTCCCGAACGCCGTCCGGTGACATCACCATGCAGTGGTATGCATGACCTTGCGGTCAGTCACCAGGCGCTGCTAACCTCTTCTGCATAGTCATGCGGAGGTAGGTATGGGAATTCGGGTCGCAGTCGCCGGGGCGAGCGGATACGCCGGAGGTGAGCTGCTGCGCCTGCTGGCCGGGCACCCCGAGTTCGAGCTGGTCGCCGCCACCGCGCACAGTCAGGCGGGGCAACCGCTGGACACGGTGCACCCGCAGCTCACCGGCATGGACCTCACCTTCGCGGCGACCACCCCGGACGTACTGGCCGACGCCGACCTGGTCTTCCTCGCCCTGCCGCACGGTGAGTCGGCCGCTCTCGCGGCCCGGCTGCCCGCGCAGGCGCGGGTGGTGGACCTCGGCGCGGACCACCGCCTGGTCGACGGCGACGCCTGGACCCGCTACTACGGCGGCACCCACGCCGGCGCGTGGACCTACGGCCTGCCCGAGCTGCCCGGCCAGCGGGAGCGCATCGCCGCCGCCACGCGGGTGGCCAACACCGGCTGTTACGCGGCCACCATCGTGCTGGCGCTGGCACCGCTGATCGCCGCCGGAGTCGCCGACCCGGCCGACGTGGTGGTCGTCGCCGCCAGCGGCACCTCGGGCGCGGGTCGGGCCGCCAAGACCCACCTGCTGGCCAGCGAGGTGGCGGGCGACCTGTCGCCCTACAAGGTCGGCGCCCACCAGCACGTACCCGAGATCAAGCAGGCCACCGGCGCGACCGGGCTGTCGTTCACGCCGGTGCTGGCGCCGATGCCGCGCGGCATCCTGGCCACCGTCACCGCGCGGCCGACCGGCGAGGTGGACCCCCGAGCGGTGCTGGCACAGGCGTACGCGGACGCACCCTTCGTGCACCTGCTGCCCGAGGGGCGGTGGCCGCACACCGCCGCCACCCTCGGCGGCAACGCCTGCCACCTCCAGGCCACCGTCGACGTCGACTCCGGTCGGCTGATCGTGGTCGCCGCCCTGGACAACCTCGGCAAGGGCGCCGCCGGCCAGGCGGTGCAGAACGCCAACCTGATGTTCGGTCTGCCCGAGACCACGGGCCTGTCCTGCTTCGGAGTCGCGCCATGACCGTCACCACCCCGGCGGGGTTCCGGGCGGCCGGGGTCGCCGCCGGCCTCAAGACCAGCGGCGCCTCCGACGTGGCCCTGGTGGTCAACGACGGCCCGGCCGCCGGGGTCGCCGCGGTCTTCACCAGCAACCGGGTCAAGGCCGCGCCGGTGATCTGGACCCAGCAGGTGGTCCACGGCGGCCTGGTCCGGGTGGTGGTGCTCAACTCCGGCGGCGCGAACGCCTGCACCGGCCCGGCCGGCTTCCAGGACACCCACGCCACCGCCGAACACACCGCCGCCGAACTGAGCGCGGTCACCGGCCGGGAGTACGGCGCCGGTGAGGTGGCCGTCTGCTCCACCGGCCTGATCGGTGAACGGCTGCCCATGGACAAGCTCCTGCCGGGAGTGGGCGCGGCGGTGCGGGCCCTGACCGGTGACGGTGGCGACGCCGCCGCCGAGGCGATCATGACCACCGACAGCCGACCGAAGACCGCCGTGACGCGCGGCGACGGCTGGACCGTCGGTGGCATGGCCAAGGGCGCCGGCATGCTGGCCCCCGGCATGGCCACCATGCTCTGCGTGCTGACCACCGACGCGGTGGCCACGCCGGAGACGCTCGGCGCGGCGCTGCGGGCCGCCACCCGGGTCACCTTCGACCGGGTCGACTCCGACGGCTGCATGTCGACGAACGACACCGTGCTGCTGCTGGCCAGCGGCGCCTCCGGAGTCGCGCCGAGCGAGGCGGAGCTGACCGACGCGGTCACCGCCGCCTGCCACGACCTGGCGAGGCAGTTGCTGGCCGACGCCGAGGGCGCCACGAAGGAGATCGCCATCGAGGTGGTCGGCGCGGCGAACGAGGACGAGGCGGTCGAGGTGGGCCGGTCGGTGGCCCGCAACAACCTGGTGAAGACCGCGCTGTTCGGCAACGACCCGAACTGGGGGCGGATCCTCGCCGCCGTCGGCACCACCTCCGCCGCGTTCGAGCCGGACGAGATCGACGTGGCGGTCAACGGGATCTGGATCTGCCGGTCCGGCGCCGCCGCCGAGGACCGCTCCCGCGTCGACCTGACCGGACGGGACGTCACCATCCGGATCGACCTGCACGCCGGGGCCGCCGAGGCGACGGTGTGGACCAACGACCTGTCGCACGGGTACGTGCACGAGAACTCGGCGTATTCGACGTGAGCGCGAGGAATGCAGCGAAGCGGAGTCCCGCAGTCGCGAGCAAAAGGTCAGCAACATGATCTCTTATGGAAGGCCGGTCCGGTGACCCTGACCTCGGATCTGACCCGCGCCCAGGAGAAGGCCGCCACCCTGATCGAGGCGCTGCCCTGGCTGGCCCGGTTCTCCGGCTCCACGGTCGTGGTCAAGTACGGCGGCAACGCCATGGTCGACCCCGAGTTGCAGCGGGCCTTCGCCGCCGACATGGTGTTTCTGCGCTACGTCGGGCTCAAGCCGGTCGTGGTGCACGGCGGGGGGCCGCAGATCTCGGCGATGCTCGGTCGGCTCGGCATCGACAGCGAGTTCCGGGGCGGCCTGCGGGTGACCACTCCGGAGGCGATGGACGTGGTCCGGATGGTGCTGGTCGGGCAGGTCGGCCGGGAACTCGTCGGGCTGATCAACGCGCACGGTCCGTTCGCGGTCGGTCTCTCCGGCGAGGACGCCGGGCTGTTCACCGCGGTACGCCGACACGCGTACGTGGACGGGGAAGCCGTCGACGTGGGCCAGGTCGGCGACGTCGAGTCGGTGGACGTCTCGGCGGTCGACGACCTGATCGGGGCGGGCCGGATCCCGGTCATCTCCACGGTGGCCCCGGACGTGGACGGGGTGCTGCACAACCTCAACGCCGACACCGCCGCCGCCGCGCTGGCGGTGGCGCTGCGCGCCCGCAAGCTGGTCGTGCTCACCGACGTGCCCGGCCTGTACGCCAACTGGCCGGACACCTCCAGCTTGGTCAGCGAGATCGGCACCACCGAGTTGGCCGAGCTGCTGCCGTCGCTGGAGTCGGGCATGGTGCCCAAGATGGAGGCCTGCCTGCGTGCGGTCACCGGCGGCGTACCCGCGGCCCACGTGGTCGACGGCCGGGTCGCGCACTCCACCCTGTTGGAAGTTTTCACCTCGGAAGGCTTCGGGACGATGGTGATCCCCTCATGAGCGAGCGGAGTGCCGGCATGACGCTGGTCGAGCGGTGGCGGCAGTCGATGATGGACAACTACGGCACGCCGCCGTTGGCCCTGGTGTCCGGTTCCGGCGCGGTGGTGACCGACGAGACCGGTCGGGAGTACGTGGACCTGCTCGGCGGCATCGCCGTCAACTCCCTCGGTCACGCGCACCCGGCCGTGGTGGCCGCCGTGTCGAAGCAGGTCGCCACGCTCGGACACGTCTCCAACCTGTACGTCGCCGAACCTCCGGTGGCCCTGGCGGAGCTGCTGCTGGCCCTGGCCGGACGTCCGGGTCGGGTGTTCTTCGCCAACTCCGGCGCGGAGGCCAACGAGGCGGCGTTCAAGCTGTCGCGGCGGACCGGCCGCACCCACGCGGTCGCCACCGTCGGTGGTTTCCACGGCCGGACCATGGGCGCCCTGGCGTTGACCGGTCAGCCGGCCAAGGCCGACCCGTTCCGTCCGCTGCCCGGCGAGGTCGACCACGTCCCGTACGGTGACGTCGCCGCGCTGGAGGCGGCGGTGACCGACGCGACGGCGATGGTGATCCTGGAGCCGATCCAGGGCGAGAACGGCGTGGTGGTCCCGCCGGCCGGCTACCTCGCCGCCGCCCGGCGGATCACCGCCCGGCACGGCGCGCTGCTGGTGATCGACGAGGTGCAGACCGGGATCGGTCGCACCGGGCACTGGTACGCGCACCAGGCCGAGGGCGTCGAGCCGGACGTGGTGACCCTGGCCAAGGGGCTCGGCGGCGGACTGCCGATCGGTGCCACCCTGGCCTTCGGTCCGGCCGCCGACCTGCTGGTCGCCGGGTCGCACGGCAGCACCTTCGGCGGCAACCCGGTGAGCTGCGCCGCCGCGCTCGCGGTGATCTCCACGATCGCCCACGAGGGGCTGCTCGACCACGTCAAGCGGATTGGGGAGCGGCTGCGCCGGGGCGTCGAGGGGCTCGGGCACCCGTTGGTGAGCGGGGTGCGGGGTGCCGGGCTGCTGCTCGGCGTGACGCTGACCGCGCCGGTGTCGGCCGCCGCCACCGAGGCGCTGCGCGGAGCCGGTTTCCTGGTGAACCCGATCCAGCCGGACGTGCTCCGGCTGGCCCCGCCGCTGATCCTCAGCGCCGACCAGGCCGACGCGTTCCTGGCCGCGCTGCCGGTCGCCCTCGACGCGGTGACGCCTACCCCCGGCCCGGCCGGTGACCTCGACCCGACGGAGGCCAACGCATGACCCGGCACTTCCTGCGTGACGACGACCTGTCGCCCGCCGAGCAGGCCGCCGTGCTCGACCTGGCGGCCCGGATGAAGGCCGACCGGTTCGCGTACGCGCCGCTCGCCGGGCCCCGGTCGGTGGCGGTGCTGTTCGACAAGCAGAGTCTGCGGACCCGGATCTCGTTCGACGCCGGCATCGCCGAACTCGGCGGGCACCCACTGGTGGTGGACACCCAGGTCACCCACTTCGGGCGGGGGGAGACGCTGGCCGACGCGGGCCGGGTGCTGTCCCGCTACGTGGCCGCGATCGTGCTGCGCACGCACGGCGACGACCGGATCGCCGAGGTGGCCGAGGGGGCCACCGTGCCGGTGGTCAACGCGCTGACCGACGGCTTCCACCCCTGCCAGCTCCTGGCCGACCTGCTGACCGTGCGGGAACGCTTCGGCGACATCGCCGGGCGCACCCTGGCGTACGTCGGTGACGCGGCGAACAACATGTCCCACTCGTACCTGCTGGCCGGCGCGACCGCCGGGATGCACGTCCGCGTCGCCGGTCCGGAGGGCTTCGCGCCCGACGCCGACGTGGTGGCCCGCGCCGAGGCGATCGCCGCCGACACCGGCGGCAGCGTCCAGGTGCTCGTCGACCCGGTCGCCGCGGTCCGGGACGCCGACGTGGTCGCCACCGACACCTGGGTCTCGATGGGGCAGGAGAGCGACGGGCTGGACCGCGCCACCCCGTTCCTGCCGTACCAGGTCAACGAGGAACTGCTCGGGCACGCCGCACCGACGGTGATCGTGCTGCACTGCCTGCCGGCGCACCGGGGCGAGGAGATCACCGACGAGGTGCTGGACGGCCCGCGCAGCGCCGTCTTCGACCAGGCGGAGAATCGGCTGCACGCCCAGAAGGCGTTGCTGACGTTCCTGCTGACGGAGACGACATGAGCGCACCGTTGACCCGTGCCGCCCGGCACGCCCGCATCGTCGAGCTGATCCGCGACCGGGCCGTCCGCTCGCAGACCGAGCTGGCCGAGTTCCTCGGCGACGAGGGCGTCCAGGTCACCCAGGCCACGCTCTCGCGGGACCTGAAGGAACTCGGCGCGGTCACCGCCCGGGGCGGCGACGGCCGGGCCGTGTACGTCATCCCGGAGGACGGTCACCGGCCGCTGCGCGACGCCGAGGCGGCGCCGGCCCGGCTGGTACGGCTGCTGCGGGAACTGCTCAACGAGGTCGACTCCAGCGGCAACATCGCGGTGCTGCGCACCCCGCCGGGTGCGGCGCAGTATCTGGCCAGCGCGTTGGACCGGGCGGGCCTGCCGGAGGTGGTCGGCACCATCGCCGGCGACGACACCATCCTCGTGGTGGCCCGCGAATCCGACGGCGGAGCCGCGCTCGGCGAACGACTCGCCGGCTGGGCCCGCCGCGACGAGTACACCGAAGGGAACACAGCACCATGACCGAGCGGGACCTCGGGCGGGACGCCCGGTGCGGAGCGTCGCGGTGGTGACCACCAGAATGGGCCAGGTGGACGACAAGAGCCTGACCGAGAACAGCGCGCCCGCCAACCGTACGAGCCTGTGGGGTGGCCGGTTCGCCGGTGGCCCGTCGGAGGCGCTCGCCCGGCTGTCGGTGAGCGTCCAGTTCGACTGGCGGCTGGCCCCGTACGACATCGCCGGTTCCCGGGCCCACGCCCGGGTGCTGGCCGGCGCCGGCCTGCTCGACCCGGACGAACTGGGCCGCATCCTCGCCGCCCTGGACGACCTGGAGGCGGCCTGCGCCTCCGGCGCGTTCCGGCCCACGGTCGACGACGAGGACGTGCACACCGCCCTGGAACGCGGGCTGCTGGAACGGCTCGGCAGCCTCGGCGGCAAGCTGCGCGCCGGCCGGTCCCGCAACGACCAGGTCGCCACCGACCTGCGGCTCTATCTGCGCGACCACGCCCGGGGGGTGGCCTCGCGGCTGGTCGAGCTGGCCGAGGCGCTGGTGGAGCAGGCCGAGCGGCACGTGGACACCGCCGCGCCCGGGATGACGCACCTGCAGCACGCCCAGCCGGTCACCTTCGGCCACTGGCTGCTCGCTCACGTGCAACCGCTGCTGCGGGACCTGGAGCGGCTGCGCGACTGGGACCACCGCACCGCCGTGAGCCCGCTCGGCGCCGGCGCGCTGGCCGGGTCGGGGCTGCCGCTGGACCCGGTGGCGGTCTCCAAGGAGCTGGGCTTCCGGACCTCGTTCGCCAACTCGATGGACGCGGTCGCGGACCGGGACTTCGTCGCCGAGTTCCTCTTCATCACCGCGCTGGTCGGCGTGCACCTGTCCCGCCTCGGCGAGGAGGTGGTGCTCTGGACGTCCCACGAGTTCGGTTGGGTGGAGCTGGACGACGCCTTCGCCACCGGCTCCTCGATCATGCCGCAGAAGAAGAACGCGGACATCGCCGAGCTGGCCCGGGGTAAGTCGGGACGGCTGGTCGGTGGGCTGGTCGCGGTGCTGACCATGCTCAAGGGCCTGCCCATGACGTACGACCGGGACATGCAGGAGGACAAGGAGCCGGCCTTCGACGCGGTCGACACCCTGGAACTGCTGCTGCCGGCCCTGGCCGGGATGATCTCCACCATGACGGTACGCGTCGACCGACTGGTCGCCGCCGCGCCGGTGGGCTTCTCGCTGGCCACCGAGGTGGCCGACTGGCTGGTCCGTAAGGGTGTGCCGTTCCGCGACGCGCACGAGATCACCGGCAAGCTGGTGGCGCTCTGCGCGGTCCGGGACTGCGCCCTCGACGAGGTCTCCGACGAGGACCTGGCCACGGTCAGCGAGCACCTCGACCCGAGCGTCCGGAACGTGCTGTCGGTCCGCTCGGCACTGGCCGCCCGGACCACGCCCGGCTCGACCGGCCCCGGCCCGGTCGCCGACCAGCTCGCCACCGCCGCCGACCGGCTGGCCGGTTGGCGGGAGTGGGCGGCGGAGCAGGTCGTACCCCGCTGAGGCGGTCGGCCCGGCCCGATCGACACCGGCCGGGCCGACCGCGTCGGGGTGACGACGGTCGGCCGAATCGAGTGACACGACCTCGTACGCTGCTGGCATCAGCGTCGCTCTATCGTGGAATGGAGCCGTCGTGTCATTCACCGATGCAATTCGCTCCGCGCTTTCCCAGTACGCGGGCTTCGGAGGGCGGGCTCGTCGCTCCGAGTACTGGTGGTTCGCGCTGTTCCTCTTCGGTGTCGGAATCGTGGCTGCGCTCATCGACAGCGCGTTGGGTCTCGACTTCGACGCGACGACGGGTGGGCCGGTCTCCCTGCTCGTCAACCTGGCCTTCCTGCTGCCGTCGCTGGCGGTCTCCGTGCGCCGCCTGCACGACCTGGGTCGTTCCGGCTGGTGGCTCCTGATCGGGCTGATCCCGATCGTCGGGTGGATCGTGCTGGTCGTGTTCTTCGTGCAGGACGGCCAGCCCGGTCCGAACCGTTTCGGTCCCAGTCCCAAGTCCTAGTCGGCTCCTGCGCCTGCGGTTCCTCACCTCTGGTCGGCGCCCTGTCGAGCTGAACCGTTCGTGCTGTCGGCCTCGGTGGGGCGCCCGGGTCGACTCAGTCGGCGGCCTGGTCCGATCGGGTGCGGGCGGCCAGCCGGTCGTAACGCTGGCGGGCGGCCTGGGCGCTGCCCAGGCCGAGCCCGTGTCCGATCGACTGCCAGGTCAGCCCACGGCTACGGGCGAGGTCGAGCAGTCCCGCCTCCATCGTGTCGATCTCCGCCCGCAGGTGTGGGAAGAGCGTGAGCGCGGCGAGCAGGTCCGCCTCGTCGACCGGTTCCTCGCCCGGCGCCGCCTCGGCCGCCCCGGCAGCCAGGGCCAACACCACGGCGATCGCCTCGTACGGGTCGGCGGCGTACGGGTTGGTGTGCCGGCGGCGCTGCGCCTCGGTGGCGGCGTGCCGCTCGGTGAGCCGGTGCAGGGCCGCGTAGGTGTGGTGGGCCCGATCCTGGGCGGCCGGTGCTGAGGTACGGGGAGAGGCGGCGGTCATGCCCCCAGTCCACTACTTCAACGGAACGTTGTCAACGCATCGTTGAAGAGCGGGTGTGGTGAAGCAGATGCCGACCGGACGGCCAGGAGCCCTTGAGGATGCTCGGAGGAGCGTCGATTGCCGGATGTCGGTCGGGCGTCGACACCTAGTCCACCGAGGCGCCTGTCGAGCTGACCGCAGCAACGGATCGGGCATCGCCCCGAGCCCGCATCCGGTGCGGGCGATAGCGCCGACGGTTCAGCTCGACAGGCGGCAAGGAGGAGTACGGGAGGCCCGATCCGTCGAGGTCGGGTGCGCTCCATGGAGAGCATGGATCAAGACTTCCACCTGGCCGTACAGCAGAGGGCTCCGAGACGTCGCGTGGTTGCCGATCGAACTCCGGTCGGGGTTATCTGGACGGGTGGACCACTCCTGGCTGACCGCGCCCGCCGCCGAGATCGCCGAGACTGCGCGCACGCTGCTCGGCTGGGAACTCGCGGCTGGCGGCGTCCGGATCAGGCTGACCGAGGTCGAGGCGTACGCCGGTACCGGTGAGGACCCGGCCTCGCACGCCCATCGCGGGCCGACTCCGCGCACCAAGGTCATGTTCGGTCCGGCGGGCCACGCCTACACGTACTTCGTCTTCGGCATGCACTGGTGCCTGAACGTGGTCTGCGGGCGCGAGGGGGAGGCGGCGGCGGTGCTGCTGCGCGCCGGTGCGGTGGTCGACGGGCTGGATCTCGCCCGCAAGCGTCGCGGCGAGGTGCCCGACCGGGACCTGGCTCGCGGCCCGGCCCGGTTGGTGGTGGCGCTGGGGCTCGACGCGACGGCGAACGGCACCGACCTCGTCGACGGCAGCGGGCCGCTGCTGCTGACTCCGCCGACGCGGCCGGTCGCGCCGTCCGAGGTCTCCGCTGGTCCTCGGGTCGGCGTGGCCGCCGCCCACGACGTCCCCTGGCGCTTCTGGATCACCGGTGACCCGACGGTCAGTGCCTACCGTCGCCACGTGCCCCGGCGACGGCGCTGACCCTCTACGGCGCTGACCCGCGACCGCGCTGACCCGCGTCCGCGCTGACCCGGGTCTGCCAGGCCGCTCTATCCGACTGCGGTGCGGACACCGAGACCGACCAGGAGCGCGCCGGTCAGCCGGTCCAGCAGTCGGCGTACCCGGAGGGTGCGCAGCACCCGGGCCGCCGCACCCGAGACCACGGTCCAGCCGGCGAGCCAGCAGGTGTGCAGCACCGCGTGCGTCGAGGCCAGCACCAGCATCGGCACCAGCACGGAGCGGTGTGAGCCGAGGAACTGCGGGGCCAGCGTCAGGTACACGGCGGCGGCCTTGGGGTTGAGCACGGTGCCGAGCAGCCCCTGCGCGTAGGGGTGGTGCCCGCGCCACGGCAGCCGCCGGGGCCGGCGGGCGGTGGCCGGGCCGTGCGGGCGGCGGCGCCGGACGGTCGACCACAGCAGCCAAAGCCCGAACCCGACCAGATAGGCGGCGCCGAGCAGCTTCACCGTCCAGAACGCCTGCGACGAGCGCAGCACCAGCGCGGCGAGGCCGACGGCGGCGAGCGTGCCGTGCACGTAGATCCCGGTGACCGTACCCAGGATCACGCACCATCCCTGCCGGGCCCCGCCGACGGCGACCCGCGACACGACCAGGGTCAGGCTGGTCCCCGGCGTCAGGGTGATCGGCGCGACGGCGATCAGGAAGCCGAGGACGGCGACCCTGTCCAACCTCAGACCACCACGCGGTAGTGGGTGCTCAGCAGTCCGGCGTCGTCGTACACGTGGAACGCCACCCCGGGTGGTTGGCGCAGGTCGACAAGCGGTCCGTCACCTTCCCAGGGCAGTCGGAGCGTGGAGACGACGCCGGGCGCGATCCGCAGTGGCCGACCGGCGAAGGTGCTCGCGGCGGCGGTGTGGAAGTGGCCGGTGAGCACCGCGACGACCTGTGGGTGGGCGGCCAGCAGTGCGGCCAGTGGCGCGGTGGGGGAGAGCCGCATCGAGTCGACGACGGGGTGGTGCAGGGCGACCGGCGGGTGGTGGAAGGAGACGAAGACCGGCGTCCCGGCCGGCACCGAGCCGAGTTCTCCGGCGAGCCACTCCATGGTCTCCTCGTCGAGGTGACCGTCGTTCTCGCCCGGAATCGACGAGTCCGCGAGCAGGAAGACCGCGCCGGCGACGTCGTGCCGGGTGTTGATCGGGCCGCTGCCGCCCCCGTCGTCACCGAGCAGGCCCTTGCGGTACGCGTCGCGGACGTCGTGGTTGCCGGGGCAGACCATGACCGGCAGTGGGGATGCGAAGAGTTCCGCGGCGAGCGGTCCGTCCCGGGCCGCCGAGTCGGGCCGACTCCTCGACGCTGCTGCCCGTGCCGGACGCCGTCGACCGACTCAACGAGGCCGCCGGTCGGCTGCCGGTCCGGCCGGTGCTGAGCTGGCCGGAGGATTCGACGCCGACGGTCGCCTGGCGGGGTGCGGCGCCCGACGCCCGGCGGTGGCTCACGGCGGTGCTGGCCCGGGCGGCGATCGAGTTCCTCGCCGGCCCGGCGCGTGCCCAACTGCTCGCCTGCCCGGCGCCGCGCTGCGTGCGCTACTTCGTCAAGGACCATCCCCGCCAGGCGTGGTGCAAGCCGTCCTGCGGCAACCGTGCCCGGGTGTCCCGGCACTACCAGCGCCAGACGGCGAACCCGCCGGTCCCGTAGCGTTCCGGCGGCGATCCGGGCCTCCCGGTGGCGACCCCGGCCGGGGATGAGCGCGGCGTGACGGGGGACACTGGAGGGGGCCGGGGCTACGGAATAGTTGACGAGTCAAATATGTTGTCCGCAGCGCCGGGTACGAACCGCCCGGGTCGGACGACACGAGGAGCTGTCATGCAGTTCGGAGTCTTCACCGTCGGCGACGTCACGGTCGACCCGACCAACGGTCGTGAGCCGACCGAGGCGGAGCGGATCAAGGCGATGGTGGCCATCGCGCTCAAGGCCGAGGAGGTCGGTCTCGACGTCTTCGCCACCGGCGAGCACCACAACCCGCCGTTCGTGCCCTCCTCGCCCACCACCATGATGGGCTACATCGCGGCCCGCACCGAGCGGCTGCTGCTGTCCACCGCGACCACGCTGATCACCACCAACGACCCGGTGAAGATCGCCGAGGACTACGCGATGCTCCAGCACCTGGCCGACGGCCGGGTCGACCTGATGATGGGGCGCGGCAACACCGGCCCGGTCTACCCCTGGTTCGGCCAGGACATCCGCAACGGCATCCCGCTCGCGATCGAGAACTACGACCTGCTGCGCCGGCTCTGGCGGGAGGACGTCGTCGACTGGTCGGGCAAGTTCCGTACCCCGTTGCAGTCCTTCACCTCCACGCCGCGACCGCTCGACGGCGTGCCGCCGTTCGTCTGGCACGGCTCGATCCGTAGCCCGGAGATCGCCGAGCAGGCCGCGTACTACGGCGACGGGTTCTTCGCCAACCACATCTTCTGGCCGGCCGAGCACACCCGCCGGATGGTGGGCCTCTACCGGCAGCGCTTCGCGCACTACGGCCACGGCTCCGCCGACCAGGCCATCGTCGGCCTCGGCGGCCAGGTCTTCATGCGGCGCAACTCCCAGGACGCGGTACGCGAGTTCCGGCCCTACTTCGACAACGCGCCGGTCTACGGGCACGGCCCGTCGCTGGAGGAGTTCACCTCGCAGACGCCGCTGACGGTGGGCAGCCCGCAGCAGGTGATCGACCGGACCCTCGGTTTCCGTGACTACGTGGGCGACTACCAGCGTCAGCTCTTCCTGGTCGACCACGCCGGCCTGCCGCTGAAGACCGTGCTGGAGCAGCTCGACATCCTCGGCGAGGAGGTCGTACCCGTGTTGCGCAAGGAGTTCGAGTCGCTGCGTCCCGCCCACGTCCCGGCGGCACCGACGCACGCCTCGCTGCGCGCCGCCGCCGAGCGGGCCGCCTCCGGCGACGACGCGCTGGCCGGCGCCGCGTCGGTGGAGGGGGAGCGGTGACCGTACGCGCGATCGCCGTCGTCTCGGCCGGCCTCAGCCAGCCGTCGTCGACCCGGTTGCTCGCCGACCAGCTCGCCGTGGCCACCCGCGACGAGCTGGTCGGGCGCGGCGAGCAGGTCGAGCTGCACCACGTCGAGCTGCGCGAGTACGCCCACGACATCGTCAACCACCTGCTCACCGGGTTCGCCCCGGACCCGCTGCGGCAGGTGCTCGACCGGGTCACCGGCGCGGACGGCCTGATCGCCGTCACGCCGATCTTCAACGCCTCGTACAGCGGCCTGTTCAAGTCGTTCTTCGACCTGCTCGACGCCGACGCGCTGGGCGGCCGACCGGTGCTCATCGGCGCCACCGGGGGCACCGCCCGGCACTCCCTCGCCCTGGAGCACGCGCTCCGCCCGATGTTCGGCTACCTACGGTCGGTGGTGATGCCGACGGCGGTCTTCGCCGCCTCCGAGGACTGGTCCGGCGGTACGGCCGAGGGCGCGCTACGGTCCCGGATCACCCGTGCCGCCCGGGAACTCGCCGAGCAGGTGCACCGCGCCGCCCCGTCGGGCGGACCGGCCGACCCGTTCGCGCTCGGCACCGACTTCGAGCGGCTGCTGCGCGGCGGCGACGCCTGACCGTACGACGCGTTCGCCCTCGCCGTGACCACGGCGAGGGCGTTGGCGACTCAGAGCTCCGGTTCGTGCGGGTGGGCGACCAGCACCGGGCAGCGGGCGTGCTGCACCAGCGCCTGGCTGACCGAGCCGAGCAGCAGTCCGGCGAAGCCGCCCCGCCCACGGGAGCCCGCCACCACCAGGGCCGCGTCGGAGGTCGCCTCGATCAGTGCCTGGTCCGGCTTCGCCGCGGTGATCAACCGTTCCTCGACGGTCAGCCCCGGATGGCTGCCCCGGGCCGAGGCCGCCGCCGTGGCCAGCAGCGCCGCCGCCTCCCCGCCGTCGTCCGCGTGCCGTTCGTCGGCGACGTGCGTCAGCACCAGCGTGCCACCGCGCCGGACCGCCTCCTCGGCGCCGTACCCGACGGCCAGCTCGGCCGACTCGGAGCCGTCCACCCCGACCAGCACCGGCCCCTCGGTCGGCAACGGACGGTCCGGGGGCCGGACCACCAGCACCGGACAGTGGCCGTGCGCGGCGACCTGGGTGCCGACCGAACCGAGCAGCAGTCCCGCGAAGCCGCCGAGACCCCGGCTGCCGACCACGACCAGTTCCGCCCGCCGGGACTCCTCGACCAGCGTCGCACCCGGGCCTCCGGCCACTTGGCGTACCTCGACGGTGAGCCCCGGCCACCGGTCGACCAGCTCGGCGGCGGTCTGTTCGAGCATCTTCCGGCCGTCCTCGGTCGGCGCCGGCAACCCCACCTCGTACGGGTTGATCGGCACCCCGTAGCCGAGCGGGTGCAGGTAGCCGTGCACCAGGTGCAGCGAGCGGGATCGCCAGACCGCCGCCTGCGCCGCGTGTTCCGCGGCGACCAGGCTCGGCGGTGATCCGTCCACCCCCACCACGACAGGTCGGTTCATCAGCCCTCCAGATTCGCCTCTGCCCATTGTCGGGGCCGTCCACCGGCGGGCCGGCCTCGACACACCACCGGGCCCGACCCGTCACCGGCTCATGATCCCTCGACGGTACGGGGTCTGCGCGGCACCGAACCCGCGCGTCAGGAGGTGGCGGCCCGCGCGCAGTCGCCGACCGTGACCAGCCCCAGCGGGCGCAACCCGACCGGGTGGGCGGCGTCGACCGGTGCCGTCCCCACCAGGGCCGCCGCCACCGCCAGCACCCGCCACCCGGTGTCGGCCATCCGCTGCGCGGCGGCGGTCAGGGTGGTCACGTCCCCGTCGACGGCGTCGAGCAGCGGCATGCGCAGCACCCCCTCCGGCGCACCCGCGCAGACCACCAGGTACCGGCGGTCGCAGCAGCGGTGCACCGTGGTCGTCCGGCGCAACCGCCGGTCGAAGGGGTACCCGGCGATGCGCGGCCAGGCGGTCCGGGTGCGGACCGGGTCCAACCCGCAGCGGGCCGCGAAGGTCACCAGCGCCGCCTCCACCGGATCGCCGACGGCGTACCAGTCCGGTCGGTCGGCGTCCGGCGGAGCGACCGAGGCGTCGGAGCAGAGCAGCCCGGCCCGCGCCAGGCGGCGTAGCTCGTCCGGTACGGCCACCGGTGTGCCGTCGCGGTGCACGCCGCCGAACGGGGCGTACCCGGTGCCGGTCACGTCGAAGCGGACGCCGCCCGAGGTGACCACGTGCCGTACCGCCCACCGCCTCTGGGTGCGGGCGCCGGTCGCGCCGTCCGGTGCCGCTTCCGCGACCACCCCGGTCCGCGTCGCATGCTTCCCGCCGGTGACCTGGACCTGTCCGGCCAACGTCCGCTCCGCCCTGTGCCCGGGCCGTCCCGCTGACGGCTCTCCCGACACCAGCCTGGTCCGGTCCGGCGCCGGGCGGCAGGGGCGATCCGCCCGCGTGGCCCGGGACCAACGGCCCTGCCCGACCGAGGCAGGCGCTGCGTATCGTCTGAGGAATGACCGACGACCTGCGACTGCGGCCCGTCGGCGAGGACGACCTGCCGGAGTTCTACGCCCACCAGTTGGACGCCGAGGCCAACCGGATGGCCGCCTTCGGTCCGGCGGACCCGGCCGACCCGCGCGTGTTCGCCGCCCGCTGGGTCCGCATCCTGACCGACCCGGACATCCTGGCCCGCACCGTGACCGTCGACGACGCCGTGGTCGGCTACGTGCTGGCCTTCCCCGTCGGGGACCGCACCGAGGTCAGCTACTGGATCGACCCGGCACGATGGGGTCGGGGCCACGCCACGCGGGCGCTCGGCGCGCTGCTCGGGGAGGTGACCCGACGGCCGCTGCACGCGCGCGCGGCGGTCGACAACGCCGGCTCGCTGACCGTGCTGCGGCGCTGCGGGTTCGTCGTGCGCGGCACCGACCGGGCCTTCGCCCCGGCCCGTGGTCACGAGGTCGACGAGTACGTCCTGGAACTGCCCGCCTGACCGCCCACCTCGCCTAACGCCCGCCCCGCCGGGTCGCTGACCAGGGCGGCGACTACCCTCGCGGGGTGAACTGGCTGGAACTCGTCGGCTGGGCCGGCTCCGCGTTGCTGGTGTGGTCGCTGCTGCAGACGCGCATCCTGCGGCTGCGCGCCCTCAACCTGGTCGGCTGTTTCGTGCTGATCGGCTACAACTCCGCCGTGCAGGTGTGGCCCATGGTGGGGCTCAACGTCGTGCTGGCCGTGATCAACGTGTGGTACCTGCGGGGGCTGCTCACCACCCGGCACGACGAGCAGACCTACCAGGTGGTCGAGGTGGGTGCCGACGACGCCTTCCTGGCCCACACGCTGCGGGTGCACGCCGCCGACATCGCCCGGTTCAACCCCGGCTTCCACCCCGGGCGGGTGACCGCCCGCGCGGCCTTCCTGGTGGTACGCGCCGACGAGGTGGTCGGCGTGGTGCTGGCCCGCGACGTCGGCGACGGCGTCGCCCAGATCGACCTCGACTACGTCACCCCGGCCTTCCGCGACTTCACCCCCGGCGAGTTCGTCTACCGGCGCAGCAGCCTCTTCACCGACCGGGGGTTCCGCCGCGTGGTCAGCCCACCGGGCATGGTCGGCGCGTACTACCACCGGCTCGGTTTCCGCCGCGAGGGCGACTCGTTCGTCCTGGACCTGCCGGCACCGACGGTGTCGTTGGGCTGACCGTCCGCGCGAGCGCCGTACCCGGTCACAGGCATCGTGCCGATACCAGGATTCGGCGTCGGGGCGACGGGGAATTGGCACCGCTACGCCGCGGGGCCTCCGCCGGCGACGCCACCCGGCGTGGTCCAGTGAGGGAGAGAACCGGGCGTGCAGAGCTACTGGAGCCAGCTGGCCCTGGTCGGAGTCCTGATCGTGATCAACGCGATCTTCGCCGGTAGTGAACTGGCACTGGTGTCGCTGCGGGACAGCCAGGTCCAGCGGCTGGAACGCACCGGCCGCGCCGGACAGGTGCTGGCCCGGCTGGCCCGGGACCCGAACCGGTTCCTGGCCACCATCCAGATCGGCATCACCCTGGCCGGCTTTCTCGCCTCGGCCGCCGCCGCGGTCTCGCTGGCCCGGCCGCTGGTGCCACTGCTGGACGACGTCTTCGGCCGGGCCGCCGAGATGGTCGCGATCGTCCTGGTCACGCTGGTGCTGACCTTCGTCACCCTGGTCTTCGGTGAGCTGGCCCCGAAGCGGATCGCGATGCAGGTGCCGGAGCGCTGGGCGCTGCTGGTCGCCCGCCCGCTCGACCTGCTCGCCGCCCTCACCCGGCCGGTGGTCTGGGTGCTCGGCGCCACCAGCGACCTGGTGGTACGGCTGTTCGGGCTCGACCCGAAGCCGGAGCCGGACGAGATCAGCCCGGACGAGCTGCGGGACATCGTCTCCGGCCACCACGGCTTCACCAAGGAGCAGCAGACCATCATCGCCGGGGCGGTGGAGATCGCCGACCGCCGGCTGCGCGCCGTGCTGGTGCCCCGGCTGCGGGTCTTCTGCCTGGACAGCGGCACCACCGCCGAGGACGCCCGGCTGGTGCTCGCCGCGTCCGGACACTCCCGGGCGCCGGTGGTCCGGCACGGCGGGCTGGACGAGGCGGTCGGCGTCATCCACCTGCGCGACCTGGTCGGCGTCCGCGACGACCGGCCCGTCGACGAGTGCGTCCGTCCGCCGATGCTGCTGCCCGACTCGGTGCCGGTGGTCGACGCGCTGCGCCAGTTCAAGTCCGAACGTCAGCACATGGCGTTGGTGGTGGACGAGCGGGGCGCTGTGGACGGCATCGTCACGCTGGAGGACATCCTGGAGGAGATCGTCGGCGAGATCTACGACGAGACCGACCGGGACGTGCACTCGGTGCGTACCGAGCCGGACGGCGCGCTGCTGCTGCCCGGCACCTTCCCGGTGCACGACCTGCCGGACATCTCCGTGGAGCTGCCCAGCCGCCCGGAGGGCGACTACACCACCATCGCCGGCCTGGTGCTGGCCGCCCTGGGCCGCATCCCCACCCAGGGTGAGCACGTGACCGTCGACGGCTGGCTGCTGGAGGTCACCGAGGTCGATACCCGGGCCATCCACGGGGTACGGCTGTGCTGGCCCGGCGACCCGGAGACCCCGGACACCGCGACCGACTCCACCGACCCGTCGGAGCACCCGCCGGCCGACGCGGAGGTCCCGTCCCCGGCCGACCCGCCGAGGGCATCGACGGACCCGACGGGTCGGTCTGCGGCCGGTCGCGCGGGCCAGGCGCGGACGGAGACGCCGGAGCCGACGCCGGACGAGCGGACCGTGCTGGACGGGACCCGACCCTAGGTCCCGTCCGGCGGCACCTCGTCGCCGGGCGGTTCCGGCAGCGGAGGGTCCAGCCGGACCCGGTGCAGCGGCACCTGCACGGTGCTGCGGCCGAGTCGCCGGGCCACCGCGCGGAGCACCCACGGGCCGGACGGATGCCGCTCCGGCCCGATCAGCCGCCCGCTCACCCGGCCGTACCAGTGTCGGGTCACCACCAGGTCGGTCAACCGCAGCGGCCCCGCCGGACCACCCCGCACCACCAGGTCGACCACCCGACCCAGTCGCCGACCCTGCTCGTCGTACACGGTCCGGCCGAGCAGCTCACCCGCTCGCACGGTGAGACCCCGGGATTCGGTCGATCAACCTGCGCCGCAGCCACTCCTCCACCGGCGAGGGAGCCAGCTCCTCGGCCGACACCCGCAGCCACACCGCGCTGTCGACCCGGGCGACCAGGTCGTACGGGATACGCAGGGGCGCCACCGGCCGGTCCGTGACGAAGCGTTCGGCGGTGAGCACCAGCATCCGCCCGAGCCGCCCGCCGACCCGTGCGCCGAGCGCGCCGGGCCCGCTGAGCAGCGTCCGCAGGTACGGCACCCCGTCCGCGTCGAACGCGAACTCCACGTCGTCCACCTTGCCGATCAGGCGCCCCGCCAGGTCGACGAGCTGGCGGTCCAGCAACTGCCGACTCACCTCGATCCTCACTGTCCCATCCTCGTGCCCACGGCCAGCGGTACGGCGGCGATCGCCGCCGCGACGATGACCAGCAGGATCACCGCGCCGAGCAGGTTGAGTGCCCGCCCGTTGACCCGGTCGCCGAGATACGTGCGGTCGTTGGCGACGACCAGGATCGGCAGGTACGTCAGCGGCAACGCCACCGCGCTGATGATCAGCATGTACTCGGTGAGCGTCACCGGGTCGATCGCGGTGAGCAGCAGTAGCACCCCGAGCAGCACGCTGACCAGCAGCACGGTGTGGAACCGCGCCGCCTCGCGCGGGCTGACCCGCTTGCCCCACTGCCACCCGAAGTACTGCGCGGCGGCGTACGCGGCGGAGAGCCCGGTCTCCAGCGCGGCGCCGAAGGTGACCGCGAAGAACGCCAACGCCGCCACCGCCAGCCCGACCGTGCCGAAGGCCAGCACCACCGGGTGGGCGACCTCGTTCAGGCTGCTCACCGTCAGCCCGGCGGGGCGCAGCACCACGGCGGCGGTGGCGATCAGCGACAACGCGAGGAACCCGCCGATCGGGAACCCGACCAGCACGCTGAACCGGGCGTCGGCCAGGTCGGCCGCGCTCCAGCGTTCCTCCACCCCGCCGGAGGAGAAGAAGAACACCTCGTACGGGCTGACCGTGGAGGCGAACAACGCCACCGCCACGAACCAGTACGCGCCCCAGCCCTGCCCGGAGTCGCTCGGCGAGATCGCGCTGCGGCCGAGTTCCGCCCAGTCGGTGGGCAGCCAGAACAGCGCCACCGCGAAGACCACCAGAGATAGCCCGGCGAGTCCGAACACCCGCTCCATCACCGGGAAGCGCATCCGCCACAGCACCAGCCAGACGGCGGCCCCGGCGATCGGCACCCACACCAGGTACGGCACGCCGGTGGCCAGCCGCAGCGCCAACGCCACCCCGCCCAGTTCGGCGGCCAGCGTGATCACCGTGACCAGGTACGACGCCACCAGGTTGACCAGGGCCACCCGCGCGCCGAGCCGTTCCCGGACGAGGTCGAAGACCGCCCGGCCGGTCACCGCCGCGATCCGTCCGGCCATCTCGGCGTACGCGCAGATGGCGACCACCCCGAGCAGCAGCACCCAGGTGTGCGCCATGCCGAACCGCGCGCCGGCCTGCCCGGCGGCGACCAGGTCGCCGATGTCCACGAAGCCACCGACCGCGGACAGGATGCCGAGCGTGGCGGCGAGCAGCTTCCTCACGTCGGCGGCGGCGCGGGCTCGGTCATCGACGCGACCATATCGCCGTTAAAGCGTCAATTTTCCGCAAAACCGGCATCCGCTGCCGGACTCAGGCGCGCCCACGGCCGATCAGTCTGCCGCGGGAGGCGGCACCGGCGGCGGAAGCCGGGGTTCAGGCGTTCGGGTAGAGGTTCTGCAGGCGTACCTGTCCACGGGCCACCAGCCGGTCGTCCGCGTCGGTGATCTCCACCTGCCAGAGCTGCTGGCTGCGTCCCCGGTGCACCGGAGTGCCCACCGCGGTCAACTCGCCGTCGCGTACCGCCCGCAGGAAGTCCGTCTGGTTGGACACGCCGACGACCTGGCCCCGGTCACCGAGCCACACACCGCCGCCCACGCTGGCCGCCGTCTCCACCACCGCGCAGTAGACCCCGCCGTGCTGGAGCCCGTACGGCTGGTGCAACTCCGGGCGTACCCGCCAACGGATCGTCACCCGGTCGCCGGTCACCTCGTCGAACTCCAGCCCGAGCAGCCCGGCGAAGCCGCTCGACACGTCCGGGAACTCCACGGCAGCCTCCTCGATCTTGGCGTCGTCAGCGTAACCGGAGTCCCGGCACGCGCTGACCCGGTAGGGCCGGACCCGGCCGATGGGGGAGAATCGGTGACCGTGACCGACAGCAGCCTCCCGTCGCCCCGGCGGGACTCCCTGACCGATGACCTGCGGTGGCGCGGCCTGATCCAGGACTCCACCGACCCCGATGAGCTGCGCGCGTTGCTCGACGGCAGCGGGGCCCCGTTCTATGTCGGCTTCGACCCGACCGCGCCGAGCCTGCACGCCGGCCACCTGATGCAGGTCACCACCGCCCGACGCCTTCAACTCGCCGGGCACCGGCCGCTGCTGCTGGTCGGCGGCGCCACCGGGCAGATCGGTGACCCGAAGGAGAGCGCGGAACGCACCCTGAACGCCCCCGAGGTGGTGGCCGGATGGGTCGGGCGCATCCGCGACCAGCTCGCCCCGTTCGTCTCGTACACCGGGGACAACGCCGCCGAACTGGTCAACAACCTGGACTGGACCGGCGAGATGTCGGTGGTCGAGTTCCTCCGCGACGTCGGCAAGCACTTCCCGGTCAACAAGATGCTGGCCCGTGAGGTGGTCCGCGCCCGGCTGGAGAGCGGGATCAGCTTCACCGAGTTCAGCTACCAGCTCCTCCAGGCCAACGACTTCTTCGAGCTGCACCGTCGGCACGGCTGCCGGCTCCAGTTCGGCGGCTCGGACCAGTGGGGCAACATCACCGCAGGCGTGGACTACGTACGCCGCCGCGGGCTCGGCCCGGTCCAGGCCTTCACCACCCCGCTGGTCACCAAGTCGGACGGCACGAAGTTCGGCAAGACCGAGGGCGGCGCGGTCTGGCTCGACCCGGAGATGACCAGCCCGTACGCCTTCTACCAGTTCTGGATCAACGTCGACGACCGGGACATCGGCCGTTACCTGCGTTACTTCAGCTTCCGTTCGCGGGAGGAACTGGAGGCGTTGGAGAAGGAGAGCGCGGAGCGCCCGGCGGGTCGGGCGGCGCAACGCGCCCTGGCCGAGGAGCTGACCACCCTGGTCCACGGCGAACGCGAGATGGCGCAGGTGGTCGCCGCCAGTCAGGCGCTCTTCGGTCGGGGCTCGCTGGCCGACCTGACGCCGGTGACGCTGCGCGCCGCACTCGCCGAGGCCGGCCTGGTACGCCTCGACCAGCTGCCGGACGTGGCCACCCTGCTCAAGGAGTCCGGCCTGGTGCCGAGCATGAAGGAGGCCCGTCGGGTGATCACCGAGGGTGGCGCCTACCTCAACAACGAGCGGGTGACCGAGGTCGACGCCGTACCCACGGCGCAGGACCTGTTGCACGGGCGGTACCTGGTGCTGCGCCGGGGCAAGCGCTCCTTCGCCGGCGTCGAAGTGGCGAGCTGAGCGCGGTGTGACGCGGGACGCGTCCGGCGGATTTGACGATCAATCCGTCGGGCGCGTAACTTTCTCTCTGTCAGCGCGGAACGGACGAAACGGTCGAAAGACCTGAGGCCGGAGCGCTGGTCAACCCCTCGAACGCGGTGGATACACTCACCAATGCCGAGGCCGGGTGGTGCCCCTGGATCCGCCGCGAGGCGGATTTGGCGAGGCGGAACCGACCGGGTAGGGTTGACGACCGGCAGGGAAACGGGCGAGCCAGCGGGAGACCGCAAGCGGCCGGCCTGCCAAAGCCACGAGACGGGCGGCGAAAGCCGAACGGATTCATGGCGCCCGGTAAAAGGGTTGAAGCGCGACAAACCAGCGGAAGCCGGTTTGACACGGTTGAAACCTCCGGGTAACGTAGTAAAAGTGCTCGCCGCGAGGTGGGTGCGGGTTGGTCCCCGGAGGGGTGCCTGCTGGTCGGGTGTTCTGATGGTGTGTGGTTGTTC
>NZ_JBSFSO010000066.1:0-31344 GCF_053589795.1 Micromonospora sp. NPDC003241 | reverse complement strand
CGTATGGGCATTTCGGTCGGGAGTTGCCGGACCTGACGTGGGAGAACACGGACCGGGCCGCCGACCTCAAGTCGGCCGCAGGAGCCTGACCGGCGCGAGGAGTGACGACCGGCGGCCCGCTGACGGGTCGCCGGTCGCTCGTGTCTGCGTCGACGTGCCGCTGCCGCACCTGGACCGCCTCTTCGACTACCTGGTCCCGTCGGACCTCGCCGACGACGCGGTCCCCGGCGCCCGGGTGAAGGTCCGCTTCGCCGGTCAACTCGTCGACGGCTGGGTGCTGGAGCGGGTCGACCGCTCCGACCACCCGAAACCGCTGTACCTGACCAAGGTGGTCTCGCCGGTGCCGGTGCTGGCCCCCGAGGTGGCGCGACTGGCCCGGGCCGTCGCCGACCGGTACGCCGGCAGCCTCGCCGACGTGCTGCGCCTCGCCGTGCCACCCCGCCATGCCCGCGTGGAGAAGGAGACCCTCGCCCCGCCCGCCGAGCCGGCGACGGCTGCCGAAGCCACCCCCGCCACCGAGGCCACCCCCGCCACCGAGGCTTCGCTGGGCACCGAAGCGCCCGATCCGGGCGGGTGGCGGGACTATCCGGCCGGGCCTGCGCTGCTGCACGCCCTGGCCGAGGGGCGGGCCCCCCGGGCCGTGTGGTCGGCGTTGCCGGGGGAGGACTGGGCGGCCCGCTACGCCACCGCCGTCGCCGCCACCGTGGCCTCCGGCCGGGGCGCGCTCGTGGTGGTCGCCGACGGCCGGGACCTCGACCGGCTCGACGCCGCGCTCACCACCACGCTGGGTGCCGGGCGGCACGTGTGCCTCTCCGCCGCGTTGGGGCCGGCCCGTCGCTACCGGGCCTTCCTGGCCGCCCGCCGGTCCGACGCCCCGGTGGTGATCGGCACCCGGGCGGCCATGTTCGCCCCGGTGGCCCGGCTGGGCCTGGTGGCCATCTGGGACGACGGTGACGACCTGCACGCCGAGCCCCGGGCGCCGTACCCGCACGCCCGTGAGGTGCTGCTCACCCGGGCCCAGCTCGACGACGCGGCGGCGCTGGTGGGCGGCTTCGCGCGGACCTCCGAGGCGCAACTGCTGGTGGAGACCGGCTGGGCCAGGGAGGTGGTCGCGGACCGGGCGGTGCTGCGGGCGCGTACCCCGGCGGTGGCACCGACCGGCGACGACCCGCAGTTGGCCCGCGATCCGGGCGCCGCGACCGCGCGGCTGCCGAGCCTGGCCTGGACGGCCGCCCGGGAGGCGTTGCGGGCGGATCTGCCGGTGCTGGTGCAGGTGCCTCGACGAGGCTACCTGCCCTCGGTGGCCTGCCAGGACTGCCGGACCCCGGCCCGCTGCCCGCACTGCGCCGGGCCGCTGGCGTTGTCCTCCGCCGGTCGGCCGCCGGCCTGCCGCTGGTGCGGCCGGGTCGCCGCCGCGTACGCCTGCCCGCACTGCGGGGGACGACGGCTGCGCGCCTCGGTGACCGGTGCCCGGCGGACCGCCGAGGAGTTGGGTCGGGCCTTCCCGGGAGTGCCGGTGCGCACCTCCGGGCGCGAGGAGGTGTTGGCCGACGTGCCCGGCGGCGCCGGGCTGGTGATCGCCACGCCGGGCGCCGAGCCGGTCGCCGAAGGCGGCTACGGCGCGGTGCTGTTGCTGGACACCTGGGCCATGCTCACCCGGGCCGACCTGCGGGCGGGGGAGGAGGCGCTGCGGCGTTGGGCGGCGGCGGCCGCGCTGGCCCGGCCGGCGGCGGCGGGCGGCCGGGTGGTGGTGGTCGCCGACGGCGCGCTGGCGCCGGTGCAGGCGTTGCTGCGGTGGGACCCGGGCTGGTTCGCCGCCCGGGAGTTGGCCGAGCGGCGGGAGCTGGGGTTCCCGCCCGCGGTGCGGATGGCCAGCGTGACCGGGCTGCCGGTGGCGGTGGCCGACCTGTTGGCCCAGGCGCGGCTGCCGGACGGGGCGGAACTGCTCGGCCCGGTGCCGGCCGACGGCGACCGGGAGCGGATGCTGGTCCGGGTGCCCCGGGCGCGGGCGGCGGCCATGGCCGAGGCGTTGCACGCGGCGGCGGGGTCGCGGACCGCGCGCAAGGCCGCCGAGCCGGTACGCCTCCAGGTCGACCCGCTCGCACTGTTCTGACGCCACGCGGTGACACTGGGTGACCGTCGGTGGCGACATGTGACGTGATCCTCGCATTGGGTGCCGACGCGCCCGTCCCGAGTTGCGCGCTCGGGAGTCCCGTGGTCAAGGTGGTAGCATCGCCCGTCATGCCGGGGCGCACGACGAGTCCAGGTCGTGACGCGGCGTCAGGCACGTCGAGCCGGAGTTCTCGCGGGTGGGCGTGGTGGCGGCGGGACCGGGCCGGTCCGGCGCGATATCGATGACGATCCATTACAGCCGGTGATCAGGGGTGGACCAGTCGTGACCGTTCGTCAGTCGATCGTCTTCAACGGTGACCTCGGCAGCGGCAAGAGCACCGTGTCGGTGGTGATCGCCGAGCGGCTCGGCCTGCGCCGGGTCAGCGTCGGTGACCTGTACCGGCAGATGGCCCAGGAGCGTCAGATGACCGCGCTCCAGCTCAACCTGCACGCCGAACTCGACCAGGCGGTCGACGGCTACGTCGACCAGCTCCAGCGCGACATCGCCGCCTCCGGCGAGAGCCTGGTGATGGACTCGCGGCTGGCCTGGCACTTCTTCACCGACGCGCTCAAGGTGCACATGATCACCGAGCCGGGTGAGGCGGCCCGCCGGGTGCTGCTGCGGCCCTCCGGCCCGGCGGAGAGCTACACCTCGATGGAGGAGGCAAAGGCCAAGCTGCGGGAACGCAGCGAGAGCGAGCGCAACCGCTTCGTGGTCCGCTACGGCGTGGACAAGGCCCGGCTGCGCAACTACGACCTGGTCTGCGACACCACCCGGGCGCCCGCCGGCGAGGTGATCGAGCGGATCGTCGACGCGTACGAGGGTCGACTCGCGCCGGCGGTGCTGCGCGCCGCGCCGCCGCTGCTCCTGCTCGATCCGGCCCGGGTCTATCCGACCGAGGACGTCACGGAGCTGCGCGGGCTCTGGGACTCGACGGTCGTCGACGAGGTCGTGGCCGCCGGTGAGACCGCCCTTGAGCCGCTGGAGATCGGCTACACCGGTGAGTACTTTTTCGTGGTGAACGGGCACCGTCGCCTCAGCGCCGCGTTGCGCGGTGGGTTCCGGCTGGTGCCCGGCCGGCTGGTCGCCGAGGTCGACGAGCCCGTGGTCGGTGGGATGAGCGCGGTCGACTACTTCGCCGCGCAGGCCCGACCCAGCCTGATCCACGACTGGGAGGCCGCTCACGACATCCACCTGCCGCTGCCGGAGCACGCGCTGCTCGGCGGGGACGCGGTGCTGGCGGGGGAGTCCGGCACCGCGGTGTGAACCGCCGCCGTGGCGGCGCGCGGGCATGATGGAGCCTCCCGACCCCGAGGAGGCCGCCATGGACGCCGCCGGCACGCTCGCGCTACTCATGTCGCCCACCGGGCGGGTCGATCCCTATCCGGCGTACGAGCGGATGCGCGCCTTCGGGCAGGTCGTCCCGGCCGGTCCGGGGCTGTTCGTGGTGACCGGGTACGCCGAGGCCGACGAGCTGCTCCGGGACTCGCGTTTCCAGGTGCTCGACGGCGACCTGCGGGACCAGGTCCTGCCGCAGTGGCGGGAGAGTCCGGCGCTGTCGTCGATCGCCCGGTCGATGCTGCGGACCAACCCGCCGGACCACAGCCGGATGCGGCGGCTGGCGGCGGGCGCGTTCACCCCGCGCCGGATCGCGGGCATGCGGGACGTGGTGGCCGCCCAGGCCGACGAGCTGATCACGGCGATGGCGGCGGCCGGCCGGGACGGCGCACCCGTCGACTTCATGGCCGAGTTCGCCTACCCGCTGCCGGTCGCGGTGATCTGCGAGCTGCTCGGCGTACCGGCCGCCGACCGTCCGCTGTTCCGGCGCTGGGCGGCCGACCTGACCGGGGTGCTGGAACCCGAGATCACCCCGGCCGAACTGGCCGTGGCCGACGCGGGCGCCACCGAGTTGCGCGACTACTTCACCGAGCTGGTGGCGGCCCGCCGCCGAGCGCCGGCCGACGACCTGACCACCGCGCTGGTGCAGGCGCACGACGCCGGTGACCGGCTCTCCGGCGAGGAGCTGCTGGCCAACCTGGTGGTGCTGCTCGTGGCGGGCTTCGAGACCACCACCAACCTGCTCGGCAACGGTCTGGCGGTGCTGCTGGCGCACCGGCGGGAGGCCGACGTGCTGCGCCACCACCCGGAGCACGCCCCGGCGTACGTCGACGAGCTGCTGCGCTACGACTCGCCGGTGCAGTTGACCACCCGCACCAGCACCGCGTCCGTACGCCTCGGCGGTGTCGAGGTGCCCGCCGGAAGCTGGACGCTGGTGCTGCTCGGCGCGGCCAACCGCGATCCCCGGCGGTATCCGGAGCCGGCGCGGTTCGACCCGTGGCGGGCCCAGCTCGGCCCGCTCTCCTTCGGGGCCGGCCCGCACTACTGCCTCGGTGCCGGACTGGCCCGGCTGGAGGCGCAGGTGGCCTTCCCCGCCGTGCTGCGGCGGCTGCCCGAGCTGGCCCCCGCCGGTACGCCCCGGCACCGCACCCGGTTGACCCTGCGCGGGTACGACACCCTGCCGGTCACCGTCGGCGAGCTGGCGCCGCACGCCGATCGTGGTGCGCCGACCGGTACCTCTGCGGGTACTCCGTAGACTGGTACGGCACTCCCGTCCCACCGTTAAGGAGCCGACCCGCGTGACCGTTCAGCCCATCCGTCTGTTCGGGGACCCGGTGCTGCGCACGCCGGCCGATCCGGTGGTCGACTTCGACGTCGAGCTGCGTACGCTCATCGCCGACCTGACCGACACCATGCGTGAGCGCTCCGGCGCCGGCCTGGCCGCGCCGCAGCTCGGGGTGGGCCTGCGGGTGTTCACCTTCGACGTCGACGACGTGCTCGGTCACCTGGTCAACCCGGTGCTGGAGTTCCCCGACGAGGAGGAGCAGGACGGCCCGGAGGGCTGTCTGTCCATCCCCGGGCTGTACTTCGACACCAAGCGGCGGCAGAACGTGATCGCCAAGGGCTTCAACGGCCACGGCGACCCGATGCAGATCGTCGGCACCGGCCTGATGTCGCGCTGCGTGCAGCACGAGACCGACCACCTGGACGGGGTGCTCTTCATCGACCGGCTGGACCAGACCGGCCGCAAGGAGGCGATGAAGGCGATCCGGCAGGCCGAGTGGTATGACGCCGCCGCCCCGCCCACGGTGAAGCTGAGCCCGCACACCGCCGGCAGCCCCTTCGGTCTGGGGCGGTGAGCCGGTGCGCGTGATCTTCGCCGGTACGCCGGCCGTCGCCGTCCCCGCCCTGGCCGCCGTGGCCGCCTCGCGGCACGAGCTGGTGGCCGTGGTCACCCGCCCGGACGCCCCGGCCGGACGCGGTCGTGGCCTGCAACGCTCACCGGTCGGCGCCTGGGCCGACGAGCACGGCGTCGAGGTGCTGACCCCGGCCCGTCCCCGGGAGCCGGAGTTCCTGGACCGACTCCGCGAGCTGGCGCCGGACTGCGTGCCGGTGGTTGCCTACGGCGCGCTGGTGCCCCCGGTGGCGCTGGAGATCCCCCGGCACGGCTGGGTGAACCTGCACTTCTCGCTGCTGCCGGCCTGGCGGGGTGCCGCGCCGGTGCAGCACTCCGTGCTGCACGGCGACGAGCTGACCGGCGCCAGCGTCTTCCAGTTGGAGGAGGGGCTGGACACCGGGCCGGTGTACGGCACCCTGACCGACGAGATCCGACCCGCCGACACCTCCGGCGACCTGCTGGCGCGGCTGGCCGACAGCGGCTCCGGGCTGTTGGTGGCAGTGCTGGACGCGCTGGAGGACGGCACCGCCCGGGCCGAGCCGCAGCCGGCCGACGGTGTCTCGCTGGCCCCGAAGCTGACCGTCGAGGACGCCCGGGTGCGCTGGGCCGACCCGGCCTTCGCGGTGGACCGCCGGATCCGCGCCTGCACCCCGGCGCCCGGCCCGTGGACGACCTTCCGGGACGAGCGGGTGAAGCTCGGCCCGGTCACCCCGGCACCCGACGGGCCCGACCTCAAGCCCGGTGAGCTGCTGGTGGAGAAGGCGCGGGTGCTGGCCGGCACGGCCACCGTCCCGGTCCGTCTGGGCGAGGTGCGGGCGGCCGGCAAGCGGGCCATGCCGGCGACCGACTGGGCACGGGGTGTCCGGGTCGCCACCGGGGAGGAGTTCGCGTGAGGGAGACCACCGCCCGTCGGGGGCCCGAGCGCCGTGGACCCCGTAGCGGGCGCAACGCCGCCGACCGGCCCCGCCACGCCGCGTACGAGGCGGTCGCGGCGGTGCACCGGGACGACGCGTACGCCAATCTGGTGCTGCCGGCGATCCTGCGCGACGAGGGACTGTTCGGCCGGGACGCCGCCTTCGCCACCGAGCTGACCTACGGCACGCTGCGGCACGTCGGCACGCTGGACGCGATCCTCACCGCCGCCGCCGGACGGGACGTGCAGCGGATCGATCCGCCGGTCCGGGACGCGTTGCGGATCGGCGCCTACCAACTCCTGCACACCCGGGTGCCCGCGCACGCGGCGGTGTCGTCCACCGTCGACCTGGTCCGGGTGGTCGGCCCGGGGGCTACCGGCTTCGCCAACGCGGTGCTGCGCGAGGTCGCCGAGCGCGACAGCGACGCCTGGGTGGCCCGGCTGGCGCCGCCGCTGGAGACCGACCCGATCGGTCATCTCGCGCTCGCCTACAGCCATCCACAGTGGATCGTCCGGGCGTTCTCCGAGGCGCTCGGCGGCGACCTCGGCGAGACCACCCGGCTGCTGATCGAGGACAACGAGCGTCCGCCGGTGCACCTGTGCGCGCGGCCGGGCCGGGCCGACCCGGTCGACCTCGCCGACGAGGTCGGTGGCGCCCCGGGCGCCTTCTCGCCGTACGCGGTCTATCTCGGCGGCGGTGCCCCCGGCGACCTGGCGGCGGTGGCCGACGGCCGGGCGCACGTGCAGGACGAGGGGTCGCAGTTGGTGGCCGACGCCCTCGCCGCCGCGCCGCTGGACGGGCCGGACGGCCGCTGGCTCGACCTGTGCGCCGGTCCCGGCGGCAAGTCGGGGCTGCTCGGCGCGATCGCCGCGCAGCGGGACGCGCGGGTGACGGCGGTGGAGGTGGCCGAGCACCGGGCCCGGCTGGTCGAGAACGCGACCCGGGGGCTGCCGGTGACCGTGCTGCACACCGACGGCCGGCTGGTGGGCAGCGAGCCGAAGCTGCCGGAGGAGCACTTCGACCGGGTGCTGGTCGACGCGCCGTGCACCGGCCTGGGCTCGTTGCGTCGCCGTCCGGAGTCGCGGTGGCGTCGTCAGCCCTCCGACCTGCCGGCCCTGACCCGGTTGCAGCGCGAGCTGCTCACCGCCGGGCTCCGGGCGGTCCGGCCCGGTGGGGTGGTGGCGTACGTGACCTGCTCGCCGCACGTGGTGGAGACGCACGTGACGGTCACCGAGGCGGCCCGCCGCTGCGGCGCGCCGGTGGACTTCGTGGACGCCCGGCCGTTGCTGCCGGCCGGCATGCCCGGGCTCGGCGACGGGCCGACCGTGCAACTGTGGCCGCACCGGCACGGCACCGACGCGATGTTCCTGGCCCTGCTGCGTCGCACCGCCTGAACCGTCCGCACCGCCCCCGGCCGTCCCGGGGGCGGTGGTGGCCCGCCGGTCAGCCGATCGGCAGAGCCCGGGTGCCGCCGCCCTTGAGCGACCTGGTCAGGGTGCGGTCGTTGAGCCACAGGAAGCACTGCACCCCACGCTCGCCGTTGCGCCAGTCCGGCTCGGAGGGGTGGTAATAGACCGTGCCGACGCGGTACTTCATGTTGCCGTCGTCGGGCACCTTGGCGAACTTCGCGATCAGGCTGAGGCAGCCGCGGTGCGCCCGCGCGGTGTCCTTCTCGAACGCGGCGTAGCTGGTGGCCGGGGACTTCCACACCCCGACGAACTCGACGCGGTGCCGGGCGCTGCACTTCACGGCCACCATCTCGGTGACCTCGTCACCCTTGGTCTTGGCCTCGAAGCAGCGGTGCCGCAGCGGAGACGACCCGTCCAGCGTGCCGGCCAGGCTGGCGGTGCGGCGGACCGGGGTGGGGGTGTCCAGGGCGTCTGTCTCGTGGGCGTCGCAGCGGAACCAGCGGGCCCCGCCGGTCCAGGCCCGGGGCGACGGGAAGACGACGGTCCAGCCGATCCGGGCGGTCCGCCAGTCACCACCGAGCACGCCGCGTACGGCCCGGTCGCACTCGCGGTACGCGGTGCGCATCGCCCGGCTGCCCGCCTCGGGCGGGGCCGTCCCCGCCGCCTCGGTCAGCCGGCCCACGTGCAGCGTCTCGGACCGGTGCGGCTGTGCGCAGTCCACCGGCGCGTACCCGCTGAGGTATCCGACGTCCTGCGGCTGGGTGTGGCAGGTCTGCGCCGCCGGGGTGAACACCTCCGGCGCGGCCATCACCGGCCAGTCGTCGACCAGGTCACCGTCGATGCCGGCCGGTCTGGTGCTGCACGCGGTCAACGCCAGCGTCACCGCGCCCAGCGCGACCCCGATCCACCACCGTCGCATCCCCCGCCGACCTCCTGCCGGGCATGACCGCGGACACGGCACGCCACGGTGCGGCAGCATACGGCACCGGGGTCAGGTGACGGGTAGTCCCTGCGGGCCGACACCGCGCATCGAGCCGGTCAGCTTGCGGTCGTCGCTCCACAGGAAACACCGCACTCCCCGGTCGCCCTCCTCCCACTCGCGCTGCGACGGCGGATAGAAGATCGAGCCGGCCCGGTACGGCAGGTCGGCGTTGTTCGGCACGTCGGCGAAGGAGGCGATCAGCTCCATGCACCGCTGGTGCGCCTGGGCGGAGGAGGCGACGAACTTCTCCCAGCTCATGTCCTGCTCGACGTAGACACCGACGAACTCGGCGCGGTGCGGTTCGGTGCAGAGCACCGGCGCCATGTAGTTGAGGTTGTCGCCGATCAGCTTCGGGTCGAAACAACGGTGCACCAGCGGCGAGTCGCCGATCAGGGCGCCGCGCAGACTGCCCGTGCGGTTGACCGCGCGGGTGTTGTCGATGCTGTCGGTCTCGCTCAGGTCGCAGCGGAACCACCGGGCGCCGCCGTTCCAGGCGGAGACCGAGGGCAGCGCGATGTTCATCGTCAGCCGTGCGGTGTGCCAGTCGCCGCCGAGCACCAGGCGGGCCCGCTGGTCGCACTCGGCGCGTGCGGTCCGCAGCGCCGCCGAACCGGGTTCCGGCCGCCGTCCCTGCGCCGCCGAACCGGTGAACGTGCCCACGTGGACTGCCTCGGCGAGGTGGTTGCGGGCGCAGTCCACCGTCTCGTACGTGCTCGCCTGCACGATCGGGGTGATCCGGGGCAGACAGGCGTCGGTGGCCGGGACGAACATCGTCGGCGCCCGCAGGGCGGGCCAGCCGTTGGTGATGTCGCCGTCCGTACCGCCCGGCCGCACACAGCCGCTGAGCACCATCGCAGCCGCGCCGGCCAGCGCCAGCGCCGCGAGCCACCGTCGCATCGTCCGCCCTTTCCGGGAACCGTCGCCCGGCTGTCGGATCCCGTGCCCACCGGCCTGCACGTTACCGTCACCGTCCCCGATGGAGTGTTGCCGCGATTCGGACTTATGGCCAGTCGAGTTCACGCTTCGTCCGGATCGACTGGTCCGAAGGGGGTCATTCTGCACCAATGGTCACGCCCGAGTCACCGGGCGTCCCCGTTGGTGGCGTGCTGCCGCGACCGCCGGACGCGTTCGTACACTGGCCCAGTGACCGTACCGCCGCCGATCGTCGCGCCCAGTATTCTCGCCGCCGATTTCGCCCGTCTCGCCGAAGAGGTCCGCGCCGTCGAGGACGCCGCGGACTGGTTGCACGTCGACGTGATGGACAACCACTTCGTGCCGAACCTGACCATCGGGCTGCCCGTGGTGCAGAGCCTGCGGGCCGCCACCCGGCTGCCCTTCGACGTGCACCTGATGATCGAGGACCCGCAGCGGTGGGCGCCCGGCTACGCCGACGCCGGTGCGTACAACGTGACCTTCCACGCCGAGGCGTGTGACGACCCGGCGGCCCTGGCCAAGGACCTGCGCGCCGCCGGTGCCAAGGCCGGGCTGGCGATCGACCGGGACACCCCGATCGAGCCGTACCTCGACCTGCTGCCGAGCTTCGACACGCTGCTGGTGATGACCATCAAGGCGGGCTTCGGCGGGCAGCGGTTCGTGCCGCAGTTGCTGGACAAGGTCCGGCTCGCGCGGCGGCACGTGGACGCCGGTCATCTGGAACTGCGGATCGAGGTGGACGGGGGGATCGCCGCCGACACCATCGAGCAGGCCGCCGCCGCCGGTGCCGACGCCTTCGTCGCGGGCACCGCGGTCTACGGCGCCGACGACCCGGCCGAGGCGGTACGCCGACTGCGCGCCCTCGCGGAGCGCGCGGCGCCCGGAGCCTGAGGTGGAGCCGACCGGGGAACACAAGGACGTGATCCTGGTCGTCGACGACGACCGGGACATCGCCCGATTCGTCGAGGTGAACCTGCGCCTGCACGGCTTCGAGGTGGTGCTCGCCGGTGACGGTCAGGAGGCGCTCGAAGTGATCGAGCGGCAGCGGCCCGACCTGGCCGTGGTGGACCTGATGATGCCCCGGGTGGACGGGCTGGAGCTGACCCGCCGGTTGCGCGCCGACCCGATGACCGCCGCCCTGCCGGTGATCATGCTGACCGCCAAGGGGATGACCGTGGACAAGGTCCACGGGCTCAGTGCCGGTGCCGACGACTACCTGGTCAAGCCGTTCGACACCGCCGAGTTGGTCGCCCGGGTCAGCTCCACGCTGCGGCGCAACAAGGAGTTCCGCGAGGTCTCCCCGCTGACCGGGCTGCCCGGTAACAGCCGCATCCGACGGGAGATCGCCGACCGGATCCGGGTCGGCTCGGACTACGCCGTCGGGTACATCGACGTCGACCGGTTCAAGAGCGTCAACGACCGGTACGGCTTCTCCCGGGGCGACGGCTTCATCTCCGCGCTGGCCCGCAGCCTGCACCGGGCGGTGGTGTCGGTCGCGTTGCCCCCGGCCTTCCTCGGTCACGTCGGCGGCGACGACTTCGTCTTCGTCTGCACCCCGGAACAGGTCCTGCCGCTCACCTCGCGGGTCTCGGCGGACTTCGAGACGGCCGCCGACGCGCTCTACGACCCGACCGACCGGGAACGCGGCTACGTCGAGCTGAAGGACCGGCGGGGCAACATCCGCCGGGCCGCGCTGGTCACGCTCTCCATCGGGGTCTCCGTCTCGGATCAGGACAAACGCCTCACCGATCCCCTGGAGGCGATGACCATCGCCTCGGAGATGAAGACCGTGGCCAAGAGCCAACCCGGCTCGTACGTGGCGGTGGACCGCCGTCGGGGCGTCGCCGATCCCGGTCACCGACATGTGAAGTAGCTCGCCGGGGTGGCGCAGAACCCTGCCAAGCGTGTAAGACTTCCCTCAGTACCCACCACGCGCTGGCGGGACTCGGTGTAATTCCGAACCGGCGGTGATCCACGGTCCGACCGTGGTAAGCCCGCGACCCGGGAGCGGTTCGTCCGCCCGGTGGACCTGGTGAGAATCCGGGGCCGACGGTTGGGGGCGGCAGGTCCGCACCCAGACAGTCCGGATGGGAGACAGCGCGCGGGACGGCACGGGCGTGTGGTTCGCCGGGTCTCGGCGTCTCCACCGTCTGCCGGGGCGGCTGTGCCGTACCCGGACCTGCGCCGCCTGCTCGCGAGTCGATCTTCCTGCCCGCGCGAGCAGAGCGAGAGGGCAGGGCCAGGTGATGGCGAGCGTCTCCGTCGACGAGGCGATGCGTCGCGCGATCGAGCTCGCGGCGCGCGGGCTCGGCACGACCAGTCCGAACCCGGTCGTCGGCTGTGTCCTGCTCGACGCCGACGGCGAGGTGGTCGGCGAGGGCTTCCACGCCTACGCCGGTGGCCCGCACGCCGAGATCGTCGCGTTGGCGCAGGCCGGGCGGCGGGCCAAGGGCGGCACCGCGGTCGTCACCCTGGAACCCTGTGACCACACCGGCCGCACCGGCCCCTGTAGCTCCGCCCTGGTCCAGGCCGGGGTCGCCCGGGTGGTGATCGCGGTACCGGACCCCAACCCGGTCGCCACCGGCGGCGCGGCCACCTTGCGGGCCGCCGGGGTCCGGGTCGACCTGGGGGTACGCGGCACCGAGGCGGAGAACGGCAACATCGCCTGGCTGACCGCCATGCGCCGGGGCCTGCCCTTCGTCATCTGGAAGTACGCCGCGACGCTCGACGGCCGCTCCGCGGCGGCCGACGGCACCAGCATGTGGATCACCTCCGAGGCGGCCCGGATGGACGTGCACGCGCTGCGCGCCACCGTCGACGCGGTGGTCGTCGGTGTCGGCACCGTGCTCGCCGACGATCCCCGGCTCACCGTCCGCAACCTGCGCGACGGCAGTCTCGCCATCCGGCAGCCGCTGCGGGTGGTGGTGGACTCGGCGGGGCGTACCCCGGCCGACGCCACGGTGCGCGACGGCGCGGCCCGGACCTGGATCGCCACCGCCGCCGAGGTGGGCACCGGCCCGGACGGCGGGGTGGACCTGTTCGCGCTGATGGCCGCGCTGCACGGGCGCGGGGTACGCGCCGTGCTGCTGGAGGGCGGCCCGCGACTGGCCGGGGCGTTCCTCGCCGCCGGCCTGGTCGACCGGGTCGTCGGCTACCTCGCGCCCCGGCTGCTCGGCGCCGGGCCTGCCGCTCTGGTCGACGCCGGCGTGAGCACCATCGCCGAGGCCATCGACCTGGAACTCATCGACGTTACGCAGATCGGTCCCGACCTGCGGATCACCGCGCTGCCCCGAAAGAGGGAGGGCTAGGCATGTTCACCGGCATCGTCGAGGAACTGGGCGAGGTCGTCGGGATAACCCCGACGGCACAGGACTCGGCCACGGTCGCCGTACGCGGCCCACTGGTCACCTCCGACGCCCGACACGGCGACTCGATCGCGGTCAACGGCGTCTGCCTGACCGTGGTGGAGGTCGACGGCGGGGTGTTCACCGCCGACGTGATGGGCGAGACGCTCCGGCGCACGGCGTTGGGCGCGCTGCGGGCCGGTGACCCGGTCAACCTGGAACGCGCCGCCGCACTGAACAGCCGCCTCGGCGGCCACCTGGTGCAGGGGCACGTCGACGGGGTGGGCGAGGTGCTCTCCCGGGAACCGGCGCCGCGCTGGGAGACGGTCCGGTTCCGGCTGCCCGCCGCGCTCTCCAGGTACGTGGTGGAGAAGGGGTCGATCACCGTGGACGGGGTGTCGCTGACCGTGGCCGAGGTCGGTGCCGACTGGTTCTCCGTCGGCCTGATCCCCACCACGCTGTCGCTGACCACGCTCGGCAACCGGACCGTCGGCGACCCGGTCAACCTGGAGACCGACGTCCTGGCCAAGTACGTCGAGCGCCTGCTCACCGCGCGCTCCACCGGAAGCGGAGTGCCGGCATGAGCGAGCGTCAGCGAGCGAATCATCGGTGCAGTGTGGCGCTGCCTCATGGCGGCACGGAGCGAAGCGGAGTGCCGGCATGACCTTCGACAGGGTGGAGGACGCGCTGGCCGAGATCGCCGCCGGCCGACCGGTCATCGTGACCGACGACGCCGACCGGGAGAACGAGGGCGACCTGATCTTCGCCGCCGAGCTGGCCACCCCGGAGCTGCTCGCGTTCACCGTGCGGCACACCTCCGGCTTCATCTGCGTACCACTCACCGAGGACGAGTGCGACCGGCTCGACCTGCCGCCCATGCACCACACGAACCAGGACCGGCGGCAGACCGCGTACACGGTGACGGTGGACGCCCGGGAGGGCGTGAGCACCGGCATCTCCGCGGCCGACCGGGCGCACACCATCCGGCTGCTCGCCGACCCGGCCACCGGCCCGACCGACCTGGCCCGACCCGGTCACGTGGTGCCGCTGCGCGCCCGCACTGGCGGGGTGCTCCGTCGGCCGGGGCACACCGAGGCGGCCGTGGACCTGACCCGGATGGCCGGGCTGCGTCCGGCCGGTGTGCTCTGCGAGCTGGTCAACGACGACGGCACCATGATGCGGCTGCCGGACCTGGAGAAGTTCCGCGCCGAACACTCGCTGACCCTGATCACCATCGCCGACCTGATCGCCTACCGGAGGCGTACCGAGAAGCAGGTGGAACTGGTCGCGGACGCGCGGATGCCCACCGAGCACGGGGTGTTCCGGGCGTTGGGCTACCGCAGCGAGTACGACACGGCCGAGCACGTGGCGCTGGTGATCGGCGACATCGGTGACGGGCGCGACGTGCTGGTGCGGGTGCACTCCGAGTGCCTGACCGGCGACGTCTTCGCCTCGGTGCGCTGCGACTGCGGGCCGCAGCTCAACGCCGCGCTGGTGCGGGTGGCCCGGGAGGGCCGGGGCGTGGTCCTCTACGTGCGCGGTCACGAGGGGCGCGGCATCGGCCTGCTGCACAAGCTCCAGGCGTACCAGTTGCAGGACCAGGGCCGGGACACCGTCGACGCGAACCTGGACCTCGGCCTGCCGGCCGACGCCCGGGACTACGGCACCGGCGCGCAGATCCTCTACGACCTCGGGGTCCGCACGATGCGGCTGCTGACCAACAACCCGGCCAAGCGCGCCGGGCTGGAGGGCTACGGGCTCACCGTGACCGGCCGCGAGGGCCTGCCGGTGCGCCCGCACCCGGAGAACGTGCGCTACCTGCGCACCAAGCGGGACCGGATGGGGCACCTGCTCGACCTGGACGAGGTGTCGGAGGCCCCGATGGGCCGTCCGGTCGCCGGCAAAGAGATCGGAGCGTAGGGGAGATGGCGGGTTTCGGCGAGCCGGGGACGACCCCGGTCGACGCGTCCGGGATGACCGTGGGAGTGGTCGCCGCTCGGTGGCACGGTGAGCTGACCGACCACATGCTGGAGCGGGCGGTCGCCGCCGCGCAGGCGTGCGGCGCGCGGGCCGTGACGGCCCGGGTGGCCGGTTCGGTGGAGCTGCCGGTGGTGGCGCAGGCGTTGGCCCGCCGTTGCGACGTGGTGGTGGCACTCGGCGTGGTGATCCGTGGCGCGACCGCGCACTTCGACTACGTCTGCCGCTCGGTCACCGACGGGCTGACCCGCATCGCGCTGGACGAGGGCAAGCCGGTGGCGCACGGTGTGCTCACCGTCGACACCATCGAGCAGGCCCGCGACCGGGCCGGGCTGCCCGGCTCCGCCGAGGACAAGGGCTGGGCGGCCACCGTCGCCGCCCTCGACGCGGCGCTGGCCGTCCGGCAGGTCGCCACCGCCGGCAACCAACGCGTCGGCTTCGGCGCCTGACCGCCCGTCACCCTCCGGCGACCGACCTCTCCGGCCAGCGACTGGGCGGTCTCGCCCTTGTCCGCCATCACCGCCGGCAGTGTCTCGTTCTGCCGCGTCCGACGGCACGGACAACACCGGCCGCCCCCAAGCGGACCCCGGTCACCGCCTCGCGGATGTGAACCTTGGAAAGTTTCCGTTAGCAGCTAACGGAAACTTTCCAAGATCTTGAGCTGATCCGACAGTGAGGCAACGCGTGCCGAGATTCTTGGGTTCCTGAACGTCGGGAGAGCCGGTAGGTCGGCAGAGCGTCCTGTTTCGCGTGATCCGGGCCTGGGGACGGGACCGGTCAGCGTGGACGCCCGCTGACGTACCGCCTGTTCGCTGGTCGCCGGGGACCGCGTCCCGGTCCCCGGCGACGGCGGCTCAGGCCTCTTCCTCGTCCGGGTCGAACTGCTCCCGGACGGCCTGCTCGATCGTCCGCGCGCCCAGCGTGGTGACCACCTGGTTCCGGACCGTGCAGCCGGCCCAGTAGGCACCGGTGGGCTGCGAGCCCGAGATGCTCATGTAGTCGCCGTCCCACTTCGCGACGTCCTTGTTGACGGATTCGAGGTCGGCCTCGCTCTTGAGGACGTGCGGGATGCCGTTCTTGCTGATGTACATGAAGTCCGTCGGCATATAGATCGTCACGTCGTTCACCCCGGCGGCGGCCAGCAGCGTGCCCAGCGTGGTGACGTCGTGTCCGGTGTGGCAGACGAGGAACCAGAGCGTACGGCCGCTGATGCCGGCCGGGGTGAACTTCGCCGTGACGTCCTGGACGAACTCGTCCAGCCAGCGCCCGCCGACCCAGGGCCGGTCCTCGTTGTGCCGGTCGTCGAGCGCGTAGCCGGAGTGGGCCAGGACGAGCACCGGCTCGCCGAGGTCGAGCGGGGGTGCGAGCGGGGTCTGCATCTCGGCGATCTTGCTGTTCAGCACGGACCGGGCGGCGTGCGCCGCGACCGCCTCGTTGGCCCGGAGGCGCTTGAGGTCGGCCGCGAACACGCGGCTCAGCTTGCTCTTGCTCTCGATGATCCAGATCACCAGGAGGTCTCCCGTCGGTGAGGGGTGTCGCCCCAGGATGGGGCACCCTCGGTGACCGTCCTGTCCGCGATCCGTTACCGATCAGTCGGGAACTGGTCGTGAGCGGCCATCGCCTCCTGCCGGTCGGCCTCCTCCCGCAGGATGGCGCAGTGCAGCCATGCCTCGGGGATGGCGAAACCGTCCACAAGCGTGCGCATCTGCGGGCGCAGCTCCTTGAGCAGGCTGTTCACCACGGCGGTGATCGCCTTGGCGCGGGCCGGGGTGAGTCGGCCGTGCTCCAGGAACCATCCCTTGTGGGCCTCGATGACGCTGAGGGCGTACAGGTCGCAGACGCGGGAGAGCAGGGCCGCGACGGCCGGGTCGCTGGTGGCTTCGATGCCGGCGACGAACGCCTCCAGCGTGACCCGGTCGATGTGCGCGGAGGCGACGGTCAGGACGTGGTCCTGCACGTCGTTGAAGATGTCGAAGGGCCGGTCCCGCTTGGTGCTCGCGCCGTTGCGCAGCCGCCGGACCGCGCCGTCGAGCAGGTGCTTCTCGCGGTCCTCGAAGACGCTGAGCTGCCACCCCCGGTCGGTGACGGCGACCTCCTCGCCCCGACCGGGTACGGCGCTGACGAGCCGCTCGATGAGCGCCCGCGCGGCGGTACGCTCCAGCACCATCTCGCGGACCTGCTCGGCGACGAAGGACGCCCGCCCCCAGCCGTCCAGCGAGCCGAACTCGTCCTTGTAGCCGGTGAGCAGTCCCTTGGCCACCAGTTGCAGCAGGACCGTGTTGTCGCCCTCGAACGTGGTGAACACGTCGGTGTCGGCCTTGAGGCTGGGCAGCCGGTTCTCGGCCAGGTAGCCGGCGCCGCCGCACGCCTCGCGGCACATCTGGATGGTCCGGGTGGCGTGCCAGGTCTGCGCGGCCTTGAGGCCGGCGGCCCGCGACTCCAGCTCCCGCTGCCGGTGCTCGTCGACCGGCTCGTCGCTGCCCTGCACCTCGTGGACGGCGGCCACCAGCTCGGCCTGGGCGAAGTGCAGCGCGTACGTGGTGGCCAGCGCGGGCAGCAGCTTGCGCTGGTGGGCCAGGTAGTCGTTGAGCAGCACCTCACGGTCGGCGTCGGGGGTGCCGAACTGACGGCGGACGTCGCCGTAGCGGACCGCGATGGTCAGCGCCGACTTGGTCGCCGCCGCCGCCGCGCCGCCCACGCTCACCCGGCCCCGGACCAGGGTGCCGAGCATGGTGAAGAAGCGCCGGGAGTCGTCGGCGATCGGGCTGGCGTAGGTGCCGTCCGCAGCGACCTGGCCGTAACGGTCCAGCAGCATGTCGCGCGGCACCCGGACGTGGTCGAAGCTGAGTCGCCCGTTGTCCACGCCGAGCAGCCCGGCCTTGGGCCCGGCGTCGCCGATCGTCACGCCGGGCATCGGGTTGCCGTCCGCGTCGCGGATCGGCACCAACCAGGCGTGGACGCCGTGCCGCTGCCCGCCGGTCACGAGCTGCGCGAAGACCACCGCCATCCGACCGTCCCGGGCGGCGTTGCCGATGTAGTCCTTACGGGCGGCCTGGTGCGGGGTGTGCAGGTCGAAGGTCTGCGTCTCCGGGTCGTACGTGCAGGTGGTGCGCAGTTGCTGGACGTCCGAGCCGTGACCGGTCTCGGTCATCGCGAAGCAGCCGAGCAGATCGCCGGCGACGATGTCCCGCAGGTGGGCGTCGTGGTGCCGACGGGTACCGAGCGCCAGCACCGCCCCGCCGAACAGACCCCACTGCACGCCCGCCTTGACCATCAGCGACAGGTCGATCTGCGCCAGCATCTCACTGGCCACGACCGAGGCGCCGACGTCGGCGCGGCCGCCGTACTCGGTGGGGAAGGACGCCGCCATGCCCAGCTCGGCGGGCAGTTCGGTGAGCAGGCGACTGATCCGCTCCCGGGCCTGGTCGCCGCTCTCCCCGTACACGGGGAGGAAACGGGCGTCGAGTTTGTCCCGGTGTGCGTCGCGGACCTCGGCCCACGGCCCGTCGAGGACCTTCCGCAGGTGGGCGACGTCGACGGGGTCGGACACGGAACGGGGCACGGCTACCTCAACTGACGTCGTCATGGTCGGTTTGTACCCAATCAAGGGTACAAACCTGCCGGTCAGCGCAGGTGACCGTCGTCACGATGCCCGGAGAAGGTGCCGCTCAGCCCGGCAGGCGCCCGGCCTCGATGATCCGGGCCAGGAACTGCCGGGTGCGCGGCTGCGTGGGCGCGCCGAGCACCTGGGACGGCGGGCCGGACTCGACCACCCGGCCGCCGTCGAGGAAGCAGACCTGGTCGGCCACGTCCCGGGCGAAGCTCATCTCGTGCGTGGCCAGCACCATGGTCATGCCGTCGGCCTTGAGGTCGCGGATCATCGTGAGCACCTCGCCGACCAGCTCCGGGTCGAGCGCCGAGGTGACCTCGTCGAGCAACAGCAACCGGGGCGAGTTGGCCAGTGCCCGCACGATCGCGACCCGCTGCTGCTGGCCGCCGGAGAGCCGATCCGGGTACGCGTCGGCCCGGTCCGCGAGCCCCACCCGGTCCAGCAGCTCCCGGGCGTGCGCCTCGGCGTCGGCCCGGGACCGCCCGTGCACCCGACGCGGAGCCAGGGTCACGTTGTCCAGCACGCTCAGATGCGGGAAGAGGTTGTACGCCTGGAAGACCATGCCGATGCGGCGGCGTACCCGGTCCGGGTCCACGCCCGGGGCGGTGATCTCCTCGCCGTCCAGCTCGATCGTCCCGTCGTGCAGCTCCTCCAGCAGGTTGACGCAGCGCAGCAGCGTCGACTTGCCGGAGCCGGAGGCCCCGATCAACGCCACCACCCGGTGCTCGGCCACGGTCAGGTCGAGGGAGTCCAGCACCACCCGGCCGCCGAACTCCTTGCGTAGCCCCCGACACCGCAACACGTCCACGGTCAGCCTCCGGACTGGCGTCGGGCTGCCCGCAACGTCACCTGGTCGGTGACCGCGATCAGCGGGATGGCGAGCAGGACGAAGAGCACCCCGGCCACGATGTACGGCGTGTAGTTGAACGTCTGGGCGGTGGCGATCTGTGCCGCCCGTACCGCGTCGATCGGCCCGGCCAGGGAGACCAGCCCGACGTCCTTCTGCAACGCCACCACGTCGTTGAGCAGCGGCGGCGCCACCCGCCGGACCGCCTGCGGCAGCACCACGTGCCGCATCGTCTGCCGATAGGTCAGCCCCAGCGAGCGGGCCGCCGCGAGCTGGCTGGGATGCACCGACTCGATGCCGGCGCGGAACACCTCGGCCAGGTATCCGCCGTAGGTGAGCACCAGCGCCAACCCGCCCAGCACCAGCACCGGCGGCATGCCCTGCAACCGCAGCCCCGGCACGCCGAGGGTGAGCACGTACAGCACGATGATCAACGGCAGGCCGCGGAACGTGTACGTGTACCCGGCCGCGAGCGCCCGGATCGGGAAGAACACCGGCCCGCGCAGCGTCCGCAGGACGGCGATCAGCAGCCCGAGCAGCAGCGCGCCGATCGCGCAGCAGACCAGCAACCGGACGTTGAGCCAGAGCCCGGCGAGCACCCGGGGCAACGCGTCCCGGGCGATCTCCGGGTCGAGGAACGATTCGCGTACCCGGTCCCAGCCCGGCGCCCCGGTCACCGCGACCGCCAGCAGCGTGCCGATCACCGCCGTGGAGGCGGCGGCGACCAGCACGCTCAGCACGGTCTGCCGACGGCGGTACGCGTCCCGGGCCCGCTGCGCGGGCGACGGATCGTGGTGGCTGAGGGCGCTCACGTGAGTTCGGGGGCACCCGCCACCTGGGCGAGCCATTGCTGCTCCAACTGCTTCAGCACCCCGTCACCGGCGAGCTGAGCGACCGCGCCGCTGACGCAGCCGGTCAGCGGCGAGTCCTTGTCCAGCAGCAGCCCGAACGCCTCCGGCGAACCCACCTGCGGGAACTGCCCGACGATCACCGCGTCGTCGATCTCGGCCGAGGTGATGTAGAACGCGGTGGGCAGGTCCACCACCAGCCCGTCGATCTGCCCGTTCTGCAGCGCCTTCTTGGCGTCGTCGTTGCTGTTGTAGACCTGCGGCTCGACCGTCGGCTTCACCAGGTCCGTGATCGCCTGGTAGCTGGTCGTGCCGACCTGGGCGCCGAGCTTGGCGTTCCGTAGGTCGGCCAGCGACGTCCTGCCCGCGATCTTGGAGGACTTCAGCGTGATGACCGACTGCCGCACCAGGTAGTACGGCGCGGAGAAGTCCACCGCCCGCTTGCGCTCGTCGGTGATGGAGAACTGGTTGATGTCGAAGTCGAACTCCTTCGGCCCCGGGGCGACGGCGGTGTCGAACTTGACCCGGGTCCAGACCACGTCCGCGCGGGCGTACCCGAGCTTCTCGGCCACCGCGTACGCCACGGCGGACTCGAAGCCCTCCCCGTTGTCCGGCTTGTCGTCGACGAACCACGGCTGGTACGCGGGCTCGTCGGTGGCGATGGTGAGCTTGCCCGGCGTACGGGTGACCAGGCTCTCCTTGTCGCACGCGGCGGACGCGGTGGGCTGGGGGGCGGGTGCGGATTCGGGCGCGCAGGCGCTGACCGCGAGCAGGACCGAGCCGGCGGCCGCGAGCGCGAGGATGCGAGGAGTGCTGACCATGGCGGTCAGCGTACGACCTGCATCGGCGGACGTCGAAGGGGTGTCCCACCATGTCGGTAGGGAATTCCGGTCCCGCCCAGCGGTCGGCACCGACCCGTCCTCACGGCGACCGAGGGCGACTGAGAGAATCCGATTCCGTGAAGACGTTCGAGGAGTTGTTCGCCGAGCTGCAGGCCAAGGCCGCCGCCGGTACCCCGGGCTCCAGCACGGTCGCCGCGCTGGAGAAGGGCGTGCACTTCATCGGCAAGAAGGTCGTCGAGGAGGCGGCCGAGTCGTGGATGGCCGCCGAGCACGAGGGGCCCGAGCGCACCGCCGAGGAGATCTCCCAGCTGCTCTACCAGGTCCAGGTGCTGATGCTGGCCAGCGGTCTCGACCTGAAGGACGTCTACCGACATCTGTGAGTGCCCCGCCGTCGACCTCAACCCGATCGAAGGAGCACTCCGTCATGCTGCGTGTCGCCGTACCCAACAAGGGCGCCCTGGCCGAGTCGGCCGCCAAGATGCTGCGCGAGGCGGGCTACCGCCAGCGCACCGATCCCAAGGACCTGGTCTGCCGGGACGAGCCCAACGACATCGAGTTCTTCTACCTGCGCCCGAAGGACATCGCCACCTACGTCGGCTCCGGTGACCTGGACGTCGGCATCACCGGCCGGGACCTGCTGATCGACTCCGGCGCGCCGGCCGAGGAGATCGTCGACCTGAACTTCGGCCGGGCCACCTTCCGCTTCGCCGCCCGGCCCGACGACGTCGACGACGTCCGGGAACTCGGCGGGCACCGGATCGCCACCGCGTACCCGGGGCTGGTCGAGCGGCACCTGACCGAGCTGGGCGTCAAGGCCGACGTGATCCGGCTCGACGGCGCGGTGGAGAACGCCATCCGGCTCGGCGTCGCCGACGTGGTCGCCGACGTGGTCGAGACCGGCGCCACGCTGCGCCAGGCCGGGCTGGTGGTCTTCGGCGAGCCGCTGCTGCGCTCGTCGGCGGTGCTGGTCCGCCGGGCCGGCGCCGACGGCCACCCGCAGGCCGAGCAGTTGCTGCGGCGGCTGCACGGGGTGCTGGTGGCCCGCCGCTACGTGATGCTCGCCTACGACGTGCCCGCCGGGCTGCTGGACCGGGCCAGCTCGCTGACCCCCGGCATCGAGTCGCCGACCGTCTCCCCGCTGCACCGGGAGGGCTGGGTCGCGGTGCAGGCCATGGTGCTCCGCGACGACGTACACCAGATCATGGACGAGCTCTACGACCTCGGCGCCCGGGCGATCCTGGTCACCAACATCCACGCCTGCCGGCTGTGAGGCCGCGCCCGACGGCGCTCGCGCTCGCCCTGGTCACCCTCGGCGGCGTCGCGTCGGCGGCGCAGGGCGCGGTCAACGCCGAGCTGGGGCAGCAGACCGGCAACGTCACCTTGGGTGCGGTCGTCAACAACCTCGGCGGCTGCCTGCTGGTGCTGCTCGGGCTGCTGGCCCTGCCGTCCATGCGGACCGGGCTCGTCGCGCTGCGGCGGGCCCGGCTGCCCTGGTGGTCGTACCTGGGCGGGCTGGGCGGCGCGGCCATCGTGGTGCTCGCCGCCTACGCCGTGCCGGTGCTCGGCGTCGCGGTCTTCACCATCGCCCAGGTCGCCGGCAGCAGCCTCGGCGGGCTGGCCTCGGACCGCTCCGGCCTGGCCCCGGTGGGCCGGCTGCCGCTCACCGCGCCCCGCATCGCCGGGGCGCTGCTCGGGGTGGCCGCTGTGGCCCTGGCGCAGACCGGCCGACCGATCGGCGACCTGGCCGTCGGCGTGCTCCTGCTGGCCGTGCTCGGCGGTGTCGCCGTGGCGTTGCAGGCCGCGCTCAACGGCCGGATCTCCGCCGCCGGTTCGGCCGCCGCCGGAGTCGCGGTCAACTTCGTCGTCAGTACGCCGGTGGTGCTGCTCGTCGCCGCGCTGGCCGGCGCCTTCACCGGCCCCTCCGTCAGTTGGCCGACCGGTTGGCACCTCTACACCGGCGGCCTGCTCGGCGTCGGCATCGTCGCCGCCCTGGTGATCGGCGTCCGCGCGGCCGGCGTCCTGCGCACCGGCCTGGCCCTGGTCGGCGGCCAACTCGTCGGCGCCCTGCTCCTGGACGTGCTGCTGCCGCAGGGCCCCGGCGCCCGGCTACCGGTCCTGGCCGGCGCCGTGCTCACCCTGCTCGCCGTGCTGGTCGCCAGTCGCGGCCCCCGCGCCGCCACCGCCCCGGCCACCGGCACCCCACCACCACCCCCGGTCCCGCCTGCCTCGTCGGTCCCGCCTGTCTCGTCGGTCCCGCCTGTCTCGTCAAGCCCGCCTGTTTCCTCGGTCCCACCTGTGTCCCCGGTGCCGCCGCAGTCCGGTCCGCCGGTACCGGAGCGGTCGCCGTCGGGTCCGCCGTCGGCCGGTTCGCCCTCGGTCGCCGGGGCCGGAACCGACGGTGACGACGGTGCGGTCCGTGTGGCGCCGGACGACGCGCCGGGACCGGATGGCAAACTGGGGACATGAGTGAGCGGCAGGACGCGACGCAGGCCAGTGCCGGCACGAGCGAACGCGACCCGGCGGACGGCATCGACCGGGTCCGCCTGCAACCGCGCCGCATCCGGCTGGTCTGCTGGATCTCGGCGGCCGTACTGGTCGTCGTGTTCGCCCTGATCGCCACCACGCTGACCGGCCCCACCGGCAACGGCTACGGCACCTTCCAGCGCGGCGACCAGTTCGCCATGATCGGGCTCGGCGTTCTCTTCGCCCTCGGCACGCTGCTGTTCACCCGCCCCCGGGTCGAGGCCGACGCCCACCGCATCCGGGTCCGCAACATCATCGGCTCGTACGAGCTGCCCTGGGAGGTCATACGCGGCGTCCGCTTCGACCGGGGCGCACCGTGGGCGGCCCTGGAGCTCTATGACGACGACCTGCTGCCGGTGGTCGCCCTCCAGGCCGCCGACAAGCAGCTCGCCGTCGACGGCGTCCGTGCCCTGCGCCGTCTGCACCAGGCGCACCTGACCGCCGTCACCGAACGCGCCACCCGCTGACCCGCCCCCTCCTCGGTCCCGGCTCGCTCGGTCCGTCCTCAGCTCGGGTCCGTCCCGGCTGGTCACCCCTCGGGCGGTCGACCTGCCCGCGCGACGTCGCGTGTCGCGCTGAGCGTTCGTGGTGCTGAGCGCTCGCAGTACTGAGCGGGCAGTGGCCCTCAGCAGTCTGTGGCGCTCGGCAGTCTGCGGCGCTGAGTGGTCCGTGGCGTTGGCGGCACTTCCCGGTTGCCGGTCGCGCCGTCGGGCTGGTTGACCTTCGTTCCACTGGTCGTCCTCGCGCTGGCCGCCCTCTGCCTTGGCCGGTCGCTGTCGCGTTGAGTCACCTCCGCCGTTGCCCTCCACTACAGGGTCGGTCGCTGTCGAGCTGACGGCGTGAACGGATCGCCGTGGCTGCGGCTCTCGGTGATGGCGTCGACGGGTCAGCTCGACAGGGCGCGAACGTGACCACGACCACCCGTCACGCTGATGCCAGGACGAACCAGTGCGGGCGGGCGGAACCAGCCAGGGTGAACCAGTGCAGGCGGGACCGAACCAGCCCAGGGTGAACCCAGCGCGGGCGGGCAGAACCAGCCCAGGGTGAATCCAGCGCGGGCGGGAACACCAGTGCGGGCGGGGCGAGCCAGCGCAGGGGGTGGCGTGAGCCAGGCCAGGCTGAGCAGCCAATGCAGGCTGAGCAGCCAGTGCGGGGGAGCGGGTGGGCAAGGGCGGGTGGGTCAGCGCAGGGAGGCGGCCGGGCGGGGAGTGGGGTGGGCCAGCGCGGGGGCGGTCGAGGCGGAGTGCGTGGTGGAGGGGCATTCGGGAGGAGGCGGGTCGGTTTGGGGTCCCGGTTACCCAGGGTGTAGTGTGGTCGAGTCGACCAGGCTGTCCGCGTTGCGCGGGCGGCCATGAAAGTGGGGCGCCTGCTCCCACCCGAGTCGCCGACTGCGGCGGCCGGGTCCGGTCTCCGGTTCCGGGCATGTCCCGGGCCGGGATGCGCGATCCTGTGATCGTGCCGACCGGTCGAGCGGGCCCTGGCATGCGCCGGGGCCTTCTGCTTTCCGGGTCGGTTCCCAAGCGGGAGCCACCGGGTCGGCCACGCATGAAGAACCGACTCGAGGAGGCCCCATCAGCGTCGAACCACGCGTGAACGAGCAGATCCGGGCACGTGAGGTCCGACTGGTCGGCCCCGAGGGTGAGCAGGTGGGCATCGTCCCGCTGGAGCGCGCCCTTCAGCTGGCCGCGGACGTCGATCTGGACCTGGTCGAGGTTGCGCCCATGGCGCGCCCGCCGGTGTGCAAGCTCATGGACTTCGGCAAGTTCAAGTACGAGAGCGCACTCAAGGCGCGCGAAGCGCGGCGTAACCAGCAGCAGACCGTCATCAAGGAGATGAAGCTCCGGCCGAAGATCGATCCGCACGACTACGAGACCAAGAAGGGTCACGTGGTGCGGTTCCTCAAGGCCGGCGACAAGGTCAAGGTGACGATCATGTTCCGCGGTCGCGAGCAGAGTCGCCCGGAGCTGGGTTACCGGCTCCTGCGTCGGCTGGAGAGCGAGATCTCGGAGCTGGGGTACGTCGAGGCCGCTCCGAAGCAGGACGGTCGAAACATGATCATGGTGCTCGCGCCGCACCGCGCCACCAAGGCCGCCGCGGTCGCCGCGGTCGCCTCCCGGGGCGGGGCGCCCCGGGACCGGGCAGCGGAGGATTCCGCCGCGCCGGAGGCCGGCGAGACCGCAGCAGCCGGTGACACCGGCACCGTCGCCGACAACAGCGGCGAGTAACAGGGGAGAAGACGTTCCACATGCCGAAGATGAAGAGCCACACGGGGACGGGCAAGCGGGTCCGCGTGACCGGCAAGGGCAAGATCATGAAGCAGCAGGCCGGTCTGCGCCACAACCTGGAGAAGAAGTCCTCCACCCGCACCCGGCGGCTGACGGGCCTGGTCGAGGTCGCCAAGTCCGACGTCAAGCGCCTCAAGAAGCTGCTCGGCCGCTGACGCGCGCCAACCTGAGTCCAAGAAGGAGTTGAGATGGCACGCGTCAAGCGGGCTGTGAACGCCCAGAAGAAGCGCCGTACCCTGCTGGAGACCGCGAGTGGCTACCGCGGTCAGCGCTCCCGGCTGTACCGCAAGGCCAAGGAGCAGGTGCTGCACTCGATGCAGTACGCCTACCGGGACCGTCGCGACCGCAAGGGCGACTTCCGGCAGCTGTGGATCCAGCGGATCAACGCGGGTGCCCGTGCCAACGGGATGACCTACAACCGCCTGATCCAGGGCCTGCGCCTGGCCGGCATCGAGGTCGACCGCAAGATCCTGGCCGACATGGCGGTCCACGACGCTCCGGCGTTCGCGGCGATCGTCGAGCTGGCCCGGGCCGCGGTCAAGGCCGAGGGCACCGGCGGCGCGCCGGCTCAGGCCGCCTGATCCCCGCACAACGCAGTGAGGCGTCCCCACGACCGGGGGCGCCTCGCGCGTGTGTGGTGAGGACGACATGACCTTCACGCCGCGTACCCCCCGGGTGGTCGCCGCCCGCCGGCTCCACCGCCGCCGCGACCGCGAGGCCACCGGCCGGTTCCTGGCCGAGGGGCCGCAGGCGGTCCGCGAGGCCCTGGCCCGTCCGCGTACGGTGCGGGAGCTGTTCGGCACCCCGGCCGCCCTCGACCGGTACGCCGACCTCGCGGCAGCCGCCGCGCGGGACGACGTACCCGTCTCCGAGGTGACCGAGGAGGCGCTCGCCGCGCTCGCCGAGACCGTCGCACCACAGGGACTGGTCGCCGTCTGCGAGCACGTCGACGTACCGCTGGAGACCGCCCTGGCCCGAGGCCCGCGCCTGGTCGCCGTACTCGCCGGCATCCGTGACCCGGGCAACGCCGGCACCGTGCTGCGGACCGCCGACGCGGCCGGGGCCGCCGTGGTGGTCTTCGCCGGGGAGGCGGTCGACCCGTACAACGGCAAGTGTGTCCGGTCCTCGGCCGGCAGCCTGTTCCACGTCGACGTGGTCCGCGAACGCGACCCCGCCGAGGTGGTCGTGGCGGCGCGGTCCGCCGGGCTGACCGTGTTCGCCGCCACCGGGCACGGCGCCGACGACCTCGACGACCTGGCCGACGCCGGTCGGCTCGCCACGCCCACCGCCTGGCTGTTCGGCTCCGAGGCGCACGGCCTGCCCGCCGAGCTGGTCGAGGCCGCCGACGCCCGGGTCCGGGTGCCGCTGCACGGGCGTGCCGAGAGCCTCAACCTGGCTGCGGCTGCGGCGGTCTGCCTGTACGCTTCGGCGAGAGCGCAGCGCTGACCTCACACCCCACAAGGAGAGCGGCCCCCATGGTGAACGCGATACGGCGTTCCTTTAGCCAGCCCGCCGGTGTCGGCGGGCGGCGGGCCTGACCTGCTCCCCACGCGACTCCCACCGGCGGGCTGCGGCGCAGCCGCGCGTCCGTAGACTCGCTTCGCCGCCCGTGAGGGCCGGCACCGCCGTGAGGGAGTGCCCGTACGCCATGAGCTACCGCAACGATCCGTACGACCCGAAGCAGGTCGCCCTGCTCGACCCGGCCGCCCTGGCCGAGGCCGTGACCGAGGCCGAGAAGGCGTTCGCCGCCGCCGGTGACCCCGACGCGCTGGCCGTGGTGCGCCCGGCGCACCTCGGTGACCGTGCCCCGGTCTCGCTGGCCCGCCGGGAGATCGGCGCGCTGCCGCCGGCCGCCAAGTCCGACGCCGGCAAGCGGGTCAACGAGGCCCGTCGTGCCATCGAGCAGGCCCACGCCGCCCGCGCCGAGGTGCTGGAGCGCGAACAGGCCGAGCGGGTGCTGGTGGAGGAGCGCGTCGACGTGACGTTGCCCTACGACCGGCGGCCGCGTGGCTCCCGGCACCCGATCAGCCAGCTGACCGAGCAGATCAGCGATCTGTTCATCGGGATGGGCTACGAGGTGGCCGAGGGACCCGAGGTCGAGTTGGAGTGGACCAACTTCGACGCGTTGAACATCGGACCGGACCACCCGGCGCGCGGCCTGATGGACACCTTCCACATCGCACCCACCGAGGAGTCGGGGCTGGTCCTGCGGACCCACACCTCGCCGGTGCAGGCGCGGACCATGCTGACCCGTAAGCCGCCGATCTATGTGGTCGTGCCCGGCCGGGTCTACCGCACCGACGAGTTGGACGCCACCCACGCGCCCGTCTTCCACCAGGTCGAGGGCCTGGTGGTGGACAAGGGCATCACCATGGCCCACCTGCGCGGCACCCTGGACCACTTCGCCCGGGCGATGTTCGGCGAGGGTGCGCGGACCCGCTTCCGGCCGCACTACTTCCCGTTCACCGAGCCGTCGGCCGAGTTCGACGTCTGGTTCCCGGAGCACCGCGACGGCCCCCGCTGGGTGGAGTGGGGCGGCTGCGGCATGGTCAACCCGCGAGTGCTGCGCGCCTGCGGCATCGACCCGGAGGTCTACTCGGGGTTCGCCTTCGGCATGGGCATCGACCGCACGGTGATGTTCCGGCACGGGGTCAGCGACATGCGGGACATGGCCGAAGGCGACGTGCGGTTCACCCGCGCGTTCGGGGCCGGGGTGTAGGGCGACGGGTTCGAGTCACGGAGACGGTGGTCACAAGTCATGCGAGTTTCTGTCAGTTGGCTGCGGGAGTACGTCGACCTCCCGGCCGACCTGCCCGCCGCCGACCTGGAGCGGGCCCTGGTCGACCTCGGTATCGAGGTCGAGTCGATCGTGGACCTGGCCGACACGGTCCAGGGGGCGCTGGTGGTCGGTGAGGTCCTCGAGATCGAGGAGCTGACCGGCTTCAAGAAGCCGATCCGGTTCTGCCGGGTCGACGTCGGCGCCGCCAACGGCACCGGCGAGCCGCAGGAGATCGTCTGTGGGGCGCGCAACTTCGCCCCGGGCGACCGGGTGGTCGTGATCCTGCCCGGTGGTGTCCTGCCGGGTGGCTTCGCCATCGGCGCCCGCAAGACGTACGGGCGCAACTCCAACGGCATGATCTGCTCGGAGCGCGAGCTGGGCCTCGGCGACGACCACGACGGCATCGTGGTGCTGCCCGAGGGCACCGCCGTCAAGCCCGGCGACGACGCCCGACCGGTGGTCGGCCTCGACGACGTCGTGGTGGAGGTGGAGATCACCCCGGACCGGGGCTACCAGATGTCGCTGCGGGGGCTGGCCCGCGAGTTGGCGCTGGCCCTCGGGGTCGATTTCCGGGATCCCGGTCTGGTCCCCGCGCCGGCCGGCACGGACGCGCCGGCGTACCCGGTCGAGGTCCGGGACACGGTCGGCTGCGACCGGTTCGCGGCCCGGCTGGTACGTGGCGTGGACCCGACCGCGCCGAGCCCCGACTGGATGCAGCGGCGGCTCACCGTCGCCGGCATCCGCACCATCTCGCTGCCGGTGGACATCACCAACTACGTGATGCTGGAACTCGGCCAGCCGATGCACGCCTTCGACGCGGACCGGATCACCGGCGCGCTGGTGGTCCGACGGGCCGAAGCGGGCGAGAAGCTGACCACGCTCGACGGGGTTACCCGGGCGCTCGCGCCGGAGGACATGGTCATCTGCGACACCGGGGTGCCGAACCCGCTCGCCGGTGAGGGCGTGCCGATCTCGCTCGCCGCCGTGATGGGCGGCGAGACCAGCGAGGTCGTGCCCGGCACCGTCAACGTGCTGTTCGAGGCCGCGCACTGGGACCCGGTGATGGTCGGGCGCACCGCCCGTCGGCACAAGTTGTTCAGCGAGGCCGCGAAGCGCTGGGAGCGGGGCGTGGACCCGGCCCTGCCGCTGGTCGCGATCGAGCGGGCGGTACGGCTGCTCACCGAGCACGCGGGCGGCACCGTCGCCGACGAGGTGCTGGACATCGACCACGTCGCACCGCGTACGCCGGTGGTGCTGCCGGTCGACCTGCCCACCCGGCGGGTCGGTGTGGAGTACCCGCCGGCCCGGGTGGTGGCTCTGCTGGAACAGGTCGGGTGCACCGTCGCCCGGGGCGCCGACCGGCTCGCCGAGGACGCGGGCGAGGTGGGTGCCGTGGCCGGTGTCGAGGCGCTCAGCGTCACCCCGCCGACCTGGCGACCCGACCTGACCGATCCGGCCGACCTGGTCGAGGAGGTGGCCCGCCTCGACGGGTACGACAAGGTGCCGTCGGTGCTGCCGACCGCGCCGCCCGGGCGGGGGTTGACCGCGCGGCAGCGTCGTCACCGCGCGGTGTGCCGCTCGCTCGCCGAACGCGGCTTCGTCGAGGTGCTGGCGCACCCGTTCGTGGCGACCGAACTGGCCGACCAGCTCGGGCTGCCCGCCGACGACCCGCGTCGCCAGGCGGTCCGGCTCGCCAACCCGCTGTCCGAGGAGGAGCCGCTGCTGCGGACCGCGCTGCTCGGTCCGCTGCTCGGCATCGTCCGCCGCAATCTGGGCCGTGGTCTGCGGGACCTGGCGCTCTACGAGACCGGCACGGTCTTCCGTGCGCGTCCGGGTGCCGGACGTCCGCCGGTGATGGGCGTCGACCGGCGTCCCACCGACGAGGAGTTCGCCGCCGCCGACGCGGTCGTCCCGGACCAGCCCCGGCACGTCGCGGTCGTGCTGACCGGCGACGTCGAGCCGGCCGGCTGGTGGGGTGCGGGTCGGCCCGCCGGCTGGGCGGACGCGGTCGAGGCGGGTCGGGCGGTGCTCGCCGCCGCCGGGGTGCCACAGGACAGCATCGAGGTGCGGGCCGCCGAGTACGCCCCCTGGCATCCCGGCCGGTGCGCCGCGTTGCTGGTGGACGGCACGGTGGTCGGTCACGCCGGTGAACTGCACCCGACGGTGCTCGCCACGCTGGAACTGCCCCGCCGCACCAGCGCCATGGAGCTGGACCTGGACGCGCTGCCGGAGGCGCCGGTGGCGCTCGCGCCGACGGTGTCCGGCTTCCCGCCGGCGCTGATCGACGTGGCGCTGGTGGTGGACGAGTCGGTCCCGGCGGAGTCGGTGCGGCAGGCCCTCACCGAGGGCGCCGGTGACCTGCTGGAATCGGTGCGGCTGTTCGACGTGTACGCCTCCGACCAGTTGGGCGCGGGCCGCAAGTCGTTGGCGTACAAGCTGACCTTCCGCGCACCCGACCGGACGCTGACCGTCGAGGAGGCGGTCGCCGCCCGGGACGCCGCGGTGGCCCGTGCCGCCGAGCGCTTCCAGGCGACCCTGCGCGGCGCCTGACGAAGATGTAAGGAAGGGTCCCCTCCTAACGCCTCGTGCATAGGAGGGGACCCTTCCTAACATCCCGGCCTGCTCCGGTCAGGTCCCGTCGTCGCAGCGGCATGGCCCGAGCCTGTTCCACCACCGCCGCCTGCACCGGATACGGCCGAGCCC
>NZ_JBSFSO010000065.1:0-31812 GCF_053589795.1 Micromonospora sp. NPDC003241 | reverse complement strand
GGGCGGCTCCAGGTTCGGCAACGCGCGGTGTCGGATGTAAGGAGGGGTCCCCTGCTATACACCAGGCGTTAGCAGGGGACCCCTCCTTACAAACAGCTCCTACACCCCGGACGCCGCCGCGTCCGCGAAGTACGGCTCGGCCGCCTCCAGCCGGGGCACCCGCACCCCCAGCCGACGCGCTTCGGCAAGCGTGTCCCGGCAGACCGCGCGCAACTCCTCGGGGTTGGCGTGCGCCGTCGTCACCCTGCGCGCCGGCGGGAAATGGGCGAACATCCCGGCGAGTGCCGGTGCGGCCAGCCAGACAGGCCCGGTGAACGGCAGCAGGGAGGATCGATGCCGCCGCAGATCGACGCCCCGCGCCTCGACCAGCGGTAGCAGCTCGCGGACGGCAAGGATCGCCTCGCGTAGGTCGCTTCGCGTCAGCGTGGACAGGGAACCTCGCCGCAGGCTCTGCGTGTGCAGACCCGCGTTCTGGACGAAGTGGATCGCCAACCAGCCCCGGAAGTCGGAGTTCTCCTGGATCCGGAAACCGGCCCCGCGAAACACCTCGCGGACGGCCCGCTCGCGCTCGGTGGGCGGCCGGTCGAGAGTGCCGAGGAAGACCATGGGCAGCAGCGACGCGCGCAGCACCCCGTCGTCGCCGAAACCACCGCCGGCCCCGGGAAAGCCCCAGGCCACCTGCTCGGTGGGGAGGTGTTCGATGGCGGTCAGCGGCTCGACCCACAGGTTGTTGAAGACGAGCACCGTGGCCCCGCCCACGCGCGGCCCCAGGAAGGCCGCAGCTTCCGCGAAGCCGTAGTGCTGCACGCTCAACACGATCAGGTCGAAGTCATGGTCCGGCTCCAGCGACTCGCGCAGGCGCACCGGCCACTTCTCGACGACACGCTTCCCCCACGGCCGCCGTCGCGCGTCGAGCAGATCAACGTCGATCGCATCTCCGTACGCCGCCGCCCGCCCCGGCCGGACGTAGAACTCGACGTGGTGCCCGGCCCGTTCCAGGGCCCACCCGTAGGCTGCACCGATCACGCCCCGCCCGAACATCAAGACCTTCAAGCGCCACCTCGCACCCTATAATCGGAGACAGTCTCCACTTTCAAAAATATGGAGACAGTCTCCACTTGTCAACACGGGACCCCACATGACCGACGCCAAGCCGCTCCGCGCCGACGCCCGCCGCAACCGCGAAGCCCTGATCGCCAAGGCCCGCGAACTCTTCGCGAAGAACTGCTTCAACCTGCGCTTCGACGACTTCGCCAAGCTGGCCGGCGTGGGCACCGGCACGCTCTACCGCCACTTCCCCACCCGGGAGGCCCTGGCCGAAGCGGTCTACCGCGAGGAACTCGCCGCGCTGTGCGACCGCGCCCGCGAGCTGCACGCCACCCTTCCCGCCGACGAGGCGCTAGAGTCTTTCCTGCGTGACTTCGTGGCCCACCTGCACGCCCACCAGGGCCTCGCCCGCACCCTCGCCACGCTCATGGCCACCCGCTCGGACACGCTCGCCGAGGGCGCCCAGTCCCTGCACCAGGTCATCACCGACCTGCTGGCCTCCGCCGCCGAGGCCGGCACCATCCGCGACGACGTGAGCGCCGACGCCGTCATGATCGCTCTGCACGGCATCTCCGCCACCCACGACCACCCGAGCTACCGCAGTCACGCGGATCAGGTCATCACGCTCGTCGTCGACGGTCTCCGCCGTACCGCGCCCTGAACGACGCCTGCCCGGCTCCACTTCTCGTACACCGCGCGCGATCCATCCGCCACGCCAACCCTCGGGAGGCACCGTGCGAGTAAGCAATGACAGAAGATGGCCGCGCTGGTTGATCGCGGTATCGCTCGTCGGCCTGGGCACCCTTACCGGCTGCGGCGGTGATGCCAGTGGCGGGCAGGTGGTCGAATCCGACGGCGTACGCACAATCGTCGCGCCAGCATCCGATGGCGGCCGGGATGCGCAGATTGCAGGAGAGTTGATCGTCGCCGACGGATGGTGCCTCGCCGTGCGGACCGCCGAGGGCAGTGTCTACCTCCTCGCCTGGCCGAACGGCACCACGCTCCTCGGGGATGGTCAGACGGGAGTGACGGTGCCCGGCAAGGGAGACATCAAGGTAGGCGACTCCTTCGAGGCAGGTGGCGGCTACCAGAGCCCACCCCTGGGCGACGGCTTCCCAGACGTGCCCACCGAGTGCGTCGGCTCGGAGGAAGTCGCGGTCATCGACAGCATCAACTAGAACGATCGGTGTATTTCTGGTCGAGCGGGCCGGCGGCGGCATCCCCTGTCGTTCCCCGGTCCGCTCGATCTGACCGTCAGGGCCATACCTGTAGGCACCGAGCTACTCACTCCATGACGGTCAGTTCGATGGTGCCGGTGGCGAGAAAATAGGGCGACGGCACGGCGGTCCGCCTTGTGTGAGCCATCCGTCGCCTGGTGGCCCGCCACCAGGAGTCGACATCGTGGGTGCCGGTGAGGAAGACGATCCGCCGCTGGTCGGGCAGCGGGACGACCGAGGGGCCGCAGACTCCGCGGGCCATCCACGACGGGATGCCGGGTGCGGCGGTGTCGAGCACGCGTACGGGCGTCGACCAGACCGCGCGGTCCGGCGACGGAGTGGCGGCGCGCATCACCCACAGCCCCTGCTCCGGGTAGGGCGTGGTGCCGTGCAGGTTGGTGCCGCGAGCCACCGTCATCTCCCACCCGCTCGGGATCGGATAGACGGCGTTGTCGAAGTAGCCCTCCGCACTCGTGGCGAAGCGCCGGGCAGGCTCCCACCGGACACCGTCGCTGCTGTCGGTCACGTGCAACTCGAAGTCGGGCTGCTCGCCGGGAGCGACCTCGTGTGGTGTGGCGAGAAACCACATCCGGTAACCGGTGTCGACGGCGATGACGAGCGGTTCGAGCACGCTGGGTCGCCCCGGCCATCCGCACAGGACCGGTGTCCCCTGTCGCACCCACCGCCCACGAGAGTCCTGCGTGAGGAGACCGATCGCGTACGCGCTGCCGCTGCCATAGTGACGTGCGCCGGCGCGGCCGGCGTAGTAGATGCGCGCACCACGGCCGGCGTGGGGTGGCACGTAGCTCGGGGTGTGCATGCCGCCCGCGTCCCACGCTCCCTTGGGCGGGTCGGCGACGAGCGGACGCCGGTCGAGCACCCACCCGGCCTGGTCCGGTCCCGTGCCGACGGGCAGCCGCGCCTGGTAGAGCCGGTTACGGAAGCTCGTGGAGAACCCGCCGATGAACATCACCCAGCGGCCCTCGATCAGATGGACGTCCGGGTCACTCAGCCCGAGAACCCCGCTCGGCATCTTGGCGCCGAGCATGTCCCAGATCGGCTGCCCGGTGACCGCACCTGAACCTGACGAAAACGGCATGGCGACCCCCTCAGCGAGCGCGCGTCAGCGCGGACTCCCCTGAGCGCCAGGTAGGTCGCGTGCAGCCTAACGGTTCGTACGGCGCGGAGTGTCCCGGCCCGTCCCGCACTGAAAGCTGATCCGAGGCAGGCACTCAGATCAGCAACAGGGTCTTGCCCACCGCGGTGCGGTTCTCGATCGCCGCGTGGGCATCGGCGGCACGTTCCAACGGAAAGGTCTGCCCGATGACCGGCCGGACGACTTCCGCCGCCGCCTGGGCGAACATCTGCTCCGCCCACCGCGCCACTTCCGGCCCGAACCCGAGCAACTGCTCGATGCCGATCACCTCCACGCCCCTGCGGTGCGCCTCGGCGGGCTCGATGACCGTGACCTCACCGCTGGCGGCACCGTGCACCGAGAAACGACCGCCACGGGCCGTCACCTCGAACGCGGCCCGCCCGATCTGGCCGCCGACACCGTCGAACACGACATCCGCTCCCCTGCCACCGGTCGCTTCGAGTACCCGCCCGGTCCAGCCCGGTTCGCTGTAGTCGACTACCACGTCGGCGCCCAGATCCCTGACCACATCCAGCTTCCGCGAACCGCGAGCAACTCCGACCACCCTCGCGCCCGCCGCACGGGCGAGCTGCACCAACAGGCTGCCCACCCCACCCGCCGCCGCTTCGACGAGAACCCACTCACCGGCGCCGATCGTGGCGTGTTCGACCAGCCCCTGCGCCGTGCTGCCGTCGCTGTACAGGGCGGTGGCCTCCGCAAGGCCCAGGCCGTCCGGCACCGGAAACAGGTCCCCGACCAGCGCCACCGCCTGCTCGGCGAAACCGCCGGTCTCTCCCGTGCCGGCCAGGACACGCCGCCCCCGCCACGCCGGATCCACCTGCGCGCCGACCGCGCTCACCAACCCGGCCACCAGACTGCCCGGCACGTACGGCAACTCCGGCCGTTCATGCCACCTGTCGGTGCCACGCCGGATCTGCGTCTCGACGAACGTCATGCCCGCCACCGCCACACTGACCACGACCTGGCCCGGTCCGGCCACCGGGTCAGGCACCTGAGCCGGCACCAGCACCTCGGGCTCCCCGAAACGAACTGCCTGAACCACCCGCATTGCATCCGCTCCCGTCCGTTCGCCGACGCGAACAGCGAGAGCATGCAACCTCACCTTAGGTTGAGGTCAACCGATGCATTCCGACGAGTTCAGTCAGTACCCGACGGATCGAGCCACCGAACGCCAAGCGTCGAGGGCCCATCTGAGGTCGGCCGTGTCCGCGCTGGTGAAGACCGTTTCCAGGTACGTTTCGTCAACGAAGTTGTAGCCGTACAGGGTGAACTCGACATCGCCGTCTCGGTGGTAGATCCAGGCGGCACGATGACCGACCCCGGCTCGGCCACCCTCACCCACCTTGCCTGTTGGGTCTGGTGGCAGTTCGGCATCGAGCGAGGCGATGATGTCGGCCCCATCGGCGCACCGCCATGGTTTTCCTGGCGAGACCCGCATCGTGCGGCCGGGCGCGCGCCATGTTGTGACGCCGGCCTTGGTGCATTCCCGCGTCCAAACATCGGAAAGCTCGATCGACCAACCATCGCCCAAGGACCTCTGCACGCCCCAAGTGTGACCCACGGCTGGCATCCCTCGATCGGTCACCGGAGACGGGTGTGGACTCACGCCAGGCCGGTCGGATCGGGGGTCTTTCGAGGTCATCCGGCCTGGTGGCGCTCCTGCCGGTCGAGTTCGGCTGACACGGTCGCCGTACTTCGCTGCTGTACTTCCGGCGGCTGCCTGGTCCAGCCGACGAAGCGGCGGTGCAGGGTGCCGGCAGGTGCCCAGGGCATGTCCTCGGCGGCTTGGACGAGGTAGGCCCCGAGGTAGAGGGTCAGCGACACCGGCGCGTCCGCGTACTCCGCGCGCAGCTCCCGCCGCCGCGTCGGACACGGCCACGGCAGGTCACAGCCCCCGCAGCTCCAGATCGGCATGACCGGGCCATGGCTGCTCACCGCTGATCCTCCGCCTGCGGCCAGTGTCCTCGGTTGATCGGTATCCGGTGCCGGGCCCGGCACGGTAGGTCAGCCCCGCAGGTGCAGATACGCCGCCAGTGCTGCCAGGACCACACCGGCCGATGCCGCCGGGCGAAGGTCAACGCGGTGGCGGACAGATAGCTGTCGTACGAGACGCGCCGCACGTACCCTCCCTCGTCGCTCACGAGGGCGGCTCGGTCGCCCTCTGGCTGGGAGACACGGCGGCCGGGCGTGACTCGCACCGACCACCGCATCCCGTGAGCGAGAAGCTACGGTCGGTGGCCGGGCGGGATAGGTAAGGTTCCTACCCCTGGTTCAGGAGACGAGTCCGACCTTCGTCGCCAGGTCACGGGCGGCATCCCGGGTGGAACGCGGACCGTCGAGCAGGTCCATGGTGATCTGGCGGGCGTACCCGTTGAACCGGATCGTCTCCGGAGCCGACTCGTACGCCTGCCGCAGCGTCGCCACGGTCGCTTCCTTGTCGTCCTTGCCGTAGTACGCCCGCGCGACCTCGATCAGGTGGCGTGCCCGACGCGGCCTCGACGGAATCGCCGCCGCATCATGACGACGGGCCTGCCGCGCCGCCTCGCCCGACTGCTGCAACTCCACCGCCACCGTCACCGCATGAGCGCCCATGATGACCCGGGAAAACGACGTCTGCGGCTGGTAGAAGCCCTCCGGCAGGCGCTGCGCCACCTGGTCCGCGCGGTCCCAGTACCGCCAGGCACGACCTTCCTCACCAGCACGAGCAGCCGTGTACGCGGCCTCGAAGTTCAGCGCACCCCACAACGCCAACAGATTCGTGCTCCCGTCAGCCGACCTCGACTCCAACGCCGACAGCACCTCCAGCGTCACCCTCATCGCGGTGTCCCAGTCGCCGGACTCCCGATGCACCTGACACAGGAACCACCCCGCACGAGCGATTGCCTCCGGATCACCGGACTCCTGCGCCGCCACCATCGCCCGATCCGTCACCCGCCACAGCAACTCGGCGGCAGGCTGGTAGGCGACGAACATCTGTGCCAGCCCGAGCGTCTCCGCCCACAGGGCCTGTGCCTCCCGCTGCTGGTCACCGTCGTACGCCAACACGGCCCGCTGCCCGTCCCGCAGCAACCCCGGCAACAACCCGCCCAGCACCGTACGGTGATCCGCCGCCTGATGACGCGCCCGCCACCCCGCCGCAAGCCGCTCCCGCAGACCCGACAACGACTCCGGCGGCGCGTCATCGGGAAGCACGACCTGATTCAGGGCCGCCCGGACCGACACCAGCGCAGGATGCTCCGGCCCGTTGACCACAGCAGACCGATCGCCCAACTCCGCCGCCAACGCAGACACGTCGATCTTCAGAGCACGCGCGATCCGATCCAGCATGTGAATACGCGGCGGCAGAATCCGATCCGTCTCCACCGCCTTGACCCACTCGGCGCTGCGGCCCACCAACCCGCCCAGCACCGTCCGAGACTTCCCGGACCGCTCCCGGTAGACCTTCAACCGCTGCCCGAACGTCAACTCCGGCAAGGAATCCACCCGGAACCCCCTCGCATAGCGCAGGATGCAGCACCGACCCACTGGCCGCCACCATCGCCAACGCTACCGACCAGCCCGACCCCTAATAACCCCTCACACACCAGGACTAGCCCCACGCCCAAGTGACATCCGGACCCCTCGCTTGTAAGCTCTGGGCGCGTCGTCGGGCAGTGTCCGTCCGCGTTTGCGACCTCGGGCGACGGTCTGTGCTCGGCCGCCGACGGCCGTCTTCGTCCCCGGTGGTTGCTGTCACCGTTGCTGTCAATAGCCGCCTCTTGCCGTGACCGGCCGCGCCGCCAGTGACTTTAGACTGACGGTAGGCCGACGTGGATCTCTTCACGTAGCACGTCCAAGGCGCCCTTAGCCGTAGCAGCGACGTGCGCCCAGGCTACTTGCCAACTCACGGGCGGAAATGCCAGGCCGATCTGCTGGAATGCTGTCACGGCGCGGTGCCGGGCGTCACCGTGCTGGGCACTGACGCGGAGGCGACGCAGGTGGATGAGCGTTTCGATCGCGGCAGCGACCCGATCCGCCGCCTCGACGTCAAGGACTGCTGAGAGGTGGTCCCGGACGGCTTCGAGCGCCCCGCCCTGCGGAGGTGAAGCCTGCCCAGGCTTGACAACCTGGCCCAGTACGTCCGCCAGGGCGCTCATCAGGGAGTTGAACTCCTCCTCGCTACCGCATTCTTGGGTGAGGCGGGCGACACTTGCAGGGTCGAGGTTCACGAACAGGTGTGACCCAGTCCGGTACCTCCACACGGCATCGAGGTAGCCGACCGCGTACGGAATGTCGAGCGCACCAAATGACAGTGGCACGCTCGGCGGACCGGGTGGCGCTACCTGCTCAATGACGCGGTCGAGGTAATCATCGATTGAGACCAAGCCGCGGTAGGCGCGCAGCACCGCCGGCACCTGGACCGTCCACTCCTCTTTCGCCGGGTCGGGCTTGTGCACAACGGAATATAGGAATGGCTCGTGGGCGAGCAGCTGGCGGAGCTTGCGCATCGGAGCCTCCGGAGGTGGGGCCGCGCCGGTGCCGATGCTAGCGGTCGACAGTTCGTTCCTGATTTCTGCGCTGGTCACCGTGGCCTCGACGACGTTGGTCGGGGACGGGACGAGGTTTCGCTTCCGGTCGACGAAGTGCCGGATTGTGGTTATGAACGACCGGAGAAGAGGCTCCGCCTCCGGCACGTACCGCAGGCCGGCGACGGTGAGCGCGATCGGCGCATCCAGCCGGACCGGCGCGTAGGAGTCTTGGCGCCACGTCAGTCCATAGCTCAATGACGTCGGACTCCGCTCCCCGATGCTCGGGAGCGATGCAAGGACGTCGGCAGCGTTGTCTACGCCGAACCGGGACTCGAGCGTTAGGTCGACGTACTGCCAGATTGGCCACTCGCCGGCCCGGTCGAACTGCTCGAAGATGACCCGGATCAGGTGTTTCTGTTCCGGGTTGAGCGGCTCTCGCAGCGATCCGGCCACTTTCACGGTCTCCTCACGTGTCGCTTCCGGCGTAGCTTCGCATCAGCACCCTGATGCTCGTCCTGCCTCATCTGACTTGGCCGCAACCGTCGTCGCCGCCCTGCGGGCAGATCATCCTAGAGCGCGGCTCGGGGCATTCGGGAGGGTGACGGCTTCGGTGTGAAGGAACCACCTCCCGTCAATGAGCTGGGCGAGTAACCGGCATGAGCTGCTTGAACAGTCCCCTATCGTCCGTGGGCGTCCGGTGTCGGCCGCCCCGGTCGTCACCCAGCCCGAGTATCAGACGTTGAAGCGGAACTCAGAGCCGCCGTGGCCTGACCTGCGTCACGATATTGGGAGTACTGGTCTCGGCCCGTCGGCGGCTCACGCCATTGGTTACTGGTTGCCGAGGTTTGACGCTGTCTTGTGCCCCATGTGTGCCCCGCGTCGGAGATGCTGCGTCACCAGCTCCGCTCGCCGGCAAGCAAGTTCTCAGCCCAAACAAGCGCCCGGAGGACTGCCGCTTGGGTCAACCCTTCGACCGGGTCAACATCGACTAGCAGCGTCGGTGCCTTACGCCCCTCCGCCCAGGTACATGCCTCCGGCGTCAACGCGTCGTCGATCCACACCGCAGGTCGTGACCCGACATAACTGGCGACGGCCGGCACCTTCTCCCGTGGCTCGAACGGGATTGGAGGAAAGCCGATCACGGGCAGCTGTGGAAGCTGTAGCACCGGCGCGAGAAGTCGATTCGCCTCGGCACCCCACCCGGTTGCCCAGGCCATCTCGAACCGGTTACCCAACTCCCGAAGCCAAGCCGCGTGAGCACGGCACAGCCGTACCGGTTCCTCGTCCGGGAAGAAGTCGAACTCCTCGTAGCCAGATGGACACTGGTCGGCCCCGAACGGGTTCAGAACCCCGTCGACGTCAAGCAGGAGAAGAGGCAGGCCGTGTGACATGGTTGCCACGATACGGATCCGGAGCGTACGTCGACTCGTCCCTCCTGGGAGCGGGCTGCCCGGCCAGCCACGTCAAGACTGCCTTGACGCACAGATGGACCTGCAGGAACGGGCCAGTCGGCTTTCGTGTCGCGGACCGTGCCCCGGCGGACACCGCCACAGCGGCGCAGTTGACCTGACCTCGGCCGGTACGGACCCGGCTCCTGGGGTCGGCGCTGGCCACCGGCGGTCGCCCCTCCCCCTCCCAGGTGAGCAGTTGACCTGACCGTGAGCGGCTGCGGAGTCGGCTCCTGGACGACCAGCATGCCCTCGGCGGACACCGCCCCCATGCTTGGGGCTTGCCGCGCGGACCCGGCGACGCGTTACCTGCGCCGCGCTGCTCAAGCGCGGCGCGGCCGGCTTGCCGGCGACGAATCTCACCGTTCCCTCGCTATCCCGTCTGCGGCGGCCCCTGGGCCGCGCCAGCCGCCGGGCGTGTTGCGTGGCCGGAGTCGGAGCGACAGCGGAGCGACGGACGCGCGCCCAGGCGGCGGCGCGTGCGGCCCGTCCAGGGCCGCCTTGATAGACGTACAGAAAGTCCTCCCACACCAGCCGGCAGCCGATCCGGACCAGCTCGGCACCGAGGTTCACGACAGGTTGACGAGTCGGTACCCGGTGCTACTCTGGCGGTCGTCGAGCACGCCAGTGCGGCCATCCTGCCGGATCGCTGGGCTCGACCACGGAGATGCTGAGCGGCCTTCCTGCCGCTAATGCGGGCCAGATCCCGCCGGTTCTCGATCACCCTGGCCGCGATGTCGGCCCCGGAATCCGCTGAGTGGCCCAGCACAGCCTTCCCGCCGTCACGATGGCCCGGATTCGCATTCCCTCGACGGGTGGGGCTCGCCTGCGGCAACCCGCCGGATGCCGACTCCCAGGCACCCCACCCGTCCCGGCCTAACCAGCACGGCAACCGGAAGGACCTCACCTCAACGGCGGTCAGTTCGGCTCCGGCATCTCCAAGGTCAAGATGAAGATCGCCACCGGCGAACTGCGCTCCATCAAGGACGGCAAGTACCGCCGCATCCTGCCCGAGTGGGTCGACGACTACATCCGCGAGCAGATCGACCGGCAGGAGGCCGCCTGATGCCCGCCCGTGCCCGCGCCAACGGGGAAGGCTCGATCTTTCCGTACCGCAACGGCTTCGCCGCGTACGTCTGGGTGACCAAGCCGGACGGGAAACGCACCCGCAAGTACGTCTACGGCAAGACCCGGGACGCCGTCCACGACAAGTGGATCAAACTGCACCAGCAGGCCAAGGCCGGACCGGTGGCGACCAGCGTTCCGACCGTCAGCAGCTTCCTCGCCTACTGGCTGACCGAGATCATCGAGCCGAACCGGGCGCCGCTCACCTACGCCACCTACGAGACGTTCGTCCGCCGTTACCTCTCCCCCGGCCTCGGCACCAAGCGACTCGACCGGCTCCAGGCGCGGGACGTGCAGACCTGGCTGAACCAGGTGGCCCGCACCTGCCAGTGCTGCGCCCAGGGCAAGGACGCCGCCCGCCGCAAGGAGAAACGTCGCTGCTGCGCGGTCGGCCGCTGCTGCCAGGCCGTCCCGTCGACGCGCACGGTCAGCGACATCCGCGCCGCACTGCGCGCCGCCCTCACCCACGCCCAGGCCGAAGGCCTCATCACCCGCAACCCCGCCGTACCGGTCACCCTCGCCACCGTCCGCCGTCGACGCGGCAAGTCCTGGTCCAGCGACGAAGCACGCCGCTTCCTCGAATCCGCCCGTGCCGACACCGATCCGCTCTACGCCGCGTACGCCCTGGTCCTCGTCACCGGCCTGCGCAAAGGCGAAGCCCTCGGCCTCACCTGGGCGGACGTCGACCTCGACGCCGGGGAGCTGACCATCGGCCGCCAACTGCAACGCGTACGCGGAAAGCTCCTGCACCGCGACACCAAGACCCAGGCATCCGACGCCACCCTGCCCCTGCCCGACATCTGCCTGACCGCACTCAAGCTGAGGAACGAGCAGCGCGACGAAGCACGCGCGACAGCCGGTAAGGCGTGGCACGACAACGACCTGGTCTTCACCACCCGCTACGGCACACCCATCGAGCCGCGCAACTTCCAGCGCTCCTGCCAAACCCGCAGCGACGAGGCCACAACAACCCCGATCACCGTCCACAACGCCCAACGCACGTGCACAACATCAACGCGACAGCCTGCGCGGATCAACGCACCGCAACCACCGCACCGTGGGGCATCCGGGGGCTCGGCCCCCGGAGCAGAAATGACAAGGCCCCCTGGTCCGCGCATTCTGCGGACAGGGGGCACCTGGGGACTTGTGGGCGATACTGGGATCGAACCAGTGACCTCTTCGGTGTGAACGAAGCGCTCTCCCGCTGAGCTAATCGCCCTCAGCGCGGATGACTCTACCCGATCGTGCGGCCGACCCGCGAACCCGGGGTCAGTTCGTGGCGAGGTAGCGCAGGACCTGGGCGATCACGTCGATGCCGAGGCTGTACTTGATCGAGAGCAGGGCGACGGCGCCGACGAAGACGAGGCCGACCGAGCCGATGACCAGGCGTAGGGCCAGTGACTGTCGCTTCACCCAGGCCGTCCAACCGTGGACGTGGCGGCGGGTGAAGGCGAGCAGGCGTTTGGCCCAGTGGAACTCGACGGCCCAGATGCCGAGGCCAGCGATCACCAGGAGCCAGCCGGGGCCGGGTAGCGGGATGAGCACGATGCCGATGGTGACCACGAGGGCGCCGAGGACGCCGATGACGACCCGGAGGGCCAGGCGGCCGGTGGGGTTGGCACGGATCAGCGCGAGGGTGGTGGAGAGGCGCTGCCGCCAGCGGGGCCGCCGGGGTGCGCCGGTGGGGTCCGGCCCGTCGCCGGTCCGGTCCGCCTCGATTCGCTCGTTCCGCATGCGGTGAGGATTTCCCCGTCCGGCGGGGCTATTCCCGTCGGAGAAGCCTCGTTCGTTGCGGCCGGTTCGGCGGTTGTCGGCCGGTTCGTTCTCGACTACTGACCGACCGTGCCGGTCGTGCTGTTCGTTCGGCACCCGTACCCCCGCTGTTCGGCTCTGCGGGCCGCGCCGTTCGACGGGCCTCGCCTCGCCAGCTGATCCACTGAGGATCGCTCACCGATCATTTCACGCCCAGTGTGGCGCGGGACCGTCACTGCAACGGCCGACTGGACGTTACCGGAGTAAGTCGACGACTGAGCTACCCGATGATCGGGCGCGATCAACACACTGGGCAGAACCGGAAATCCTAGACGAATTTTCACGTTCTCGGGGCCTTTCCGAACCCTCTCCCACCACTGGGTGAAGTCAGCGCATGGCGGAGCGTAGCCAGGAGTAGCGGCTGAGTATGGGAAAAGCGGGACACGCGCGTTCCGCACGCGGTGCCGGGGGGAGAACGTCCATGAGTGTCATCCGACCGACGACCGTTGAGGTCGAGACGTCGCTAAGGCTAGTCGCGCCTGACGCCACCGCATTGCCGGTGCGCGCCAGTCTGCGCTACGACCCTGCTGACCCGTATGCGGTCCATGTCCTGTTCCACGCCGAATCGGCCGGTGGCGAGGCGGTGAGCTGGTCGTTCGCTCGCGAGCTGCTGGTCACCGGGCTCGACGAGCCGGCCGGTATCGGCGATGTGCGGGTCTGGCCGTGGGCCACCCCGCGCGGCGACTTCGTCGCGCTGGCGCTGTCGTCGCCCGACGGCAACGCCCTGTTCGAGGTGCCGCGCAGCGTGCTGGTGCGCTTCCTGCGGCGGACCTACGTCGTCGTCCCGCGCGGCCGGGAGGCCGAGCACCTGGACGTCGACACGGCGGTGAACCGGCTGCTCGCCGGTCGCTGACCACCGACCCAGGCGGGGGCCGCGCGGATCTGCCGAGTCCGCGCGGCCCCGGCTTGTCCGGCGGTACGCACACCACCCGCGCCACCGGCCCCAGAGCGCCACCCGCACCCGCGTCCACGCCTGCCAGCCGCACCACGCGACCTGGCCCCTGGCCGGGCCGCACCAAGGACTCCGCACGTCCGCGCGATCAGCACCACGGACACTCAGCCGTGCGTGGTGATGCCCCCGTCGACCGGGATCACCGCGCCGGTCAGGTACGCGCCGGCCCGCGACGCCAGGAAGATCGCGACGCCGGCCATGTCCTCCGGTCGACCGATCCGACCGAGCGGCACCTGCGCCTCGACGGCGGCCCGAGCGTCCGGGTCGTCCAGCACGAACGCCATCATCTTGCTCTCGAACGGTCCCGGGGCGACGGCGTTGACGGTGATCCGCTCGCCGACGAGTTGGTGCGCCAGGGTGCGGGTCAGCATGTGCAGGGCGGCCTTCGTCGCCGAGTAGGCGTACACCTCCATGGCCGGGACCCGGATGCCGTCGACCGAGCCGATGTTGATCACACGGGCCGGGTCGTCGGCGCTGGCGGCGGTGCGCAGCACCGGCAGCAGTTCGGTGGTGAGCCGGAAGACGGCCTTGACGTTCACCGCCCAGAGCTTGTCGAAGGCGCTCTCCGGATACTCCGCGAGCGGCGCACCCCAGGTGGCGCCGGCGTTGTTGACCAGGACGTCGAGCCGGTCGACCCGGCCCCGGACGGCGGCGGCCAACTGCCGCGCGCCGTCGTCGTCGCCGAGGTCGGCCGGGATCGCGGTGCAGTGGCCGAGCGCGGACAGCTCCTCGGCGACCGCCTCGCAGACGGCCGCCTTGCGGGACGAGATGATGACGCGCGCGCCGGCCGCCACGAACCCTCGGGCGATCATCAGCCCGATCCCCCGCGAACCGCCGGTCACCAGGACATTCTTGCCGTCGACCGAGAACAGATCCTGCATGCCCATCCCCTCGCGAGCCGGCCGCGGCTCCCCGGCGGTCGGGCCGCCGAGGCGGACCGTTCGCCCGCCACGGCGACCAGATGACTACCGCTCGGTAACGTAACCGCCGGCCGGCACGCCGACAAGAGCAGGCCACCCACCCCGGTCGATCGAGGTGTGGACGCGGGCGGCGCGGGCTCGGCGACGCGCCCATCACCAGAGGTGCGTACCGGCCGGTCGCGGGCTAACGTCGCAGGTGATGGTCCCTTCCGGTCACCTCGACAGGGTTCTGCCCCACGCCGCCTCCGGCCCGGCCGAGATCGACACGATCACGCTGGGTGATCTCAAGCCCGACACCGGGTGGCGACGCCCGGTCCTGCTCGACCGGGAGCTGATCGTGCTCGGCACGGGCGGTCACGGCGTCGCCGAGGTGGACTTCCGCGCCCAGCCGTGCCGCCCCGGCACACTACTGCGCGTACGCGCCGGGCAGGTGCTGCGCTGCCCGCCGCCCCGTCTGGACGCCACCGTGGTCCGGTGGCACCCGGACACGTTGCGCGGGCTCGACGTCGACGTCGACGACGTACCCACCCGGGTGCAGCTCGCCGGTGAGGACGAGGACGCGGTCATCAACGAGGTGACCCAGTTGACCGTGGACGTTCGTCGGCACCAGGACGTGCCGGCCGGCCGCAGCCTGCTGCGCCACCAGCTCACCGTGCTGCTGCTGCGCCTGAGCATGCTGCCGTCCGAGCAACGCCGCGCCGGTCGCCCGGAGGAGGAGACCTTCCGTCGGTTGTGCCGCGAGGTGGAGCGCGGCTACCAGCGCACCCGTCGGGTCGAGGACTACGCCGAGCGGCTGGGCTGCTCGGTGCGTACCCTCACCCGGGCCTGCCTGGCGGTGACCGGGCACAGCGCCAAGCAGGTGGTGGACGAGCGGGTCGCGCTCCAGGCCAGCCGGTTGCTGGCCGCCACCGACGAGCCCATCGCCCGGATCGGTCGGCAGCTCGGCTTCACCGAGCCGACCAACTTCGGCCGGTTCTTCACCCGCGAGGTCGGGGTCAGCCCCGGGGCCTTCCGGGCCGCCCGCGAACATCCCGGACCGAGCCCGGTCGTCCGTCCCCGGTCGCCCGCCGAACCGGCCCCGATGCTGCGGTCCCGCCCGTCGATCGAGGCCCGTCGGGCCTGACGCGGCCCTCCGGCGCGGTCCGTCGGGCGTGACGTGGCCCATCCGGTCGGTCACTCCGTCAGCCCGGCGACGCCCAGGCCCGGGCCGGTTGGGCATGATGGCAGGGTGCAGATCTCCGCGCGTGGCGACTACGCGGTACGGGCGGCGCTGAGCTTGGCCGCCGCGTACCCGGCATTGCTGTCCACCCAGACCATCTCCGCGGAGCAGGACATGCCTCGCAAATTCCTGGAGGCGGTCCTGGCCGATCTACGCCGGGCCGGGCTGGTCCGTGCCCAGCGCGGCGCCGAGGGCGGGTACGCCCTGGCCCGGCCGCCCCGGGAGGTGACCATCGGGGCGGTGCTGCGTGCGGTGGAGGGACCGCTGGCCGGTGTTCGCGGGCTGCGCCCGGAGGAGACCAGTTACGACGGGGTGGCGCAGCACCTGCCCGGGTTGTGGGTGGCGGTGCGCGCGTCACTGCGCCGGGTGGTCGACGAGGTGAGCCTGGCCGACGTGGTGGGCGGCCGACTGCCCACCCACGTCCGTCGACTCACCACGGCGCCCGACGCCTGGGAACCTCGCTGACCCACCCGCCCGTCGTGGGTGGACACGGTCACGCGGCGGCTGCCGTGGTGTATCCGCCCCGGTGGTGCAGCAGCGGCGGGCCGTCGACCCCTTCGGCGAGCGCCAGCGGCTCGGCGATCACCAGCGAGTGGTCGCCGGCGGGCACCCGGTGCACCACCCGGCAGAGCAGCCGCGCCAGCACCCCGGTCAGCAGCGGCAGCCCGAACGGCCCGGCCTCCCAGTAGGGGTACGCGGCGAAGCGGTCGACGCCCTTGGTGGCGAAGATCCGGGCGGCCTCGGTCTGGTTGGCGGCGAGCAGGTGCACGGCGACGTGCTCGGCCCGGTCGAGCACCGGGGAGCTGGACGAGGTCGCGCCGAGGCAGAACGACACCAGCGGCGGGTCCAGCGAGACGGAGGTGAACGAGGTCGCGGTGAATCCGGCCCGCAGGGGTGCGCCCACGTCACCGAGGCAGGCGGGTCGGGTGCCCCGGGCCACGGCGGTGACCACGGTGACCGTGCTGGCCTGACGGCGCAGCAGCGTACGGAACAGCTCCGGGTCCACCGGCCGCAGCTCGTCGGTGCGGCTGCGCTGCGCGGTGGTCACGCCGTCACCGGCGCCGGGCGGCGGGTCGGCGCGGCCGGTGCGATGGGGTGAGGGGTGCGGTGCATGAGGGGTCCTCTCCGAAACGCCGGGTGGAGTCGGCAACTCAGCGCTTCCCATTATTTGGGATGAACGCACTTTCACTCCACACACTCATGATTCAACCAGGATCTTGAGCCTGAGAAAACCCATCTGATGAATAGGATATTCGGGCTACTGCGGACGTTCGACTTCCACTGTGCAGAGCGTGGTTTGGCCGATCTTCGTTACGGGAATCTTCGATGCCGCGCGGGGATGACGAAGGGAGGCCCACGATGGGTCTGATGTTCCGCAAACGCAAGAAGTACGGGCCGCTGATCCTGAACTTCACCGAGAACGGTTTCTCGTCCTGGAGCATCAAGATCGGTCGCTGGTCGTGGAACTCGCGGGCCAAGGCGCACCGCGTCGACCTGCCCGGCCCGCTCTCCTGGAAGCAGGACAAGTCCCGGACGTGAGCCCGGAGGTCGCGCGGGGCGTCGGAGCAATCCGACGCCCCGTTCGCATGTGTCGGCGGCCCACCCCGACCTCGGTCTGCCGCACCCGGAATCGACGGATCCGCCCGGTCGGCGGGGTGTCGGACCGGACAATCTCGACATGCCACGGACACCGGACCATCCGCACGAGCGTCGGCGGGCATGGTTGGCCGGCCTGCTGCTCCTGGTCGTGTACTTCGTCGTACCGGTCGAGGCCGATCCCAACGGCGCCCGGCTCGGCCTGCGCGTCGCCCTGACGCTGCTGTTGTTGGGCGGAGTCGCCGCACTGGTCACCGGCCAGGTACGCCGCCAACTCGTCGCCGTCGCACGCGGACGGCAGCCGCCCTCGGTGGTGCACCTGGTGGTGGCCCTGATCGCCGGACTGCTCGCCTTCGCCATGGCCGACTACGTCGTCGCCCGGGTGGCTCCGGAGCAGTTCGTCGCGCTGCACACCCGGGTGGACGCGCTCTACTTCGCGCTCACCACGTTGACCACCGTCGGCTACGGCGACGTGCACGCCCAGGGGCAGTTCGCCCGGGTGCTGGTCTGCGCGCAGCTCGTCTTCAGCATCGGCGTGATCGCCACCGGCGCGTCCCTGGTGGTCAAACGGCTCACCGAGCGGCGGCCGTGATCACCACGTCACCGCCGAGCCGGCCCTGCTCCGGGTCACGCCGCACCGCGCCCACGTCGAGCAGCGCGTCCAGGGCCCGCACCGCGTCCACGGCCCGGTACGCCGTGTCGGTCACCGCGTACCGGCGCAGCTCGGTCACCGTACGCGGGCCGGAGCGGGACAGCTCGGCGAGCAGCGCCCGGCCCAGCGGCGCCGGGTCCGCCTGACCGGCGCCCACCGCCCAGAGGCTCTCCTTGAACGACTCCAGGCTGCGGTCCGAGGCGGTGCCGAAGCCGATCCGCCGACCGGCGGGCACCTCGACCTCGACGACCAGCGGGAATCCGGCGTCGACGAGTGCCGACCGCAGCGGGGTGTCCGGACCGGCCGGCACCAGCACCTCACCGGGTCGGCCGGAGGCGGCGGCGGAGAGCGCCACCGGGTCGACAGCACCCTCCACCTCGAGGTAGGACAGCACCGGCGCGCCGGACGCCCCGGACGCGCGCAGCGCCACCGGCAGCAGGGCCGTCGGACCGGGCATCAGGTGCACGGTGACCTCGGCGGGCAGTCCCGCCTCGGCGGCACCGAGCCGGGCCGGCAGCTCCTCGGTGCCGCCGGCCAGCACCAGCACGGTCAACCGGGCACCGCGTACGTCGGCGGCGCACTCGCCGGCCACCCGGACGACCTCCTCGGCCAGGGCGGGGTCGCGCCCGTCGTACCCGAGGACCACCGTCGCCCGGCGCGCGCGTCGCAACGCGCCCGGCACCCAGACCCTCAGGTGCCGGACCACCACCTGCCGCCCCACCTCATCTGCCACCCTGCCGTTCTACCGCACCGCCCGGCGGCGACGCGGCCACCCTCGACAGCCGGGCGCGATCGGCGCGCCCTGCGGGGCGGGACGGGTCAGTGCGACGAGGCGGCGGGGACGGAGATGCCGATGCCGCCCCGGGTGTCGCCGCCGTACCGGCTGATCTCGGCGGCCAGGTCGAGACGGCCGATCCGGGTACGGGCGTCGAGCGCGGCATCGTCCAGCCGGTCGGCCGGCACCAGCCAGACCACCTCGAACTCCAGCCCGTCCGGGTCCTGTCCGTAGAGGCTCTTGGTGGTGCCGTGGTCGGAGGTGCCGACCAGCGCACCGGCCCCGGCCAGGCGGCGCGCGGTGGCGGCCAGATCGTCGAGCGTGTCCACCTCCCAGGCCAGGTGGTAGAGGCCGACGGTGGCCCGACCGGCGGTCGACCGGCCGGCTCCCGCGCCGATCTCGAAGAGGCCGAGGTCGTGGTCGTTGGTGGAGTCGGGTGCCTGGAGGAAGGCAGCGCCCCGGAACCCCTCCGGGGTCATCGGCACCCGGCGGAAGCCGAGCACGTCGCGATAGAAGGCGACGCTGCGCTCCAGGTCACTGACGTAGAGGACGGCGTGGTTGAGGCGATGGATTCCCATGTCACCGAGGCTAGCGCGTTTTAGTTGAGCGTTCAACTAATGCCGCTATGATGGCGGTCATGACCCGCTGGCTGGACCCGGACGAGCAGCGCACCTGGCGAGCGTTCCTGACCGCCTCCCGGGCGTTGATGGAGACGCTCGACCGCGAGCTGCAACGTGACGCCGGGATGCCGCACGCGTACTACGAGATCCTGGTCCGGCTCTCCGAGGCGCCGGAGCGTCGGCTGCGGATGAGCGAACTCGCCGAGGCCAGCGGCTCCTCCCGCAGCCGGCTCTCGCACGCGGTGGCCCGCCTGGAGGCGGCCGGCTGGGTCCGCCGGGAGGACTGCCCGACCGACCGGCGCGGGCAGATCGCCCTGCTCACCGACGACGGCTTCGCCGCCCTGGCCGCCGCCGCGCCCGGCCACGTCGAGGGGGTACGCCGCCACCTCTTCGACGCGCTCAGCCCCGCCCAGGTCGACCAGTTACGCCGGATCAGCGAGGCGCTGGCCGATCGCCTGACCCAGCCCTGACCGGATCCTGACCGAACCACTCCGGCGCGGGTCTTGTACATACCGTCGTCGGGTGAGCACGATGGGGCGTGCCCTCCGGCTTCGGTGAACTGACTGATCAGGCGCACGACCTGGTCTCCTCCGGCGATCTCGCCGGTGCCCAGCGGCTCCTCGCCGACGCGCTGACCGGCGCCGACCCGCGCCCGGCCAACGCGACACCCGAGATGGCCGAGGCGGCCGGCCTGCACGCGCGGGTGCTGGTCGCCCTCGGCGAACCGCACTCGGCACGAGGCTGGGCCGCGTACGCGTACGCCGCCACCACCCGCCTGCACGGCCGACCCGACCCGCGTACGGTCGCCGCCGCCGCCACCCTCGCGGCGGTGCTGCACCGGGTGGGCAGTTGGTCCCGGGCCGCCCGGCTGTACCAGGAAGTCATCATCGAACTGACCGCCTCGGACGGGCCGGAGTCCCTGCGGGTGCTCGCCGCACACGCCGACCTGGCCACCGTGGAGTACGCCCGGGGCCAGTGCCAGGTGGCCCGCGACCGTCTCCAGGACGCCTGGGAGCTGCACCGCGAGGTGTACGGCGACGGGCATCCCAGCGGCATCAAGATGCTCGCCCGGCTCGGCGCGATGCAACGCGACTGTGGGCAGTTCACCGAGGCGCAGGACCACCTCGCGCTGGCCCGGGAACTCGCCCGTCGACACCTCGCCCCGGACGACCCGCTGACCGCCCAGGTGGCGTCGTTGTCCCGGGCCGCCGCCAACCCCGACCACGTCTGCGCCGACACCCCGCCGGTGGGCGCGGAGGGCTCCGTCGTACCGGCCGCCCGGACCCCGTCGCAGGGCGACGCCCCGCCCAGCGGCGACTGGGCGGCCCAGAGCGCCACCGCCGCCCCGGCCGCCTGGCCCGACCACGACTCCGACGACCGGCCGGACGACCCGCGAACGGACTGGGACGGGACCGACCCGAACTGGCCGCCCACCGCCACCCCACCGGCACCGACCTGGAGTGCGGCACCGGCTCCGGAGGCGTCGGGGGCCGACCCGACGTGGCCCGCGACCCCCGACGCCGGGGCCGCGCCGACCTGGACGGGGTCGTCGACCTCCGGGGCCGGGGCCACGCCGACCTGGACCGGGTCTCCGGCTGCCGACTCGGGGGCCACGCCGACCTGGGCGGCGGCCGGTCCGGCGGGGTCGGGTGCGGCCGGTTGGCCCGACCCGCACGACGCCGATCGGGACTGGCCCACGGACACCCCTGGTCAGACCGGTTGGCCCACGGACGGCACCGGCCAGGCGGGCTGGCCCACGGACGCGCCCGGCCAGGCGGGCTGGCCGGCGGACGGCGCAGGAGACGGCACGTGGCCGACGGGTGCCGGTGACGCCGGCACGCCGATGGGCACCACCGGTGCGGGCGCGTGGCCCACCGGCGCGTCGTGGCCGGCGGCGAGCGACCCGGATCCCGGGTACGCCGGGGAGCAGCACCCGCCCGAGGGCTACCACCCCGGTCAGGGCCACCAGACCGGTCAGCCCGCCGGGGCGGCGTCGCCGGTGCCCACCCCCCGGCAGCCGGTGGACGGTCCGGCCGGTCCACCGCAGGACTGGTGGACCGGGCAACCGACCGATTCGCCCTCCCCCGACCCCGCCCACCCGGCCCGGCCCGGCCCGACGCCGACGCCGACGCCGACGGCCGAGTCGAGCGGGGCGGCCGTACCGCCGAGCGTGATGGGTCTGACCGGTCCGGCGCCGCAGGCACCCGGGGTCTACCGGCTGCGCCGGCTGGAACCGGAACGCACCGGTCCGTCGTCCCGGCTGCTCCCGGTGCCGGTACCCCGGACGCCGGCCGCGCCCTCCCCCCGACCGAACCGGTTGGTGCCGATCATCGCGGCGGGTGTGGTCGTGGTGCTGCTCGGCGCCGCCGCGGTGATCGCCGGGGTGTCCCGGGTCGACGGTCCGGGCGAACCCGGCTCCCCCACCGCCGGGGAGACCCCGAGCGGGGCGGCGCCCCCGTCCGCGTCGGCACCGGAGGCGCCGCCGGCCTCGCCCGGCGCGCCGCCCACCGAACTCTCGCTGCGCGACAACCGGGACAGCGTCACGTTGAACTGGACCTACCCGGCCGGGGCGGAGGGACCGGTGATCATCTCGGGTGGTCGGACCGGGCAGCCGAAGAACCCCTTCGCCGACCTGCCCGCCGGCACCGACAGTTTCGTGGTCTACGGCCTCAACCGCAGCCTCGACTACTGCTTCACGGTCGCGGTCGCCTGGTCCACCGACACGGTCGCGCGGTCCGACGAGGTCTGCACCGAACGCCGGTGACCACACCGCCCGGAGTCGGGGCGCGCGCGTCGCACACGGGGGTGTGACGGGGCTCGACCGCCTTGGCTCCGGCGGTCGTCGCGGGGTATCTTCGGCAGTTCAGGCAACAAAAAAGAACGGCTCGAAAAGCCGTTCCTAACCGAACTCTAACCCACCGGGAGACGGATTGTCAAGGCACTCCGGCGGTTCGCCGTCCGACGACGAGATCGGCCGCGAGCAGGAGTACGTCTCGATGCTCTACCACCGCCTCGACGACCTGCGGGACCAGGCGTCACGGCGGCTGACCGAGGAGCTGCGGGCGGCGGGCGGCACACTCCAGGCCCGTTCCCAGCGCGACAGCGCGGTCCGCATGTACGCCGAACAGGTCGAGCAGTTCGCGGCGGTGGAGAACGGTCTCTGCTTCGGTCGGCTCGACACCGACGACGGCGAGCGCCACTACATCGGCCGGATCGGCATCTTCGACACCGACGGCGACTACGACCCGCTGCTGATGGACTGGCGGGCCCCGGCCGCCCGCGCCTTTTACCTCGCCACCGCCGCCAACCCGCAGGGCATCCGGCGGCGGCGTCACCTGCGTACCCGGCAGCGCAAGGTGGTCGCTCTCAACGACGAGGTGCTGGACCTGAACACCGCCTCCCCCACCGCCCACGAGGAGCTGACCGGCGAGGCGTCGCTGCTGGCCGCGCTCAACGCCGGGCGTACCGGCCGGATGCGCGACATCGTCGAGACCATCCAGGCCGAACAGGACCGGATCATCCGCTCCGACCTGTCCGGCATGCTGGTGGTGCAGGGCGGCCCCGGCACCGGCAAGACCGCGGTGGCGCTGCACCGGGCCGCGTACCTGCTCTACACGCACCGCCGGGAACTCTCCACCCGGGGCGTACTGCTGGTCGGCCCGAACGTCACCTTCCTGCGCTACATCTCGCAGGTGCTGCCGGCGCTGGCCGAGACCGGCGTGCTGCTGCGTACCCAGGGGGACCTCTTCCCCGGCGTGAGCGCCCGGCGCGCGGAGCCGGCCACCACCGCAGCCCTCAAGGGCCGGTCGGTGATGACCGAGGTGCTGGCCAACGCGGTACGCGACCGGCAGCGGGTGCCCGACGAGCCGCTGGAGATCGAGCTGCCGCAGCAGGAGGTCCTCCTGCTCGACCCGGCGACCGTCCGGACCGCCCGGGACCGCGTCCGCCACAGCGACCGCCCGCACAACCTGGCCCGCGCCCTCTTCGACGTCGAGATCATCCACGCCCTGGCCGACCAGATCGCCGAACGGATCGGTGCCGACCCGCTCGGCGGGGACAACCTGCTCGAAGAGGCCGACCGCGCCGAGATCCGCCGGGAACTGCGCGAGGAACCGGAGATCACCGCCGCGCTGGACGAGCTGTGGCCGGTCCTCACCCCGCAACGCCTGCTCGCCGACCTGTACGCCGACACCGACCGCATCGCCACCGCCGCGCCGATGCTCACCGCCGACGAACGGGCCGCCCTGCACCGCGAGCCCGGCGGCTGGACCCCGGCCGACGTGCCGCTGCTGGACGAGGCGGCGGAACTGCTCGGTGAGGACGACCGGGCCGCCGCCGCCCGCCGGGAACGCATCCGGGCCATGGAACGCGAGTACGCCGAGGGCGTGCTGGAGATCGCCCGGGGCTCCCGGTCCATCGACGTCGAGGACGAGGCCGACGGTGGCGAGATCCTCGGCGTGACCGACCTGCTCGACGCCGACCGGCTGCTGGAACGGCAGGAGGAGGCCGACCGCCTGACCACCGCCCAGCGCGCCGCCGCCGACCGGTCCTGGGCGTTCGGCCACGTCATCGTCGACGAGGCGCAGGAACTGTCCCCGATGGCCTGGCGACTGCTGATGCGCCGGTGCCCGAGCCGCTCCATGACGATCGTCGGCGACGTGGCCCAGACCGGGGCCCTGGCCGGCACCCCGTCCTGGTCGGAGGCGCTGGCCCCGTACGTGGCCGACCGGTGGCGGCTCACCGAGTTGACCGTCAGCTACCGCACCCCCGCCGAGATCATGGAGGTGGCTGCCCGCGTACTCGCCGAGATCGACCCGAACCTGCGCCCACCCCGGGCCGTACGCGCCAGCGGCTTCCCGCCCGCCGCGCGGAACGTACCGGCGGACCGGCTGGCGGCGGAGCTGGTCGAGGTCGCCACCGACGAGGCCGCCGGGCTCACCGACGGACGGCTCGGAGTGATCGTGCCGGCCGGTCGCGTCGACGACCTCGGCACCGCGCTCACCACCGCGCTGCCCGAGGCGGCCGTCGGCGAGCAGCCCGACCTGGAGAACCGGGTCGTGGTGCTGACCGTCGCCGAGGCCAAGGGCCTGGAGTTCGACTCGGTGATCGTGGTCGACCCGGACCGCATCGTCGCCGAGTCACCCCGTGGGCGCAGCGACCTCTATGTGGCCCTCACCCGCGCCACCCAACGCCTCACCACCCTCACCCCCACCCCCACCGCCTGACCCCCGACCGCACCGCCCCGCCCCGCCCTGCCCTGCCCGGGAGACGCTGCGCCGATCATGGAGTTGTGGCGGAGGTTTGGGCCGTTTGTGCGGCTTATGCCCCAGCCACAAGTCCATGATCGGCGGGGGTGTGCGGGGCGAGGACGGGTGGGGCGGGGACGGGTGGGGAACGAGGACGGCCCGGCCCTCGTGAGGGCCGGGCCGGTGGGTGGGTGGGTCAGTCGAAGCTGCCCACGTGGGTGGCGGGAGTGGACTGGTCGCTGGTGCTGCCGCCGGACGGGGTGCTCATCCCGCCGGTGGTGGCGTCACCGGTGGTGGTCGGCGCCACCTTGCCCCGGTGCCGCTCCGGCTGACGGGCCACCCGACGGGCGCTGGCCGGTCCGGCCGTACCGCCCGTCGTGGTGAGTGCGCCCTGCCCCCGCGTGGGACCGCCGTCACGCAGCACGGTGGGATCGATCGGCACGTGCGCCGGATCGTCCCGGTCGTCGCGCTGGATGGCACTCTCCACATCGGTGGGCGGCACGGTCACCTCGTCCACGGCGCCCTCGCCGTACACGCCGCCGGCGATCCGTTCCTCGGCCCGGCGGGCGGCGTCCTGTCGCATGTCGTCCTCACGCACGATCCATCACCTCGCAGAAGCGTCGGTCCTGATGGCGTGCCCGGTGACCGGCCCGGCAAACCCGCACCACCTCTCTACCGGGCAGGGGGCGTGCTCTCTACCGGGCAGGGGGCGTGCTCTCTACCGGGCAGGGGGCGTGATGTGGAGAGCGGCTCCAACCGGGCCCGGGGCCCGGTGTGGAGAGGGTCGGAACGGGACATCCGACTCGTGGGGGCGAGATGTCCCCCCACCCGGCAGGTATCCCCGGGCGGGACGGATTCGGCCAGGTGGCGGGGTGTTACTGCCCCCCGGCGGCGGGGTAGACGGCGGGTGCCCCCGCCATGTGCGCGAACCGTGCCGTGGCCGACACGCGGTAGCGGGGCGAGGGCCGCAGGTGACGACTCATCACATCCTGAGGAGGACAGATGAGCACGCAGGCTGCATCCACCAGGCCGATGAACCGTCCGGCGCAGGACGCCCAGAACCGGCAGGCCATGCAAGAGGCCGCCACCCGCCCGATGCCGATGATGCACGACGGGCACCGGGAGGAGATGCCGTCTCCGGGTACGGAGACCAAGCAGTCGTTCCTGACGACGGAGTTCTGGATCTACGCGGCAGCCGTCACCCTCGTGGTGATCTCTGCCTTCTGGCGCGGGACCACCGCGAACGGCCTGAACCTGAACAACCCCGGTCAGGCGTGGTTCTTCATCACGCTGCTGACCATCGGTTACCTGGGTAGCCGTGGTCTGGCCAAGGCCGGTAGCCAGCGGCGTTCGGCCGCGGAGCGCAAGCAGCGCGGGCGGCGCTGACCCCTTGCGTGCGGTGGCCCTCCGGGAAGTCTCCCGGAGGGCCACCGTCCTGTCTCGCCACGTCCCGCCGCGCGGGGCGAGGCTTGGGAACTGCGCGGGGCGAGGCTCTAGAACTCCTCGAAGCCGCCGAAGTCGCCGCCGCCGTCGAAGTCGCCGAAGTCACCGGCCGCCTCGGTGACCTCTTCCTCGGCACCGTCGAAGGCGTTGCCGATCATGTGACCGGCGAGCATGCCGCCTGCCGCGCCGAGCGCCGCACCGGCGACCACACCGCCCATGCCGACCCCGCCCCGCCGCTGCTGCGGGCCGTACTTGTTCGGGGCGCCGTAGCCCGGCTGACCGTACCCCTGTGGGCCGTAGCCCTGCGGACCGTAGCCGGGCGCACCGTAACCCTGCGGCGCGCCGTAGCCCTGGGGGCCGAACGCCTGGGCCCGCAGCGCCCCGAACCGCCCGATGGTCTCCTGGATCCAGCCGTCGACCGTCTCCACCCAGTCGGACCGCTCGGCGTCGGAGTGGGCCACCTGGTATCGGCCGAACACGTCCTGTCCGGGTGCGAGGAATCCGCCCCGCTTGTCGCACTCGAGCACCACGTCCACGCCGTGCGGGTTGGCCACGAACGTCACTTCGAGTTCGTTGACGGTCTGCGCGTACTGCGGCGCGGCGAAGAACTCGATCTCCTGATAGAACGGCAGCGTCTGGCGTACGCCCTGGATCATGCCGCGCTCCAGGTCGGCCTTCTTGAAGCGGAAGCCGAGTTGGAGGAACGCCTCCAGGATCCGCTCCTGCACCGGCAGCGGGTGCACGTTGATCTCGTCCAGGTCGCCCTTGTCGACCGCCTTGGCGATCGCCAGCTCGGTACGCAGACCCATCGACATGCCGTGCAGCCGCTGGCCGTACAGCCCGGTGATGGGGGTCTCCCACGGCACCGGAAGCTGGAACGGGATGGACAGCGCCTGCTTCGCGGCGAGCTGGAGCGGGCCGCTGACGACCTGCCGGTGGAACTCCATCACCCCGGCCTGCTCACCGACCTCGACCCGGGTGACCAGGCCGATGACGATCTGCTCGATGCTCGCCGCCGCCTCCCCGCCGAGCAGGTTGACCTGACCGTCGAGGGCCAGCCCGGGCCTGGTGTTCGGGTTGGCCAGGACGGTGTCCACACTCGGACCGCCCACGCCCAACGCGCTCAACATCTTCTTGAAGACCATTCAGTTCTCCTGCGGGGTCTGGTGCCCGGGCTCCCTTTAGGAACGGACGCTGACGGCGGCACCGTATCGGGCGGCCCTGAAAGGTCGCTGGGAGAATCTGCGCAGAATTCCTCTCGCACGGATGTCGAGGACCGGCTCGGCGGCTTCGACCAGAGGACGTGGGCACCGACAATGGTGCCCGTGGCCGTCGCGATGGTGCACGGCCCCGAGGCCGGTCTGACGGCCCTGGCCGCGCTGGACGGTGAAGCCCGTCTGGCCGGTCACCACCGTCTCCCCGCCGCCCGCGCCCACGTGTACGAGATGGCCGGTGACCCCGAGCGCGCGGTCGACCAGTACCGGTGCGCCGCCGGCCTGACCGCCAGTCTGCCGGAGCAGCGTTACCTGCTGATGCGCGCCGCCCGCCTGGCCTGAGCCCGAACCGCGCGATCGCCCGCTGGCTCCTGTCCGCCTCGCCGGTCTGCCGCTGTCGGTAGATGTCCCGTCGGCCCCCTTTGCTCTGCGTCAACCGACGCAACGGTTCGGACGCCACATCCGTGCGTGGGGTGAAGCAGTGCAAAGGCGGCGTGGTGGACGACCGGCGGGGCGCCCCGGGTGGCCGGGCCCGCGTCGGGCCCGGCCACCCTCAGGGGTACGGTCGTCAGCTCGCGGTGCAGGTCACCGCAGGAGCCGGGTTGCTTCCGGTCCAGCTGCCGATGAAGCCGAAGCTGGTGCTGGCACCGGCCCCGAGCTGGCCGTTGTAGGACACGTTGCGAGCGGTCACGGCGGTACCGCTGCTGGTGACCGTGGCGTTCCAGGACTGGCTCACCGACTGGCCACTGGCGAACGTCCAGCGCACCGTCCAGCCCGTGATGGCCCGGCTGCCGGCGGTCACCCGGACGTCGCCCTGGAAGCCGCCCTGCCACTGACCGGTGATCGCGTACGTCGCCGTGCAGCCTGCTCCCGGCGGAGGGGTCGTCGGCGGAGGCGTGGTCGGCGGGGGCGTCGTGGGCGGAGGCGTGGTCGGCGGAGGCGTGGTCGGCGGCGGCGTGCCGCCGAAGACGCTGGCCTCCCGGGCGGTCTGCCGGATGCCGTTGGTGCCGTTGAACAGGCGCTGACCCCAGGTGGTCAACTGGTTCGGGTTGAACGAGGTGGCCATGTCGAGGTACTCCACGCCACCGCCGTTGCCGCTCCACGACCAGCCCAGCCAGCCGATGCCGTTGGCCTGCGTGTAGGAGAGGATGGCGTCCTCGTCGGGGTCGCCGTCGGAGTGGTAGTGGCCGAACTCGCCGACCACGATCGGCAGGCCCCGGCTGCGGAAGCGGCCAAGGTAGTCGCTGATCTCGGCAGCGGTGTCGAAGACGCCGTACATGTGGATCGAGAAGACGGTGTTGCGGGCCGGGTCGGCGTTGAACACGGTCGGCGCGCTGTCCCGCATGGTGAAGGACCAGTCCTGGCCCCAGTTCGGGCCGTCCACCATGATGGTGTGCGCGAGGCCCGCGGTACGCAGCCGCCGGATCGCGTTCGACGTGTCGGTGGCCCAGGACGAGTAGTTCTGGTTGCCGTACGGCTCGTTGCCGATGTTGACGATCACGTACCGTTCCTGGCCGTTGAGCGCGCTGGCGATGCTCAGCCAGTAGTCGACCGCCTGGTTGAGGGTGGCGGCGCCGCTCTGCTCGCCGTACCCGGTGGTGTCGTGCACCTCCAGGACGCAGATCAGCCGGTTGGTCTTGCAGAGCTGGATCACGTTCGACACGTCGTCGGCGCTGTTTCGGGTCCACCGGTCCCCGCTGGACAGCACCACCCGGACGGTGTTCGCGCCGAGCGCCTTGACGTTGGCGAAGGAACTGGTCTGGTTGGCGTACCAGGTGTGCGCGTGGTTGACGCCGCGCATGATGAACTCGTTGCCGTTGGCGTCGTACAGCTTGCCGCCGCTGACGGTGAAGCCGGTGGCGGCGTGCGCCGACGGGCCGAAGGCGAACACTGCGGCGACGGTCGCCAGCAGCACGGCGCCGACGGCCCCGAAAAGTCTTTTCATCGATTCCTCGCAGGAGTTCTCTCCCCCGTGCCCAGGAGGGATTGCGGTGAGTGGCAGGTGCGGCGGCTGTGCCCGGCAGCCGCACGGCGAGAGGCCCGGCGAGGCAGGCATCAGCGTAGGCCGATGGAGCGTCGGAAGCAACCGGTTCAGTAGGTCGGCCGACGGCCGGCGACCCGTGACGGCCCGGTTTCTGGTGGACCGTCACGGGCCGACCATCCCCACCACAGGACGGGCCCCAGGCCGATGCTGAACCGGTTCAGGTAACGGTAGGCAGCCTCCGGAGAGCTCGTCAAGCGTCGATGAGGGTTGACCCATCCGGGCCCGGGTATCCGCAAACGGACCGCCGGGGAGCGAAGGAGACAGCATGGTCAGCATCGGATACACGTTGATGTGCGAACAGGCAGGCCCCAAGGAACTCGTCGACTACGCGGTACGGGCCGAGGCAGCCGGTTTCGACCAGCTCGTCATGTCCGACCACTACTACCCCTGGCTGGAGTCGCAGGGCCACTCGCCGTACGCCTGGTCGGTGCTGGGCGCGGTCGCCCACGCCACCTCCCGCGCGGAGCTGATGTCGTTCGTGACCTGCCCGATCCGCCGCTACCACCCGGCCGTGGTGGCGCAGAAGGCCGCCACCGTCGGGCTCCTCTCCGACGGGCGGTTCACCCTCGGCCTGGGCGCCGGGGAGAACCTCAACGAGCACGTGGTGGGCGCCTGGCCGCACGTGCAGCAACGGCACGAGATGTTCGAGGAGGCGTTGCAGATCATCCGGCCGCTACTCAACGGCGAGACGCTGACCTTCTCCGGCAACCACTACGACGTGCCCGACGCGTACCTGTGGGACCGACCCGACACGCCGGTGCCGATGGCGGTGGCCGCGTCCGGACGGCAGTCGGCCACCCTGGCCGCCGAGTACGCCGACGGCATGATCGCCACCGAGCCGCAGGCCCGCCTGGTGGAGATGTACGAGGAGGCCGGTGGCGCCGGACGACCCCGCTACGGTCAGGTGGCCATCTGCTATGGCCCGGACGAGGCCGAGTGCCGCAAGATCGCGCACGACCAGTTCCGCTGGTTCGGGCTCGGCTGGAAGGTCAACGCCGAACTGCCCGACACCGACGCGTTCGAGGCCGCCTCGCAGTCCGTACGCGAAGAGGACGTGGCCGCCGGCATCTCCTGCGGCCCGGACGTGGACAAGCACGTGGCCGCGTTCAAGAAGTTCGTCGACGCCGGCTTCACGCACGTGGCGCTGGTGCAGGTCGGCGGCGACCGCCAACCGATGTTCCTCGACTGGGCGCAGGAGCAGTTGCTGCCCCGGCTGCGCGAACTGTGACCGGCAGGATGTGAGCCATGCGTATCGGCAACACGGAGATCCGACCGGCGGGCGGCGGTCTCGGCTGCCTCCTGATGATCCTCTTCTCGATCGTCGCCTCGATCGTGCTGACCGTCCTGCTCAACCTGCTCCTCTGACAGCTTCCTCGTCCCGGCCGGGGCGCGGATGTAAGGACGGGTCCCCTGCTATACACGAGGCGTTAGTAGGGGACCCCTCCTTACACCCGGGCGCCGCCGAAAGTCTGCTCGCGCGGATGTTGCCGGTTCGCTCGTGTGGTCAGCGGCGCAGGCCGAGGCCGGCCAGGACCTCGCGGGTGGCGTGGCCGATCGGCTCCAGGACGCCGCGACGCAGCCAGCCGACCGTCGTCTGCCAGACGGCGCCGACCGCCCGGCAGACGGGCAGCAGCAGGTGCGTCCACACCCACAGCCCGGCCCGGAACACCGGGCGCAGCGTCCACACCCAGCACCAGCGGAGGATGCGCCCCGCCGTACGCCAGGCCCAGCCCAGCACAGCGGCGAGCAGCCCGGCCAACGCCGCGAGCCATCGGCCCAGCAGTCGGGCGGGCGGAGTGAGCACCCGTACGGTCCAGACCAGCGGCACCCACACCAGGTAGTACGACGGCACCAGCACGACGACCCGTACCAGCCAGGCCAGCCCCCGGCCGCACCAACGCAGCAGCCGGGCGAACACCTGACCGCACCAGCGCAGGGGTGGCCGCAGTACGCCGTACCAGACCTCGACGAGGCGACGCCACAGCCAGGTCGACGGAGTCCGGACCAGGGTGTGCCAGAGCCATCCGAAGACCCGCAGCGTCCAGAGCAGCGGAATCCAGACCAGGTGACGCAGCAGCCAGCGGATCGGACGCCACACACACCGGTCGAGGACCCACACGGTCGGCGCGATCACCCACCGGTGCAGCAGCCCGGCGACGGCGACCAGCAACTCCCAGGCCAACCGGAACGGCAGCACCACCACCAGCGCGACGCCTCGCGCGGCGACCGCTCCGGCTGACAGCGCCTCGGGCTCAGCCTCGCGCGCACGTCGGGGCGGTGACGAGTCGATCACGGCCACACCGTAGCCGCGTCGTGCCAGCCACCCCGGCACCGTAGCTCGCCCCTTCCTTGTGGATGAAGTTCCGCACCAGCTCACCCCGACCGGCACCGCGTCCACACCACCCGCCCGCTCGCGACGGACTCCTCCCACTCCACCAGCTCCCACCACCCCGGTGTTCGCCCAGGTGGGTGCGTGCCGGGGCGGACGTACTCCCGACGGACCCTGCCCACCGGGGATGACCAAGGAGTTTGTGCCTCCGTCCAATCCTTCCGTGACCAAAACTTCTTGATCAACGCAGGCGGGGGCGGGGTGCGGTGCGGTCGGACGGGGGCGCGGTGCGGTCGGGCGAGGTCGGGCGGGGCCAGGCACGGTCGGGCGCGGCGCGTCGGCGCGGTCAGTGGCCCGGCTGCTCAGGCATGGTGCAAGATCCGCGCAACTTCAATGAAGTAGTTCCATCCTGTTTGGGCTGGTCGGGGGGTGTTGACTGTGGGGTTGGTGGTGGTGGGTGGGCTGGTGGTGGGGTGGGTGATCTTCGGG
>NZ_JBSFSO010000064.1:0-33057 GCF_053589795.1 Micromonospora sp. NPDC003241 | reverse complement strand
GTCCCGCCGGCGCACTCGCTCGCCAGCCTCAAGGTCGTGCTCGATCCGGGATCGAGTGGTTACGGAAGCGCGGGGATGCCACTCGATCCCGGATCGAGCGTGACCTTGGCACGGAGAGCACGACGTACGCTCATCGGCAGATACGCATGTCGAGGGAACGGCTGGGCTCAGCAACACCCGTCACGCGACGTCACCGACTTGGATCGCCGCCAGGTCGAGGGGCCAAGTCGCCGGACGCAGGTCAAGCTCGGCGCGGTGTGCACTTGCAGCCGTACCTACCTCTGCACTCGGACCTGTACGCCGACACCGGGTGTCAGGCGGCCGGGACGGTGAGGCCGGTGGCGGTGCGGATCACCTCGTGCAGCCGTTCGCCGGTCTCGACGGTGGCACCCGGCCAGACGACGCTGCGGGTCACCTCACCGGCCACGGTGGCGCCCGCGCCGACCACGCTGCGGTGGCAGCCGCCGGTGACGGTGGCGGTGGGGTCGACCAGGCTGCCGTCGCCCGCCGCGTGCAGGTTGGCGGCAAGATAGTCGGCCGGGGTGCCGGTGTCGACGAAGGTCCCCCGGTAGGGGACCACGGTCAGCCGGCCGTCGGCCTCGGCCGGTCGCCAGACCGCCCGGACCAGGTCGCCGAAGACCGGCGGCAGGTCGCGGACCAGCCGCCAGGGGAGCAGCGAGAAGCCGGTGAAGACGTGGCCGTCGAAGGTGCCGGGTGCGGTGGGGTCCGGCGCGGGTTGGCCGAGCAGGCGTACGGAGTCGCCGTCCCAGTCGCGCAGCAGCGCGGCGATGTCCGGCCCGGGTGGTGCGGCCGGGTCGGCCAGGTACGCGTCGGCGTTGCCGACCAGCACGCCCCGTCCGGCGATCCAGTCCCGCAGCGTGCCCACCCCACCGGCGGTGCCGAGCGGACCGTCCGGTTCGACGGAGAGGTGGGCGCGCGTACCGACCCGCTCGACGACCTGCTCGCCGAGGTAGCTGGCGTTGACGGCGACCGTCTGCGGCCCGGTCAGGCCGAGCCCGGCGAGTCGGGCCAGGGCCCGGTCGAGTAGCGGCACGTTGCCCACCGGGCAGAGCGCCTTGGGCACCTGCTCGGTCAGCGGGCGCAGCCGGGTGCCCTCCCCGGCGGCGAGCACCACCGCGCAGATCCCGCCGGCCGGTGTGCCGGTGCGGGCGTCCAGGCCGGTGTCCGGGCCGGCGTCCGGGCCGCTCACGGCGCCGTGTCGGGCAGTGGCGGCGGGAACCGGTCGGTCAGCGGACCGATGCCGTAGTAGGCGAGCAGCCGGGCGGTGGGCCAGGTCAGCTTCGGCAGGTCGTCCAGCGGGTGCCAGACGGCCTCGAAGACCTCCGCGCCGTCCACCTCCAGCTCGGTGGTCGACGCCGGCACCTCGGCGGTGAAGACCATGTCGACCCAGCCCTTGGCGTGCACGATGGCGTTCGGCGTGGCCGGGGTCAGCCGGGCCGGGGCGAGCCGGACGCCGGTCTCCTCGTGCAGTTCGCGGGCCGCGCCGACCGCCGGGTTCTCGCCGCGTTGCAGCAGCCCGGCGGGGAGCGTCCACCCGCGACCCGGCGGCTGGCGCAACAGCAGCAGCCGACCCGCACCCTCGGCCTCGCTGTCGCGCAGCAGTGTGACGGCGCCGACGATGTACTTGGGTACCGCCATCCGGACCAGTTGACGACGTACCGGCAGTGGCAGCCGGTAGAAGACCTGGTACGCGACGGCGCGTGCGGCGCGGCGCGAGCGGGGGATCATGGTTCCAGGCTAGTGGCCGTACGCCGGGCGCGCGCCGCGGGACGGTGGGCCGGTCACTGCCGGTGGTCGACCAGGTCGATGAGCTGGCGCACCACGGTGTCCGGCTCGATCACCCGATCGAAGACCGCGACCAGCAGGGTCTCCAGGTCCGGGTAGCCGAGTTCCTCGGAGAGCCGCAGCAGCGGCAGGTCGCTGGCCAGGCCCCGGTTGTGCTGGCGCAGGGCCAACCCGATGGTGGCCCGGCCGAGGCGCACCTTGTCGCTGATCGAGATGCCGGGCTCGCTGTGGTCGGCGAACCACCGGTTGATCTGCATCTGCGCGTGCGGCGACTTGACGAAGCCGAGCCACTCCCGGCGAGGGCCGCGCGGGGCGACCTCGGCGTCCAGGCCGCTCTCCGCATCGGTCTCGGTGAAGATCTCGACCACGTCGCCCTCCTCCAACTCGGAGGAGAGCGGCACCAGTCGGCCGTTGATCCGGGCGGCCAGGCACCGGTCACCCCGGTCGGTGCCGAGCTCGTACGCCAGGTCGACCGGGGTGGCACCGCCGGGCAGCACGATCTGCCGGCCGTCGGCGACCACCTGGATCTGCGCCTCGGACAGGTCGCAGCGCAGCGACTGGAGGAACTGCGCCGGGTCGGCGGCGTCCTGCTCCCAGTCGAGCACCCGGCGCAGCCAGTCGAGCTGCTCGGCACGGGCGGTGCCGGAGCGCGGGAAGCGGAAGTCGGCGACCACGCCGTACTCGGCGGAGCGGTGCATCTCCTCGGTGCGGATCAGCACCTCGACCGTGCGGTTCTTGGGGCCGCAGACGGTGGTGTGCAGCGAGCGGTAGAGGTTGTTCTTCGGCGAGGCGATGAAGTCCTTGAACCGGCCCGGCACCGGCCGCCACAGCCCGTGGATCGCGCCGAGGGCGGCGTAACAGTCGGTGGGCGGGCCGTCCACCACGACGGTGATCCGGGGCAGGTCGTACGGGACGGTGTGCCCGCCGGCGACGGTGTCCTTCCAGATCGAATAGAGGTGGCGGGGGCGTGGGGCCACCGTGGCGTCCACCCGGCCCCGGCGCAACGCCACCCGGGACTGGGCCACCACCTCGGCGAGGTAGCCGTCCCATCCGGGGCGGTCGTGCACGTGCCGGGCGATGCGGGAGTGCTCGTCCGGCTCCAGGTGCAGCAGCACCACGTCGTCCAGCTCCCGCTTCAGGGTCTGGACGCCGAGCCGGTCGCAGAGGGGCACCAGCACCTCCTGCGTCTTGCGGGCGATCCGCTCCCGTGAGGCCGCCGAGCGCACGCCCAGCGTGCGCATGTTGTGCAGGCGGTCGGCGAGCTTGATGACCAGCACCCGGACGTCCTTGCCGGCCGCGATGATCATTTTGCGGATGGTCTCCGCCTCGGCGGCCTTGCCGTAGAACGCCTTGTCGAACTTGGTCACGCCGTCGACCAGGTGCGCCACCTCGTGGCCGAAGTCCTCGGCCAGCGCCTGCAACGTGTAGCGGGTGTCCTCCACCGTGTCGTGCAGCAGCGCCGCGACCAGGGTGGTGGTGTCCATGCCGAGGTCGGCACAGATCTCGGCGACCGCGAGCGGGTGCGTGATGAACGGCTCACCGCTCTTGCGGAACTGCCCCCGGTGCATGTTCTCGGCGATGGTGTACGCCCGGCGCAACACGGCAGGGTCGGTGCCGGTGTGGATGGCCCGGTGGGTGCGGACCAGATGACCGACCGGCTCGGTCTCGGCGGTGGGCCAGGTCAGCAGTGAGCGGAGCCTGCGGGCCAGGGGCAGCTCGCCCGGCTGTGTCGGGAGCGCACCGCCCAGGGCGCCGCCATGTCCGGCGTCGACGTCCACCTGGGACACCCCCTCACGCCCACCCCGCAGGCGCCGGGAGACCGGCAACCGGGAGCAGACCCTCGAAACGGGCAGGACTGCACTTCCTTAACAGAGTAAGTGAGCCGACGTAGTCCGATCGGACAGTTGCTCATGAGCGTTCGGACCAGAGTTGGTGAGATGCGCCGCTCTCGGCCTTGTCCAGCAGGTCGCGGAACCGGCCCGCGCCGGCCACCGGGGAGGCCCAACCGTCCGACATCTCGACCAGCCGGGTCTCCGGCCGTTCCAACCAGGACAGGATCCGTTCCGACTCCTCCGGGCTGGCCGCCGGGACCGGACCGTGACCGGGCGACACCGTCTCGGCGGTGGCCCGGATCACGCTCAGGGTCGGTCGAGGGTGGACCCCGGCCGGGGAGACCCCGGCACCGGCCAGCCGGCCGTGCCGCACCAGCGCCAGCTCCCAGCCGCCCCCGGCGGCCGGGTGGGCGGCGGCCAACTCGGCGATCCCGCTCAGCGCGGCGAGCCGCTGCATGCGGACGGTGGCCCGCAGCACCGCGGCCAGCCGGGACCGCAGCGTCGCGGCCTCCTCGTAGCGCTGGGCGGCGGCGAGCGTCTCGATCCGGGCGAGCAGGGCGTCCACCACCGGCTGCGGGTCACCGGTGGTGGCGGTGGCGAACGGCTGCACCGCGCGGTCGTCGTACTCCCCGGGGGTGATCCGGTGCTCGCAGGGCGCCGGGCAGCGACCCAACTCGGCCAGCGCGCAGGCGGGGGTGATCGTGCGCAGTGACAGTCGGTGGGTGCACTGGCGCAGCGGCACCGCGTCGTGGAAGCCGGCGGCGGCCAGCTCCGCGGTGCGCCGCGAGGTGAACGGGCCGAGGTAGGCGCGGTCGTCGGGGGAGATCTGCCGGACCACCGACAACCGGGGGTACGGCCCGTCGGTCAGCTTCAGCCAGACCATCCGCTCCGGGAACTTCGACCGTCGGTTGTACGGCGGCGCGTGCGCCCCGATCAGCCGCAGCTCGCGGACCTCGGCCTCCAGCGAGTGCGCGCACTCGACCGCCTCGACGCGCTCGGCGGCGGCCAACATCTCCGACATCCGGGCGCGTTTCTCGGCGGCGGTGAAGTAGCTGCGGACCCGGGTGGCGATGTCCCGGGACGTCCCCACATAGAGCGGTCGGTCGTCGGCGGCCCGGAAGATGTAGACACCGGGGGATCGGGGCAGGCCCTCGGCGAGGTGCCGCTTGCGGCGCTGGGTCGGGGTGACCGCGCGGGAGAACTCGATGGCGTCGCCGATGGTGTCGACCCGGTGGCCGCCGAGCCGACCGATGAGCCCGTGCAGGACGTCCACGGTGGCCCGGGCGTCGTCCAGCGCGCGGTGGGTCGGCTGGGTGCCGGCCCGGAAGTACGCGGCCAGCGTGGCGAGCTTGCGGTTGGGCACCTCGTCGCGCAGCAGCACCCGACGCGCCAGCGCGGCGGTGTCCAGCACCCGGGGGTTCGGCCAGCGGTAGCCGTGCCGGGCGCAGGCGGCCTTGAGGAAACCGACGTCGTACGGCGCGTTGTGCGCCACCAGCACGGCGTCCGAGACGAACTCCAGGAAGCTCGGCAGCACCTGCTCGATCGGTGGCGCCGGCAGCAGCATCGCCTGGGTGATGCCGGTCAGCACGGTGATGAACGGCGGGATCGGCACCCCGGGGTTGACCAGGGTGCCCAGCACGCCCAGCTCCTCGCCGCCGCGCACCTTCACCGCGCCGATCTCGGTGATCCCGCCGCCGTCCGGGGCGCCGCCGGTGGTCTCCAGGTCGACCACCACGAATGTCGTCGCGTGCAGGGGCAGCGCCGGGTCGATGCCGTCGACGGTCGGGTCGAGCCCGGCCAGCGCCGGCTGGAGGTACTCCTGTTGTGCCATCGCGGGCACGCTAACCGGCCGGTGCGACACTCCGGTCCCAGCCGTCCCACCGGCCCCGCGTGTCAGCACCGGTCTAGGATGAGAGATCGGCTCACTCACCAGGCGGTGGGCCCGGTCGCGGTGGGAGACTTGCCACATGCCCCTCACCGAGCCGTCCGACGACAGCCTCCCGCAGGAGGAGCAGGTCGTCGCGGTGCCGGCTGCTGGTGAGGCGGGTTCTGCCGACGGGGCGGCGACCGCTGGAGAGCCGGCGGAGCCGGAGCCGAGCCTGCCGGAGCCGGTCCGCCAACGGATCGTCTCGCTCACCGCTGCCGTGCTGCCCTCCCTGCCCTCCGACGAGGTGCCCGTGCCGCTGCGCCGGGTCGCCAAGTTCGCCCCCAACCGCCGGGCCCGACTCGGCGCGCCCGTGATCGCCGCCCAACTCGCCGCCGATCCGCTGTTCCGGCAGCGGGTCACCGCCCGGGTCCTGGCCGACGCCGGTGACCTCGGCACCGCCGTGGTGGAGGGGACCGCACCCGCCGCCGCCGACCCGGTCGAGGTGGCGGCCCTGGCCTACCTGGCCCGACCCCGGGGCTGGCGCGAGTTGATCGACGCCAGCGGCGCGGCGGTCCGGGCCGAGGCGGACAGCGCGGTGGTCGCCGAACTGGTCCGCCTGGCCGAGCAACGGGCCACCCGCGCCGAGCACGACCGGGCGGTGGCCCGGGTCGAGGCCGACAAGCTGCGCGACGAGGTGGCCCGGGTCCGCGAGGAGATGGGCCAGCTCCGGGAGGAGGCCCGCCAACTGGCCCGTACGCTCCGGGAGACCCAGTCCCGCGAGCGCCGGGCGGCCGAACTGCTCGCCACCGAGCGGGGGCGGGCCGCCCGCGCGGCGGCCGACGCCGACGCCGAGCTGCGCCGGGCCCGGGCCCGACTGGCCGAGGCCGAGGCGGCGGCCGGGGTGGCCCGGTCCAGCGCCAAGGAGGCCCGTTCGGTCGACGACGCGCGGCTGTGGCTGCTGCTGGAGACCATCGGCCAGGCCGCCGTCGGGTTGCGTCGCGAGCTGGCGCTGGATCCGGTCGACAAGCTGCCGGCCGACTTCGTCGCGGACGGCTACGCCGACTCGTCGGTGGCCACCCCGGCCGGTGCCGCCGCCCGCGCCCAGGACACCGACGACCCGGGCCGGTTGGACCAACTGCTCGCGCTGCCCCGGGCCCACCTGGTGGTCGACGGCTACAACGTGACCAAACGCGGCTTCGGCGAGATGTCCCTGGAACAGCAGCGCAAGCGCCTGATCACCGGGCTCGGCGGCATCGCCGCGCAGACCGGTGACGAGGTCACCGTCGTCTTCGACGGGGCCGAACGCATGCACGGCCTGCCGCCCACCCCGCGCGGGGTCCGGGTGCTGTTCTCCCGCAAGGGGGAGACCGCCGACGAACTGATCCGCAGGCTGGTACGCGCCGAGCCGCCCGGCCGGGCGGTGGTGGTGGTCTCCTCGGACCGGGAGGTCGCCGACGGGGTACGCCGCCACGGCGCGTACCCGCTGGGGGCCGACTCGCTGCTGCGGCGGCTGTCCCGCTCCTGACCCGGCCGGGGTGATCGCCGCCGGCCCGGCGTGGCGCGGGCCCGGCGGCTTCGGTGTGGTCGGCGGGGGCGCGGTCCCGGTCGTGGCGGGCAATAGGATGAGCGCCCATGGCGACAGGAGCGGCGAGATGAGGCGCACGGCGGGCGTCGGACCCGGTGCCGGCCGTGGCGACGGCGGGGTGACGCGGTGAGTCCGCGCGGCTGGGCGCTGCTCACCCTGGTCTTGCTCGGCGTCGCGGTGGTGCTGGCCGCGCTGGTGCTGATCCCGTGGCAGCGCCCGCCGGCACCCCGGGCCGACCAGCTCGCGGCGCTGCGGGACCTGCCCGCCGAACAGGTCGAGCGGGCCCGGGAGTTCCGGTCGGCACTGCGCCCCGGCGGCTGGGCCGCGCTGGGCATCGGCCTGCTGGTGGCGCTGGCGCTCGGGCTGACCCCGCTGGGCAGCCGCCTGGTCGAGCTGGGCGGGCGCCCGTTCGGTGGGCACTGGATCGCCCAGGCGATCGTCGGCGGGCTGGCCGTGGTGCTCGTCGCCGACCTGCTGACGCTGCCCTTCTCCGCCTGGCGGCACAGCGTGCTCACCCGCTACGGGCTGGCCACCAACGGGTGGGGCGGCTGGGCCGTGGACCTGCTCAAGTCGTACGCGGTCAGCGCGGTGATCGGCGCGGTGGCCCTGCTCGGCTTCTACACCGTGATCCGGCTGGCGCCCCGCTGGTGGTGGGCGTTCGGCGCGGCCGGTGCGGCCACCCTGGTGGTGCTGCTCTCCTTCGTGCTGCCGGTGCTCGTCGAGCCGGTGTTCAACCGGATCAGCCCGATGGAACCGGGTCCGTTGCGGACCGAGCTGATGGACCTGGCCGCCCGCGACGGCGTACCCGTGCGCGACGTGCTGGTGGCCGACGCGTCCCGGCGCACCAACGCGGTGAACGCGTACGTCTCCGGGATCGGCCCGACCCGGCGGGTGGTGGTCTACGACACCCTGCTGCGCGAGGCGACCCCGGCCGAGGTGAAGGCCGTCGTGGCGCACGAACTGGGGCACGCCCGCGACCGGGACGTACCGATCTTCACGCTCACCGGCGCGTTGGGCGCGGCGGCGGCCGTGGTGGCGCTCTATCTGATCGGCTCCTGGCCGCCGTTGCTGCGCATGGCCGGGGTCGACTCGGTCGCCCAGCCCCGCGCCTTCCCGCTGCTGCTCGCCCTGGTGACGGTGGCCGGACTGGTGTTCACACCGGTGCAGGCGCTGATGTCACGGCGACTGGAGGCGCGCGCCGACGCGCACGCGCTGGCGCTGACCGGCGACCCGGCCGCGTTCGAGTCGATGCAACGCCGCATCTCCTCGGTCAACCTCGGCGACCCGGACCCGCCCCGCTGGGAGTACCTCTACTCCGCCACGCACCCGTCCACCGTGGAGCGGATCGCCGCCGCCCGCGCCTACGCCCGAGAGGCCGGCCGATGAGCCGCACGTTGTTGATCACGAACGACTTCCCGCCCCGGCCGGGTGGGATCCAGTCCTTCGTGCACAACCTCGCGGTGCACCAGCCCGCCGGCTCGGTGGTGGTCTACGCGTCGAGCTGGCCCGACGCCGAGAAGTTCGACGCCGACCAGCCGTACGAGGTGGTGCGCGAACGCACCAAGGTGCTGCTGCCCACCCCGCTGATCGCCCGACGGGCGGCCCGGCTGGCCCGCGCGTACGACTGCGACACGATCTGGTTCGGCGCGGCGGCACCGCTCGGCCTGCTCGCCAACGGGCTGCGCAGGCGGGCCGGGGTACGGCGGGTGGTCGCCCTCACCCACGGGCACGAGGTGGGCTGGGCGGCGCTGCCGGTGGCCCGGACCGCGCTGCGGCGCATCGGCCGGGGCACCGACGTGGTGACGTACCTCGGCGAGTACACCCGTACCCGGTTGGCGCGGGCGCTGGACGGGCTGACCGACCTGCGCCGGCTCGCTCCCGGGGTGGACGTGGACTTCTATCACCCGGCGGTCGACGGCAGCGGGGTGCGGCACCGGTTGGGGCTCTCCGACCGGCCGGTGGTGGTCTGCGTGTCCCGGCTGGTGCCGCGCAAGGGGCAGGACATGCTGATCCGGGCGCTGCCGCTGATCCGCCGCCGGGTGCCCGAGGCGGCGCTGCTGGTGGTCGGTGGCGGCCCCTACCGGGCGACGCTGGCCCGGCTGGCCCGCCAGGCCGGGGTGGAGCGGGACGTGGTCTTCACCGGTTCGATCCCCGAGGCCGAGCTACCGGCGCACTACGCGGCCGGTGACGTCTACGCGATGCCCTGCCGCACCCGCAACCGGGGGCTGGACGTGGAGGGACTCGGCATCGTCTATCTGGAGGCGTCGGCGGCCGGCCTGCCGGTGGTGGCCGGCGACTCCGGCGGCGCGCCCGACGCGGTCCGCGAGGGCGAGACCGGGTACGTGGTGGACGGTCGCGACGTCGCCGAGCTGACCGACCGGCTGGTCACCCTGCTCACCGACCGGGACCTGGCCCGCCAGTTCGGGGCGGCCGGTCGTGCCTGGGTGGAACAGGAGTGGCGTTGGGAGACCCAGGCACGCCGCCTGACCGACCTGCTCACCGGCTGAACCGCAGGTGTAGATGCAAGGAGGGGTCCCCGGCTAACGCCTGGTGTATAGCAGGGGACCCCTCCTCACACGTGAGCCCACACGGCGCGACACCGAGCGCATGCGGCGCGGTGCCTCGGCGGACCGGGCGCGGCGCGTCAGCGGATGCGGGCGAGGATGCTCTCGGCGGGGGCGGGACGGCCGAAGTGCCAGCCCTGCCCGGCGTCGCAGCCGATCGCGCGCAGCCGCTCGGCCTGCCCGACGGTCTCCACCCCCTCGGCTGTCACCGTCAGGTCCAGAGCGTGCGCCAACGAGACCAGTGAGGCGAGGATGCGTTCGTTGGCCCGGTCGTCCGGGGAACGCAGCCCCCGGACGAACTCACCGGCCACCTTCAGCTCCGTCACCGGCAGGTCACGTAGGTACGCCAGGTTGCTGTAGCCGGTGCCGAAGTCGTCGATGGCGATGCGTACGCCCAGGTCGGCCAGGGCACGCAGGGCGCGTACCGGCTCCTCGGCGCTGCTCATCATGGTGCTCTCGGTGATCTCCAGTTGCAGCCGGTGCGGCGGCAGGCCGGTCCGCCGCAGCAGGGCGCGTACCTCCTCCAACAGGCCGGGCCGGCGGACCTGGCGGACCGCGAGGTTGACGCTGACGTACGGCGGTTCGCCGGTGGCAGCCGTCCAGCCGACCGCCTCCCGGCACGCCTCGGCGAGGACCCAGGCGCCCAGCGGCACGATCAGCCCGGTCTCCTCGGCCAGCCCGATGAAGCTGTCCGGCCGCAGCACGCCCAGGTCCGGGTGGCGCCAGCGCACCAGCGCCTCCACGCCGAGCACCGAGCCGTCGTGCAGCGACGTCAGCGGCTGGTAGTCGAGGTAGAACTCGCCGCGCTCCAGGCCGGCGGGGATCGCCGCGCTCAACGCCTGACGGGCCTGCTCGCGGCTGTCGCGTTCGGCGTCGTACAGCGCCCAGCCGCCACCACCGGCCATCTTGGCCCAGTGCAACGTGCTGCCGGCGGCGCGCAGCAGGTCGTCGGGGGAGGTGTCGGCGGCCCGCCGTTCCACGATCCCGACGCTGGCGGTGACCGTCACGTCGTGCCCGCCGACCACCACCGGCTCGGAGAGCGCGGCGAGGGCCGCCTCGGCCACCGCGACCACGTCACCGGTGCCGGTGGAGCGCTCCACCAGCACCACGAACGCGTCCCCGCCGAGCCGGGCCACCAGGTGCGGCTCCACCGCCCGGGACAGCCGTCGGGCCGCCGCCACCAGTGCCCGGTCGCCGATCGACTGGCCGTACGAGTCGTTGACCCGCTTGAAGCGGTCCAGGTCGAGGAAGCACAGGCCGACCCGCCGTCCGGCGCCGCCCGTGCCGTCCAGCGCGGCGACCAGCCGTTCGGCGAACAGCGTGCGGTTGGGCAGACCGGTGAGCGGATCGTGGGTGGCCTGGTGGCGGAACCGGGCCTCGCTGGCCCGCAACGCCCGTTCCGCGTCGACCCGGGCGGTCAACGCGGCCCGGCGGATCGACTCCTGCTCGTCCAGCGTCCGGTCGTGCAGGGCGCGGGCGTAGCCGGTGGCGATCGCGGCCAGCAGCCGGGCCATCCGGTCCTCGATGTCGTCGGCGACCAGGTCGAGGTCGCGGACCAGCCGGAGCTGGATCACCTCCACGGTCCGGCCGAGCGCCTCGGCGGAGGCGACGTGTGCGGCGACCAGCTCGTTGGCGACCCGGTGGCCCACCCGCAGGTCGAGCGGCTCCGCCCGCAGCGCCTCGGCGAGTTGGTCGGTGAGCCGCTGCAACAGCATCTCCAGCTGGGCGTGCGGCATCGGCAGGTAGCTGGTCCCGGAGACCGCCTTGGCCCAGGCGCGGGCGAACGTGCCGGCGCAGGACCGGCCGTCCGGTGGCTCAACCACCGAGCCGCCCGACCCCGCCCAGGAAGACCGCCTGCTCGGCGTTCTCGGCGCTCTCTGGAGTCTCCGGACGCCACTGCGGCACCCACACCACCCCGGGCTCGACCAGCTCGAAACCGTCGAAGAACGCGGTCAGCTCGGCCCGGCTGCGCACCCAGAGCGGGCTGTCGGTGCGCTGGTAGACCTCCTCGGCCTCGGCCCGCTGGGCCTCGTCCCGGCCGTCGTCGCTGGCCTGCGAGAGCACCAGGTGGCTGCCGGGCGCCAGCGCCTCGCGCAGCGTCCGCAGCACGTCGGCCGGGCGGTCGTCGTCCGGCACGAAGTGCAGCACGGCGACCACGAGTACGGCGACCGGTCGGGAGAAGTCCAGCAGGGCGTTGACGTCGGGATGCGCGAGGATCCGCTCGGGATGGCGGAAGTCCTCCTGCACGACGGTGGCCCGCTCGGTGTCGGCCAGGATCTCCCGGCTGTGCGCCACCGCCACCGGGTCGACGTCGACGTAGACCACCCGGGAGTCGGGGGCGTGCCGCTGGGCGATCTCGTGCACGTTGCCGACGGTCGGGATGCCCGACCCGATGTCCAGGAACTGCCGGACTCCGGCGGCGGTGAGGTATTGCACGGCCCGGCGTAGGAACGCGCGGTTGGCCTGGGCCATCAGCGGGGCCTCCGGCACCAGCGCCATCATCGCCCGGGCCGCTGCCCGGTCGGCGGCGAAGTTGTGCGAGCCGCCGAGATAGTAGTCGTACATGCGGGCGACGCTGGGTCGTTCGACGTCGATCGTCTCGGGTGACCAGTCCGGCCGCTGCATGCCACACCCCTTCACGCCAGCCGGGGCGACACCGCCCCGGCCGGTATTCTGCCCCGCCTGGGCGCGGGAGGCCATAGCGCGATCACCGGGATGGCGATTGACGTGCGGAGATGCGTTTTCCCGTCGAGGGGTATCCGGGCGCCCCGGCGGCGAGGACGTGCCTCGACGCCGGGTGCCGCCACGGATGGGTCAGAACTTCGGGGCGTCCGGAGCCTCGAGCAGGCCGAGCCGCAGCGCGGTCATCAGCGCCTGAGCCCGGTTGGCCGCGCCCAGCTTCTCGTACAGCTTGGAGATGTGGGTCTTGGCGGTGGACTCGCTGACGAAGAGCTGCTTGGCGATGCCGGCGACGCTCATCCCGTCGGCGAGCAGGCGCAGCACCTGACCCTCGCGGGGGGAGAGCTGCGGGCCGGACGGGGCGAGTCGCCGCTTCATCGCCTCGGCCAGGTCGGCGGCGGTGAAGGCGCTGGGGGAGGAGGCGGCGTGCCGGGCGGCGGCGACCACCTCGTCGGCGGGCGCGGTCTTCGGCACGAACGCGCTGGCCCCGGCCTCCAGGGCGCCGAAGAGCTGGTCGTCGCCCGCGTACATGGTGAGCACCACGATGCCCATGGTGGCGCTGGACTTGCGCAGCGCGCGGGTGGCCTCCAGGCCGCTGCCGTCGGGGAGCCGCAGATCCATGATCACCACGTCCGGCTGCAGCGCGCCGGCCTGCCGCACACCCTCGGCCGCCGTCGCCGCCTCGCCGACGACCTCGAACTGCCGGTCACGCTCGAAGGCGTGGCGCAGGCCCTTGCGGATCAAGTCGTGATCGTCGACAAGGAGGACCTTGGTACGAGTGGCCGGTGTCGGGCTTGTGGTCATCCTCGGGTTACTCCCCTTCTGCTGCTGCGGCGGCGCTACCGCGAACGTTATCGCGCCGGGGTGACGAACCGACCACCACCGCTACGGTCGTCCCGCTCGGCTGTCGCGGCCTGATCTCCAACCGGCCCCGGATACGTTCCGCTCTCTCGGCCATGATCGCAAGACCATAGTGCCCGTCCGAGCGCTGGTCACCTATGCCGTGACCGTCATCCGACACTTCGATCTGTGCGTACGGCGGATCCACCTCGCAGGTGACCCAGAGATTGGACGCTCCGGCGTGCTTACGCGCGTTGGTGACCGCCTCCTGGGCGATGCGCAACAGCTCCGCCTCGGTGGCGGCGGGCAGCCGCGCGGTGGACTCGTCCAGCGACAGGTGCACCCGCAGCCCACCGGAGGCACCCACCGTCCGCGCGTACTCGGCGATCGCGGCGGCCAGGCCGCCGTGCCGGTCCACCTCGCTGCGCAGCTCGAACAGGCTCAGCCGCAGCTCGGTGATCACCCGGGTGACCTCCTGGCGCAGCGTGCGCAGCGAGTCGGCGGTCTCCTCGGCGTCGTCGTGCACGGTGGCCAGCGCGTTGTCGATGCCGTAGCCGACCATCACGAGTTCCTGGGCCACCCCGTCGTGGATCTCCCGGGCCAGCCGCTGCCGTTCCTCGTTCGTGGCCAGCGAACGCACCTCGTCGAAGAGCAGCGCCGCCTCCAGCCGCAGCGCCGCCGGGCCGGTCAGCGCGGTCACCTGGGAGACCACCGAGGGCGGGTACGCCTGCCCGGCGTCGGCCTCCAGCACCACCAGCCCGACCGTCCGCAGCCCGGCGACCAGCGGCACGATCAGCGCCGAGACGTCGTTGCCCCGGTGCGTACGGGACTGCGAGCGGGCCGCGGTCTGCGGCTGCTGGCTGGCCCAGGCGTCGGCGATGGCCGAGTCGGCGTCGAGCGTGGTCTCCCAGTCGACCCGGTCGGCCCCGATCTGCGCGAGCACCACCAGCCGCCCGCCGCCACTGGCGGAGAGCACCGCACCCCGGTCGGTGCGGGCCACCGTGCGCAACTCCTCCAGCAGGTGCTCGGAGATGCCGCCCGGGTCGAGGGTCGCGCCGGGCAACTGCCGGGCCACCGTCCGGAGCTGGGTGAGCAGGCGGGTCGCCTCGGCGTACGGCTGCGGTTTGCCCTCCTGCCGGACCTGCATCACCCGGTGCAGGGTGCTGGCCGCGTACAGGCCGAGCGCGGCCAGGATCAGCCACTGGGCACAGACCGCCAGGAAACCGGGTTGGCTGAGCTGGCGTACCCCGCCGACCTCGGTCAGCGCCCCGGCGACCAGCAGGGTCCCGGCGACGACGGCGATCAGCGTGGCGCCCTCGCGGAAGCGCCGCCGCAGCGCGGTCACGGTGACCGGCACCGCGAGGTAGGGCAGCACCGCGGAGGCGCCCAACCCGCCGACGTGCCCACCGACGGTGGCGACCGCGGCGACCTGGCTCGCGGCCAGGCCGAGCACCATCACCTCGGCCACCCGGCTCAGCGGCCCGACCAGGCGGTGCTGGGGTGCCAGCAGCGCGGGCACCCCGGCGACCGCCAGTAGGGCGATCCACCACAGTTGCGCTACGTCGCGGGTGGCGAGCAGGGTGAGGACGGCGACCAGCGCGAGGACGACCACCCGCGCCGCCGCGGCGAGCGGGTGGGAGCGGGCCAGAGCCGATGTCGAGGCGGGCACGTGACGGATCGTAGTCAGGCGCCGTAGATGTCGGCGATCTCCGCCGCGTACGTCTTGTGGACGACCTGACGCTTGACCTTCATCGACGGGGTCAACTCGCCGGTGGCCTCGGTGAAGTCGCGGGGCAGGATCCGGAACACCTTGATCGCCTCGGCCTTGGAGACCGACTGGTTGGCCTTGTCCACCGCAGCCTGGATCTCCGCCCGCAGCGCCTCGTTCTCGCGCAGCGCCTCGACGTCGGTCCCGGCCGGCAACCCGGCCGACTCCAGCCAGGCCGGCAGCGCCTCCTCGTCGAGGGTGACCAGCGCGGCGATGAACGGCTGCCGGTCGCCGACCACCAGGCACTGGCTGACCAGACGGTGCGCCCGGACCTGGTCCTCCAGCACGGCCGGGGCAACGTTCTTGCCGCCGGCCGTCACGATGATCTCCTTCTTCCGGCCGGTGATGGTCAGGTAGCCGTCACCGTCCAGCGAGCCGAGGTCACCGGTGTGGAACCAGCCGTCCGCGGTGATCGCCTCGGCGGTGGCCGCGTCGTTGTGCCAGTACCCCTGGAAGATCAGGTCACCGGCGATGAGGACCTCGCCGTCGTCGGCGATCCGGATGGTCACGCCGGGCAGCGGGCGGCCGACCGTGCCGATCCGGGTGAAGTCCGGCAGGTTCGCCGAGGCGGCGGGGGAGGTCTCGGTCAGGCCGTACCCCTCGCAGACGGTGACGCCGACGCCCCGGAAGAAGTGCCCCAGCCGCGCGCCGAGCGGCGCGCCGCCGGAGATCGCGTCCCGGCACCGGCCGCCCAGCGCGGCCCGCAGCTTGGCGTAGACCAGCTTGTCGAAGAGCGCGTGCTGCACGCGCAGGCCCAGGCCCGGTCCGGACGAGGTCTCCAGCGCCTCGCTGTACGCGATGGCGACCGCCTCGGCCCGAGCGAAGATCTTGCCCTTGCCAGCGGCCTCGGCCTTCTGCTTCGCGCCGTTGTAGACCTTCTCGAAGACCCGGGGCACGGAGAGCACGAAGGTCGGCCTGACCTCCTGCAACTCGGCGACCAGGTGCTTCGGGTCGGCGCAGTGCGCCATGGTGACCCGGGCGTGCACCACGCCGATCTGGATGAGCCGGGCGAAGGAGTGCGCCAGCGGCAGGAACAGCAGCGTCGACGCGTTCGGGCGGAACAGGTTCGGCAGCACCGGGACCGCGTTGGCGATGTCGGCGTACATGTTGCGGTGGGTCAGCACGCAGCCCTTGGGTCGGCCGGTGGTGCCACTGGTGTAGATGATGGTGGCGACGTCCGAGGAGCGCAGGGCGGCGCGGCGCCGGTCGATCTCGGTCGGTTCCACCGTCGCGCCCGCGGTGACGAGCTCGTCCACCCCGCCGAGGTCGATCTGCCAGAGGTGGGCCAGGTCGGGCAGGTCGTCGCGGACGCCGGCCACCAGGGTGGCGTGGGCGGTGGTCTCCACCATGACGCCGACCGCACCGGAGTCGGCCAGGATCCAGGCGGCCTGCTCGGCGCTGGAGGTCTCGTAGATCGGCACGGTGACCGCGCCGGCCGCCCAGATGGCGTAGTCGACCAGGGTCCACTCGTACCGCGTGCGGCTCATCAGCGCGACCCGGTCACCGGGGCGGACCCCGGCCGCGACCAGGCCCCGGGCCACCGCCACCACCTCGTCACGGAACTGCCGGCAGGTCACGTCGACCCACCCGCCGGAGCCGTCGCGCCGGACGAACTGGACCGAGTCGGGAGCGGCTTCCGCGTTGTCCCAGACCGGGTCGGTGAGGTTGGCGGAATCGCCGACCGTGACGATCGGCGGGACGGAGAACTCGCGCACCTGCACTCCCTCGTGCTCGCTGGCCGGATCTGCCGCCCGGGCGGCTGGAGTGAAACCTACCGTCTGACCGGCCTACGAGCACATCGCAGGTGGGGCGGCGCGGCGCGGGGCCCACCTCGGGACGGGTAGCCTCCCCCCCATGGCGGACTCCTCCACCCAGTCGATCACCATCGGCGCGCCACCGGACCGGGTGGTGGCGGTGATCTGTGACTTTCCGAGCTATCCCGAGTGGGCCGAGGCGGTGCGGCAGGCCGAGGTCGTCGAGGAGTACGAGGACGGCTATGCCAGCCAGGTCCGGTTCGTCCTCGACGCCGGGGTGATGGCCGACGAGTACGTGCTCGAGTACGGCTACTCCGAGGACCTGTTCCACATCGAGTGGCACCTGGTGGCCCCCTCGAAGATGCAGCGGTCCCAGCGTGGCTCCTACGACCTGGTGGCCGACGCCGACGGGGGCACCACCGTGACGTACACGCTGGAGGTGGACCTCGCGGTCGGAATGCTCGGGATGTTCCGCCGCAAGGCCGAGAAGATGATCATGGACGCCGCGTTGAAGCAGCTCAAGCGCCGGGTAGAAGCACTCGGTGCGGCGCAGTGACGCGTCCGGCGACCCGGTCGCCACGGTAGAGGAGCCCAGCATGGGTGCGACAGATCCGGGTACGGCCCGGGAAGAGGCGGAGCGGCTGGTCGCCACTCTGCTGGCCGGCGTCAGGCTGGCCGCCGCCAATCCCGGCGCCGGGCCGTTCGGCCCGCTCGGTGGGATGGTGACCAGTGTCCTCGGTCACAAGGACGCCCCCGGCGACCGGGCTGGTCACGCCGAACCGACCGGCGTCGGTTTCGCCACCGGTGCCGCAGAATGCTGCGTCTGTCCGGTCTGTCGAGGTATCGCCGCGTTGCGTGACCCGAGTCCGGAGTTCGCCGAGCGGCTGGCCACCGGCGCCGGGGACCTCGCCGCCGGTCTGGCCAGCTTCCTGCGGGCCTTCACCCCGACCGACCCGCCCTTCGACCCCAGCGCACCGCCCTCCACCCCGCCCCGGTCCGACCCCGGCCACGCGGGGTCCCCGTCCGACCCCCCGGCATCCACCGCCGGCCCGTCCACGCCGGCCGGGCGCAGCCCGGACAGCGATCACGTGTGGCGCGAGGCCACCCGTACCGGGCATGATTCTCAGCCGGCACCGGAGCGGGACGTCTGGTCCGCCGCCACCCGGGCGGAGGACCCCGCCGCGCCGGTCGCCACGCCCGTCGACGCCGCCGGGCCGGTCGGGCCGACCGCACGCCGCACGCCGGGCGACCGCCCGGTGGTGCCCGCCTCGCGGGTGCCCGACGGTGCGCCTACGTCGGGTGACGAGCCCGCAGCGGAGGCGGAGGCCGTGCCCGGCAGGCCGCAGGGCGAGCCAGGCGACGGGGCCTGACCAGGGGAGGACCCGTACCACCGGCGAGGGCAGGTGCGCGGGGCGGCACAGCAGAGGGGAGTGGCGGCGGTGACGCTGACCATCGGAGTCGACGTCGGTGGCACGAAGGTGGCCGGCGGTGTCGTCGACGACACCGGCAGGGTTCTCGTGCAGACCCGACGGGACACCCCCGCCGACGACGTCGGCAAGACGCGGGACGTCATCATCGAACTGGTCACCGAGCTCGCCTCCGGACACGAGATCCAGGCGGTCGGCATCGGCGCGGCGGGCTGGATCGACGCCAGTCGCTCGACCGTCCTGTTCGCCCCCAACCTGGCCTGGCGCGACGAGCCGCTGCGCGCGTACGTCAGCGCGTCCGTCGGGCTGCCGGTGATCGTGGAGAACGACGGGAACGTGGCCGCCTGGGCCGAGTTCCGCTACGGCGCCGCCCGGCAGGCCGACGACTCGATGGTCATGTTCACCATCGGCACCGGTGTCGGCGGCGGCATCGTGCTCGGCGGTGAACTGGTCCGGGGCGCCAACGGCATCGCCGCCGAACTCGGACACATGCTCACCGTGCCGGACGGCCACCAGTGCGGCTGCGGGCGGCTGGGCTGCATCGAGCAGTACGCCAGCGGCAGCGCCCTGGTCCGGTTCGCCCGCGCCGCCGCCCGGCAGGAGCCGCACCGCGCCACCGCGCTGCTGGAGCTCGCCGACGGTGAGGCCGAGGCGATCACCGGCCCGATGGTGACGGCCGCGGCCAAGGGCGGTGACCCGGTGTCCGCCGAGGCGTTCGCCCAGGTCGGCCGCTGGCTCGGCACCAGCCTGGCGGACATGGCGCAGATCCTCGACCCGCAGGTCCTGGTCGTCGGCGGTGGCGTCATCGACGCCGGTGACCTGCTGATGGGCCCGACCCGGCGTTCGTTCACCGATGCGCTGGCGCAGCGCAGCCGGTTGCCGGTGGCCGACATCCGCCCCGCCGAGCTGGGCAACTCCGCCGGCGTCATCGGCGCGGCCGACCTCGCCCGACGGGTCTGAGATGAGCGCTCCCGGCGTGCCGCTGCGCGTCGTGTCGTACAACGTGCACGGCCAGCGCGACGACACCGCCGCGCTGGCCGAGGTGGTCCGCACCACGGCACCGGACGTGGTGGTGGTCCAGGAGGGCCCGCGTCGCTTCCGGTGGCGGGAGAAGTCGGCCGCGCTGGCCGAGTCGTTCGGCCTGGTGGTCGCCGCCGGTGGGCTGCCCGCCCTGGGCAACCTGGTCCTGACCGACCTGCGGGTACGGGTGACCGGCGCGCGCTGCCAACGGTTCCCGCTCACCCCGGGGCGGCACCTGCGCGGCGCCGCGTACGCCGACTGCGTGGTGGGCCGGTCCGCCCGGTTCACCGTGGCCGGCTCGCACCTGTCCACCGATCCGACCGAGCGGCCCGCTCAGGCGGAACTGTTCCGGCGGGACCTGGCCGCCGCGCCGTACCCGGTGATCGCCGCCGCCGACCTGAACGAGGAGCCGGGCGACCCGGCCTGGCGGACCGTGGCGGAGGGGCTGACCGACACGGCGGTGGCCGCGGACCGCGCCGACCGGCTCACCTACTCCTGCGCGAACCCCCGGCGGCGCATCGACGCCCTCTTCGTCGATCCCCGGATCACCGTGGTCGACTACGACGTGCTGGACACCCCGTTGACCCGCCGTGCCAGCGATCATTTTCCGATCCTGGTCGACCTGCTGATTCCCGCCGTCGACTGACCTTCGGCGCTCCGGGGGACTGGACATCCCGCTCCGTTGTGGAGAGGATTTCGCGCGACCCGGCACCCGTGCCGAGACGAAGGAGACCCCGGTGCCCACCCCCACCGCGCACCACGGTCGGTCCGAACCGGAGACGACCCCCCTCGCCCGCAGCAGTGACGGCCGCCCGGTCTCCGACCGGGGCGACACCGTCTGCGTCATCGGCGCCGGCGCCAGCGGCCTGACCGCCGTCAAGAACCTCGCCGAGCACGGCTTCGGCGTCGACTGTTACGAGCGCGAGACGGGCATCGGCGGCGCCTGGAACTGGCGGCACGACCGCAGCCCGGTGTACGCCAGCACGCACCTGATCTCGTCGCGGCCGTTCACCCAGTTCCCCGACTTCCCGATGCCCGACGACTGGCCCGACTACCCGCACCACAGCCAGTTGCTGTCCTACTTCGAGCGGTACGCCGACCACTTCGACCTGCGCCGGCACATCTGGTTCGGCACCGAGGTGGTGCGGGTCGAGCCGGTCGCCGACGACCGCTGGGACGTCACCACCCGCAGCACCGGCGGGTACGGCCCGGAGCGCACCTCCCGGTACGCGGCCGTGGTGATCGCCAACGGACACAACTGGTCGCCGAAGCTGCCCCGCTACGAGGGACTGGAACAGTTCCGGGGCGAGGTGATGCACGCGTCGTCCTACAAGGACCCGGCCCAGTTGCGGGGCAAGCGGGTGCTGGTGGTGGGCGCCGGCAACACCGGGTGCGACATCGCGGTGGAGGCGGCGCAGCAGGCGGCACGCTGCTGGCACTCCACCCGCCGGGGCTACTGGTACGCCCCGAAGTACGTCTTCGGCCGCCCCGCCGACCAGGTCAACGACACCCTGTTGGCGTTGCGGGTGCCGCTGCGGGTCCGGCAGTGGCTCTATCACCGCACGCTGCGGCTGACCGTCGGCGACCTGACCCGGTTCGGCCTGCCCCGGCCCGACCACCGGGTGTACGAGACGCACCCGATCGCCAACAGCCAGCTCGTCTACTACGTTGGGCACGGCGCGATCACGCCGGTGCCGGACGTGACCCGGTTCCACTCGCACTCGGTGGAGCTGACCGACGGCCGGCAGATCGACCCGGAGGTGGTCGTCTGCGCCACCGGCTACCTGCCGCGCTTCGAGTTCCTGGACGCGAAGATCCTCGGCGACGACGAGGGCGTGGGCCGGCCCCGGTTGTGGCTCAACGCCTTCGTGACGGAGCACCCCACCCTGGCGGTGACCGGGCTGCTCCAACCGGACTCCGGTGTGTTCACCCTGTCGCACTGGCAGGCGGTGCTCTTCGCCCGGCTGCTGCGGCTGCGGACCACCCGGCCGGAGCGGGCGACGGCGTTCGCCGCGCGGGTCCGGGCCAACGCCGGGGAGCGCTACTCGGGTCAGGTCAAGGACTCGACCCGGCACTGGTTCGAGGTCGGCCACGCCGACTACCTGCGGGTGCTGGAACGCGCGCTGCGCGACCTGGAGGCCAAGTGAGCGAGCGAAGCGAGGCGGCGGCGTGAGCGACCGGAGGGAGCGAACCATCGGGTGCGGTGCGGGTGTGTCTCGCGCCGCCGGGGAGCGAAGCGAGGCGGCGGCGTGAGCGACCGGGTACGGGTGATGCGGGCCTGGGAGTGGGCGCGGCCGGTTCGTCCGGTGCCCCGCGAGGTGCTCAGCGCCACGCCCGAGCTGGAGGAGGGGCGGCCACCCCTGCTGTTCGTGCCCGGCTTCGGGCACGGCGCCTGGGTGTACGCCGAGCACTGGCTCGGGCACGCCGCCGCGCGCGGTTTCCCCGCGTACGCGGTGAGCCTGCGGGGGCACGGCGACAGCGGTCCGGCGCCGGACGCGACGCTGCGCGCGTACGCCCACGACGTGGTGCAGGTGGCGGCGGGCCTGCCGCGCCAGGCGGTGCTGGTGGGGCACGGCGCCGGGGCCCTGGTGGTCGCGCACGCCCTGGCCCGGTATCCGGCCCGGGCGGCGGTGCTGGTGGCGCCGGTCCTCGGCGGGTGGGCGACGTTCAGTGCCGCGGTGCGGCGCAACCCGCTCGGCACCCTCCCGGCGGTCTTCGGCGGCGGGCTGCGCCTGCACCGTCGCCAGTTGTTCAGCCGCGAGCTGCCCGAGGCCGACGCCCGGCGCTACACCGGCCGGCTGGGGCGGGCGGCCCGGCGGGCGCAGTGGCGGCTGCTGACCGGGGCCGAGCCGGAGCCGCCGGTGGGCCGTCCGCCGGTGTTGGTGCTGGGCAGTCCGGACGACCGGGTGGTGCCGCCGTCGGCGCTGACCGGGGCGGCCCGCCGGTACGACTCGGCACCGCTGCTCTTTCCCGGCATGGGGCACGACCTGATGCTCGACGCGCGGTGGCAGGAGCCGATCGACGCGATCCTGGACTGGCTGGACAAGGGCCCGGCCCGCGACGACCGCCCCTGAGTCCGCGACGGCTGGCCCGGAACGCGTGACCTCCCGGCCCGGTCCGCGTGGTGCGGACCCGGGCCGGGCCCACCCACCTCAGCCGCTGGTGAGGTGGGTGACCAGGTCGCCGCTCTGGTCCAGGGTGGACAGGTAGGACCGGGCCCAGGCCCGGATGTCGTGCTGGTGCAGGTGCTCGCGCATGGCCCGCATCCGGGTATGGACGTCCGCCGGGTCGGCCCGCAGCGCCGCGAGCAGGCCCTGCTTGAGACCCTCCAGGTCGTGCGGGTTGACCAGGTACGCCTGCGGCAGCTCGGCTGCCGCTCCGGCGAACTCGCTGAGCAGCAGCGCGCCCGCGTCGTCCACCCGGGCGGCGACGTACTCCTTGGCGACCAGGTTCATCCCGTCCCGCAGCGGGGTCACCGCCATCACGTCGGCGACCCGATAGAGCGCGGCCAGCTCGGCGCGGTCGAACGGCTGGGTCAGGTAGTGGATGGCCGGCTCGCCGACCCGGCCGAACTCGCCGTTGATCCGTCCGACCTCGCGTTCGACCCGGTCGCGGAGGATCTGGTACTGGCCGACCCGCTCCCGGCTGGGCACCGCCACCTGCACCAACACGGTGTCGCGGACCTTGACGTGCCCACCGGCCAGCAACTCGCTGTACGCCTTGAGTCGTTGCTCGATGCCCTTGGTGTAGTCCATCCGGTCGACACTGAGGATCACGTGGTCCGGGCTGCCGAGGTCGTGCCGCAGCCGCCGGGCCCGGTCCGCCACCGCCGGGCGGCCAGCCAGCGCGGCCATCTCGGCGGTGTCGATGGAGACCGGGAACGCGCCGATGCGGACCACCCGGTCCTCGACCGCGATCCGCCGGTCGGTGGCCGGCAGGCCCAGCACCTTGGAGACCAGCTGGGCGAAGTTGTGCGCGGCCTGCGCCCGCTGGAAGCCGACCAGGTCCGCGCCGAGCATGCCCTGCAGCAGTTCGGCGCGGCGGGGGAGCTGCATGAACAGCTCCGGCGGCGGGAACGGCACGTGCAGGAAGAAGCCGATGCGCAGGTCGGGTCGGAGCGTACGGAGCAGCCCCGGCACCAGTTGCAGGTGGTAGTCCTGCACCCAGACCACGGCGCCGGGCTCGGCGACCTCGGCGGTGGCCTCCGCGAACCGCTGGTTGACCCGCTGGTACGCGTCCCACCAGCGCCGGTGGTGCTCCGGCTGCTCGACCGCGTCGTGATAGATCGGCCAGAGGGTCGCGTTGGCGAACCCCTCGTAGTGGTCGCGCAGATCCTCGCCGCTCAGCGGCACGGCGTGCATCCGCACCCCGTCGACGTCCGGCAGGCTGGGTGCGGGGCCTGTCCCGCCCGCCCAACCGACCCATGTCGCCGGGGTGTGTCGTAACAGCGGGTGTAGTGCACTCACCAGCCCGCCGGGGCTGCGGCGCCACTCACAGGCGCCGTCGAGCGCCACGTTGTCGTCGATGGGGAGGCGGTTGGCCACCACCACGAGAGAACTCTGTCGCATCTCGGGCATTCCGATCAGCAGGGGGAGTGACCGCCCACGAGGAAAGGAACAACCGGGCAGTCGGCGGGTGACGTGACGTACTGCGGTATTCCTACTGACAGTAAGTTACACCACTGTCACGTCCCCTGGCGTGGGCGGTGCGCGTCCCGGTATCCGGGCGGCTACGGTGCGCGGTGGACGCGGACGTCGGTCGGCTCAGACGACCGCGCCGTCGTCCGGCCCCCGGTCCTCGGCGTCGCCGGGACGCAGCCGCCAGACCAGCGTGACGAATCCGGCCAGGATGCCGGTGAAGCCGAGCAGCGTCACGATGCTCGGGTCGGCGGGGAGCATGTCCGGGAAGAGGAACAACACGAAGCCGAGCACCACGGCGAGGACACCCGCCACGGCGTACTTCGACACCCGGGGTAGGGGCGGGGGCGGCGGCGGGACGTAGCGCTCGTCGTCGTCGGGGTCGTCCGGCAGGTCGGCACCGAAGGTGTCCAGGCCCTCCAGCAGCGACGGACCGTCGCCGTCACGCGGCCCGCGTCCCACCGACACGCCGGAGACGTCGGCGGCGTAGGGCAGGCGGCGTACGTCGGTGGCGGTCGGGCCGGTCGGCTCCTCGGGCGTCGGCCGAGGGGTGGTGATCGTGCTGCTGCCGCCGTCGGCCTGGTCGTCCACGTTCTCGGCGGCGGGCCACGGGTGGTCCCCGCTGCCCGGCGAGTTGTGGAAACCGGCGACGATCCGTTCCCACTCGGCGTCGATGTCCGGTTCCTCGGGGCGGGCCGTGCCGGACTCGTCGGCGAGCTGGCTGAGGTAGTCCCGAGCGGTGCTCAGATGCGAGCGGTCCACGTAGAGCCGGTCGACCGGCCGGGCCGGGACCGTGGTGGTGCGGGTGACCGGGTTCAGGTCGGCCGAGGGTTGCAGATAGGCGGCGATGCCGCCGGCGGCCAGCACGTCGAGCAGGTGCTCACCGACGCGCGGGTCGACGTCGCCGGCGATGGCGTACTCGCTGGCGTCGAGCCCGTTGTCCCGCCGTCCCCGGCGGGCCCCACCCGCTGACACCGGACCATCCTCCTCATCGCGCCGCCGGCGCGCCCCGCGTCCAGCTCCTCGGCGCACCCCCGCACGCCGTGCTCTGAATCGTGACACGTCCGGGGTCGGTTCGGGGAGTGCCTTGTGGCGTGGGGTACGAAGTCGGTGTCCGTGCCGCTGGTCGCGGCCGTACCCCTATGTCCGTTCTTGCTCGGAGCGTGCCAGGGGACACGGTCGGCGACCACGCTCCGCCCGGCGGGTCGGTCGGTCCGCTCGGGCGTTGTGGCGGGCGGTGGAGCTTCGTAGGCTTCCTGCCACGCGGCCGTGCCGTCGCGACGACGACCGCCTCGCCGAAAGGACGCCGGTGCTGTACTGGCTCTTGAAGTACGTGTTCCTCGGCCCGCTGCTGAGAGTGATCTTCCGGCCGCAGGTGGAGGGCCTGCACCACGTACCGGCGACCGGCCCGGTGATCCTGGCCAGCAACCACCTCTCCTTCTCCGACTCGATCTTCACCCCGCTGATCGTGCCGCGGAAGGTCACCTTCGTGGCCAAGGCCGAGTACTTCACCGGCAAGGGCCTCAAGGGCTGGCTGACGAAGATGTTCTTCGTCGGCACCGGCACCATCCCGGTGGACCGCTCCGGCGGTCAGGCCGCCCGCGCCGCGCTGGACACCCAGCTCAGCGTGCTGCGCGCCGGTGGCATCGCGGGCATCTACCCGGAGGGCACCCGGTCACCCGACGGGCGGCTCTATCGGGGCAAGACCGGCGTGGCCCGGCTGGCGCTGGAGAGCGGCGCGCCGGTGGTGCCGGCGGTGATGCTCAACCTGGACGAGATCCAGCCGCCGGGCACGATCGTCCCGAAGCTCGCGCGGGTCCGGATCCGCTTCGGCGAGCCGCTGGACTTCTCCCGGTACGCCGGCATGTCCGGTGACCGCTTCGTCGAGCGCGCCGTCACCGACGAGATCATGTACGAGCTGATGGAGCTCTCCGGCCGCGAGTACGTCGACGTGTACGCGCAGAAGCTCAAGACCATGCCCACCCCGGCACCGGCCGCCTCGGTCGCCGCCTGAGCCGACCCGGGCGGCGGTCAGGAGGCCAGTGTCCGGGTGCCCGCCTCCGACGGGTGGGCCAGGCGGAGTAGCCCGGGTGCGCCGTTGCGGTGCGCGAACGCGCGTACCTCGGTCAGCGGCCCGCTGGCCGCCGCCGGGTCGCCCGCCGCCGCCAGCTCGCGCACCGCGAACGTCAGCGCCAACATCCGGTCGGTCACGTCGGGGATCCCGGCGTAGATCTCGGCGGCGGCCAGGTGCAGCTCGGCCGCGCGTCGGTGGTCGCCGTCGGCACCGGCCAGCGCCCCGGTCACGGTCCGCAGGGCCGCCTCCGACCAGGGCGTACGGTGCCCCACCTGGTCCAGCATGGCGCGGACCCGGGCCGCCGGCTTACGTCCGGACAGGGTGGCCGCCCAGCCGGCGGCGGCGATCCACTCGCCGCTGGCCAGCGCGGGCACCGTCGTCCACGCCCCGGCCAACTCGTCGACGAGCGCCGCGGCCTCCTCGGTGCGCTCCTGCAACGCCCGGCACAGCGCGCCCATCGCCACCATCGTCCAGTGCAGCCGGTGGAAGCCGCTGCGTCGGGCGGTGTCCAGCGCGGCGGCCACGTCGTCGCCGGGTGCCTCGGCGCCCTCACCCGGCTGCCGGGGCGGTCCGGCGGCGGGCGGCACCGGTTGGCCCCGCAGCACCAGCAGGCACGACCGCAGCCCGCGCACCTGCATGTCCCAACTCCCGGTGGGCGTGTCGACGAACGCCTCGGCGGCGGCGAGCAGGCGCGGGAAGTCCCCCTCGAACCAGGCGCGCATCGCCTCACCGGAGTAGCTGGTGGTCAGCGTCTGCCCGCTGGCGGTGCGGGCCGGTGCCGCCGAGAGCAGTGCGTCGGAGCGCAGCCAGTCGCCCTCCTCGCGGACCGCGTACGCGAGGTTCTGGGTGGCCCGGGGCAGCGCCAGGAGTTGGCCGGCGCGGCTGAACTCGGCCAGCGCGTGCAGCTCGTCCAGGCCGGCCCGGTCACCGGCCTGGTACCGGGCGGTGGCCGCGGTGATCCGCGCGTTGGTGCGGGTCTCGGTCAGCCCGAGGCGCTCGCCGATCTCGGCGGCGGTGGCCGCCGCCGCCACCGCCGGATCGCGCTCGTAGTTGAGCATGTGCAGCCGGCCCAGTTCGGCGAAGGCGTCGGCCTTCTGGGGACTGTCCGGCAGCGGCTCGAACAGCCGCACCGCCCGGTCCAGGCAGACCAGGGCGGCCTGCCGGTCGGCCCGCAGCCAGGCCGCCTGGCCGAGCAGCGTCCAGGCCCGTGCCGCGCACGCCTCGTCGCCGCAGGCCAGCAACCGGTCGGCCAGCGTCTGCACCTGCTCCGGCCCGCCGCCGGAGAGGAACGCGTTGCCGTCCCGATAGAACGAGATCTCGGTGCTGAGCAGCTCCAGTTGCAGCCGCCCGACCGGGTCGGAGTCGTCGGCGAGACCGAGCGCGCGGGCCGCGTGGCTGGCGGCCGCGTCCAACCCGTGCAGCGCGTACGCCCGGCGGGCGGCCCGGTGCAGCGCGGCCCGTGCCGGACCGGCGTAGCGACGGGTCTCCAGGTCCAGCGACCGGGCGATCTCGTGCGCCGCCCAGCGGTGGTGGGCCAGCACCTCGGCCAGGTCGGTGTCCCGGCTCTGCGACAGGGTGTCCAGCCAGTCGGCCGTCCGGTCGTGCCGGGCCACCCGCTCGGTGCGCGGCAACCGCTGGTAGCACACGTCGCGGACCAGCACGTGTCGGAAGCGGTACTCCGGCTGGCCGGCCATCGTGGACGCGGCCTGCTCGTGCACGAAGTCGCGCTGCTCCAGCCGGCGCAGGGCGCGCTCGACCGCCTCCACCGGCTGCCCGACGGCGGCGGCCACCGCGCCGGGCCAGAACTGCACGCCGACCACGGCGGCGGCCAGCAGCACCGCCCGGTCCTTCGGGTCGAGCAGGTCGACCCGGTTGGCGATGACCGCGTGCACGCTCTCCGGCATCGGCAGGTCCAGGTGCTTCTCCAGCGACCAGCCGCGCCCCGACTGTCGCAACGCGCCCTGCTCGATCAGCATCCGGACGTACTCGTGCGCGTAGAGCGGGTTGCCGCCGGCCACCTCGATCAGCGGGGTCAACAGGTCGGCCGAGAAGGCGGCCTGCCCGAACATGTGCGCGTACAACGCGGCGATGCCGGTGTCCCGCAGCGGCGGCAGGGTGATGGTCACCGAGCCGGTGATCGTCCCCGCCCAGCTCGGATCGCGGTCGACCAGCTCGGGACGGGCGGTGCAGAGCAGCAGCAGCGGCACGTCCCGGGCCGCCGCGCCGAGCAGCTCCACGAAGCGCAGCATGGCGTCGTCGGCCCAGTGCAGGTCCTCGAAGACCAGCACGGTCGGTCGACGCGCGGCCAGCGCCAGCAGGAAACGCCGCCAGGCCGACTCGGCCTCCTCGGCCGGCAGCGGCGTACCGGCCAGACCGACCAGCGGACGCAGCGCGTCGGCGACCCGGTCGCGCTCGCCGGGCCCGACCAACTCGGCCACCGCCCCGGCGAGCCGCTGCGCGGCGCTGGTGGCCGGGTCGGTGTCCAGGATGCCCGCCTCGGCCTTGACGATGTCGGCCAGCGCGGCGAACGTGACGTTCTCCCCGAACGGCGGGCAGCGCCCGATCCGCCAGGTCAGCGGCTCGTCCACCAGCCGGCCGGTGTGCCGGTGCAGTTCGCGTACCAGCCGGCTCTTGCCGATGCCGGCCCGGCCGAAGACGGTGACCACCTGCGGGCGGCGGTCGCGCAGGCTGCGGTGCAGCGCGTTGACCAGCATGCCCAGCTCGTGCTCACGGTCGATCAGCGGCGTGGTGTCCGGTTCGCGGTCGGTGGCCTGCTGGCGTACCGCGGACAGCGCCAGCCACACCTCCGTCGGCGCGGACCGGCCGCGCAGCGTGACCGGGGGCTGCTCGTCGTAGCGGATGGTGTCCCGGGTGAGCGAATGCGTCGTCCCGTCCACCAGCACCCCACCGGGCGGTGCCACCGACTGCAACCGGGAGGCGGTGTTCACCACGTCGCCGGCGACGATCGCCTGCCCGCCGTCGCGGGCCGCGGCCACGTCCACGAGCGCCTCGCCGGTCGCCACGCCGACCCGGAAGCGCAGTCCGTCGGTGCCGGTGGGGGTGAACCGGGTCAGTACCCGTTGCAGTTCCAGACCGGCGCGGACGCAGCGCAACGCGTCGGTCTCGGTGGCCACCGGCGCGCCGAACAACGCCATCACCGCGTCGCCGATGTACTTCTCCACCACCCCGCCGTACTGCCCGACCACCCGGCGGGCGGCGGAGAAGAAGCCGGTCTGCATGCCCCGGACCAGCTCCGGGTCGGCCCGCTCGACGTACGGCGTGAAGTCGATCAGGTCGACGAAGAGGACGCTGACCCGGCGGCGGTCCTCCTGGGGGAGCGCGGCGGGACGGTCGCTGCCGGCCCGGGGCGTGCCGCAGGAGGTGCAGAAGGCCACGTCGGCGGCGAGTGGGTTCAGGCAGTGCGGGCAGACGGCGCCGAGCTCCGCACCGCAGCCACCGCAGAAGCGGTCGCCGTCGGCGGCGGTGCGTCCACAGCGATCACACTGTGCGGCGATGACACCCTCCACTGGCGAGCCCCCGACGCCCGGGGGCGCAGGTCCGAGTATCGCTGCCCGGTGGACTGTCGGGTACCGGGCTGTTGGCTTGTGGACACTCCTCCGGGCGGTCCGACGCGTACCGAACGGCTAGATTCAGGCAGCCGATCAAGTGGACACGCTGAGCAGGGGGACAGCCTCATGGTGTACGTCATGTTGAAGAGTGACTGGACCGACGGTAACGGAGTCACTCACCCGGCCGGTGACTCGGTCGACGTGGACGCCGCGACCCTCGCGCTCCTGCAGGCGCAGGGCATCGTCGGCGAGGTGCCGGGGTCGGGCAAGGACGGCACGGACTGGGCCGGTCCGGGCGGTACGGACTGGGCCGGTCCGGGCAGCACCAAGCCCTGATCTGGACGGTGCACGGGCGGGGCCGGGGACGATCGTCCCCGGCCCCGCCCGTTCGTCGTGCCCGCGTCGTCGCGGTGGGTCAGCGGTCGCTCATGCCCGCCCGGCGGCGCAGGGCCGGCACGTCGGTGACGACGATCCGTCGACCCTCGGTACGCAGCCAGCCCCGGTTGGCGAAGGACCCGATCGCCTGGTTGACGCTCTGTCGTGAGCCGCCGGCCATCTCGGCGAGCTGGCTCTGGTTCAGCTCGATGGTGATCATCGGAGCCTGACTCTCCCCGGCGAGCCGGACCAGCGTCTTGGCGACCCGTCCGGGCAGGTCGAGGAAGACGTGGTCGGCGTTCTGCTCGGTGAGTCGGCGGATGAGCGCGCCCAGCGAGCGCATCACCGCGTCCAGGATGCGCGGATTGGAGTGCACCAGCTCCATGAAGGCGCCCCGGGACAGGGCGAGGGCGGTGCAGTCCTCGATCGCCTCCGCCGACGCGGACCGGGTGGAGGCGTCCAGCAACGAGACCTCACCGAGAACGTCCGGCGGTCGGATCACCGACAGCACGGCCCGTTCGCCGGTCGGCGCGGTGCGGAACACGGCCACGGCACCCCGTCGCAGCACGATCAGCGACTCGCCGGGGTCGTTCTCCACGAACAGCAACTGACCCTTGCGATACGTCCGGGGCACCGCAGCGGCGATGACCCGCTGACGCACCTCCGGCTCCAGCCCGGCGAACATCTCCACACCCGTGAGCGCGTCGCCCGGCTCCGGCAGGCGCATCTCCACGGCCCCACCCCTCCCCGGTAAAGGACCAAACTCGCTCACCGGGTGAGCCTGGCGGCCCTTGACGAGGTGTTCTGACACCCGTGCGGCGTCCGGCAGCGGTACACATCAGATCATGACGGTCCGGTCGCTTGCTGTACACCCCTCAAATCACTTCCGTGACAGCTTCGAGCTGCGGATGTCCCCCAATCGGGACGATTGGAAACGCTCCCGGGGTGGGTGACCCGGTCGAGCGCCCCCGTCGGGCGTCGGCGAGGATGGCGGGGATGGCCTACCGCTACTTCTACGACTGCGAATTCATCGAGGACGGCCGGACCGTCGAGCTGGTCTCGATCGGCGTCGTCGACGAGTACGACCGCGAGTTCTACGCGGTCTCCACCGAGTTCGACGCCAGCCGCGCCGTGCCCTGGGTCCGCCGCAACGTGCTGGACAAGCTGCCCTCCCCGGCGGACCGGGCGTGGCGCTCGCGGGAGCGCATCCGCGACGAGCTGTACGACTTCCTGGTCGAGCCGATCCGGGACCGGCCCGGCGAGGAACTGGAGCTCTGGGCCTGGTACGCCGCGTACGACCACGTGGTGCTGGCGCAGCTCTGGGGTGCCATGCCGGCCCTGCCCCGGGAGATCCCCCGCTACACCAAGGAGCTGCGACAGCTCTGGGACGAGCGGGGGCGGCCACGGTTGCCGAACGCCGACGCGGCCCGTCACGACGCCCTGGTCGACGCCCGGCACAACCTGGCCCGGTGGCGGGCGATCACCGGTTCGTAGCGCCGGTGTCCCCGCAGTGCGGTCGATCGGTGGTTTGGCCCGTTCTGCCCCGGGCATCGGTGTGGCCAACGGTGCCGAGGCGAGGGAGCGTGACGAGGTGTTGACCGTCCGGGACGCCCGGCGCCGGATCACCGAGTTGATCAGGGCGGCCGAAGTCTGCACGCTCACCACGACCTCGCTCGACGGCCGGCTCGTCGGCCGTCCGATGGCGCTGCAACGCGCGGACTTCGACGGCGAGTTGTGGTTCTTCGCGTACGCCGGGTCGTCGACCGTCCGCCAGTTGCGGGTCAACGCGGAGGTGGCGGTGGGCTTCCACGACCCGGACGGGCGGGTCTGGGTGTCGTTGTCCGGTACGGCCCGGGACGACTACGACCCGGCGCGGGCCGAACGGTTGTGGCACCCGGGGCTCGCCGGGTGGTTCCCCGACGGGGTGGCGACGAGCGGATTGACGCTGGTCGCGGTGCACGTCACCGAGGCGCGGTGCTGGAACGTCCGGGACGGCCGTTCGGTCGGCCTGCTGGGGCAGGGCGACTCGGGCTCGGGCGGTGGTCCGGCGTCCGCCGGTGACGACGCCTACTGACTGGCGGTGACGACGCTTACTGGCTGGTAACCGGGGCGCGGTGTGAGGTGGGCCGGTGCGGCGACTACAGTTCGGGGGGACGGCCCGCCCCGGGCCGGCAACGGTGCCGAGGTCTGACCTGACACTTATCCTGGGGCTTGATCGGGCTTGACCGAATTGCTCCCAGGAGGATGAGCGGATCATGCGTATCGGCGTGCTCACCGGCGGCGGCGACTGCCCGGGTCTCAACGCGGTCATCCGGGCGGTGGTCCGTAAGGGCGTCGCCAGCTACGGCCATGAGTTCGTAGGGTTCCGGGACGGCTGGAAGGGCCCGCTGGAGGGTCTGTCCCGTCCGCTGGGCATCGCGGAGGTCCGGGGGATCCTGCCGCGCGGCGGCACCATCCTCGGCTCCTCGCGGACCAACCCCTTCAAGATCGAGAACGGCGTCGAGCGGATCAAGGAGAACCTGGCCGCACAGGGCGTCGACGCGCTGATCGCCATCGGCGGCGAGGACACCCTCGGTGTCGCCACCAAGCTGCACGAGCTGGACGTCAAGGTCATCGGCGTACCGAAGACCATCGACAACGACCTCGGCGCCACCGACTACACGTTCGGCTTCGACACCGCGGTGAACATCGCGATGGAGGCGATCGACCGGCTGCACACCACCGCCGAGAGCCACCACCGCACCCTGGTCGTCGAGGTGATGGGCCGGCACGCCGGCTGGATCGCCCTGCACGCCGGCCTGGCCGGTGGCGCCAACGTGATCCTGCTGCCCGAGCGGCAGTTCGACGTCGAGCAGGTCGCCGGCTACGTCGAGAAGCGCTTCCAGCACCAGTACGCCCCGATCGTCGTGGTCGCCGAGGGTGCCCAGCCGCTGGAGGGCCAGATGGTCCTGCAGAACCAGGAGCTGGACTCGTTCGGTCACGTCCGGCTCGGCGGCATCGGCCAGTGGCTGGCCGAGCAGCTGGAGGCCAAGACCGGCAAGGAGGCCCGCACCGTCGTGCTCGGGCACATCCAGCGCGGCGGCACCCCGACCGCGTTCGACCGGGTGCTCGCCACCCGGCTCGGCCTGCAGGCGATCGACGCCGTGCACGAGGGCGACTGGGGCACACGAACGGACGGGGCATCACGACCTCTTCTCGGTGGCGAACGAGACGCTTACCCGGCCGCGAGCTGGGTATTCATGTTTCAAACCCGTACTGCA
>NZ_JBSFSO010000063.1:0-33954 GCF_053589795.1 Micromonospora sp. NPDC003241 | reverse complement strand
GGCCCGACTCCAACGCCGCCGGTCGTCGTCTGGACCCGGCGCGGCCCGGTGAACGTGTCTGGACACCGCACTAGCCACCCGCGCCGCTGCCGGGTGGGTCAGCCGGTCGGCTGCTCCGGCGCACCGTGCCGCGCCGCCTCGGGCCCGGCACGGCCGCCCGCTGCCCGGGTACCTCGTCCGGGGCGTCCGCCGACCCGTCGGACCCGGCTGCGGCCGCGACCGCCGGAGGCTCGGCCTGAGCGGTCGCCTCCCGCAGCGCGGTACGCGCCACCACCTGCTGCAACGTCACGGTCCGCTCGGAGCGACCGCGCCCGATGAAGCTGACGAACCAGTGCAGTACGGCGGTGACCCGGTTCTTGAAGCCGACCAGGTACAACAGGTGCACGGCGAGCCAGAGCAACCACCCGGTCAGTCCGGCCAACCGCAGCCGGCCGACGGTGGCCACCGCCGAGAAGCGCGAGATGGTCGCCATGCTGCCCTTGTCGCGGTAGCGGAACGGCGCTCCCGCCGGCTCGCCCCGCAGCCGCCGTACGATCTGTCGGGCCGCGTACCGCCCGCCCTGGATGGCCACCTGCGCCACGCCCGGCAGGCGGTCCAGAGCCATCAGGTCGCCGACCACGAACACCTCGGGATGTCCGGGCAGGGTCAGGTCCGGCTCGACCTTGACCCGACCGGCCCGATCGGTCTCGGCACCGGCCCGGGCGGCCAGGTGCGCGCCCAGCGGCGAGCCCGACACCCCGGCCGCCCAGATCTTCGTCTTGCACTCGATGCGCCGCCGCCGGCCGTCCCGGTCGGCCGCCTCGATGCCGTCGTCGTCCACGCCCACCACCATGGCGCCCAGCTCGACGTCGACACCGAGGCGGTGCAACTGCCGCAACGCCTTGCCGGAGAGCCGGTCCCCGAACGTGCCGAGGACCGAGTCACCGGCGTCCAGCAGGACGATCGTGGCCTTGCGCGGGTCGATGCGGCGGAACTCGCCCGGCAGGGTCCGGTGCGCCAGCTCGGCGATCTGCCCGGCCATCTCCACGCCGGTCGGTCCGGCGCCGACCACCACGAACGTCATCCACCGCGCGATCGCCGCCGGGTCGGTCTCCAACTCGGCCAGCTCGAACGCCCCGAAGATCCGTCCGCGGAGTTCGAGCGCGTCGTCGATGCTCTTCATGCCGGGCGCGTGTTCGGCGAACTCGTCGTGGCCGAAGTACGACTGTGCCGCCCCGGCGGCGACGATGAGGCTGTCGTACTCGACGCGGAACGTGGTCAGCGGCGCGTTCGCGGTGACCGTCCGGGTCTCCAGATCGATGTCGGTCACCTCGCCGAGCAGGACCTCGGCGTTGCGTTGGCGGCGCAGGATCTCGCGGGTGGCGGGCGCCACCTCGCCGGGGGAGAGGATGCCGGTGGCGACCTGATAGAGCAGCGGCTGGAACAGGTGATGGGTGGTCCGCGCGACCATGGTCACGTCCACCGGCGCGCGGCGGAGCGCCTTGGCCGCGAACAGCCCGCCGAAGCCGGATCCGACGATCACCACCCGGTGTCGCCGGTCACCGGTGCCCGTGCTCTCGGTGGTCCTGTCTCGGTTCATCTGCGGCCTCCGTCCCGGTGTGAGCCACGCCCTCGGGCGTCTGCACGTCATCCTCGATCGCGCTCCCGGCCGGACGGAACCGACGGCTCGATCAATCTGTTCTGATTTCCGGTACGTCGGCGGCGAAACCCGCACCACTGCGGCTCCGGGTACGGCCGGACCTGGACACCGTGTCCGGCACCGCGCGCCGTACGTTGCCTCTGTGACAGTGCTCACCGGCGTCGCCCGTCGCCCACGCGAGGGTCGACGCGAACAGACCGTGACACGAACGTGCGGAGCGTCAGCAAACTTGATTGATTCCAAAAGAGTGGAGTAGGTTGGCCGGCATGACGTCCGACTTCGAGGCCCAGCTCCGCGCGGTCTCGTTGCGCGTGACCCGGCCCCGACTGGCGGTGCTCGCGGCGCTGCGGGACCACCCGCACGTCGACACCGACGCGGTGACCCGGCTGGTCCGGGCCGACCATCCCAGCGTGTCCCACCAGGCCATCTACGACGTGCTACGCGCGCTGACCGACGCCGGTCTGGTGCGGCGCATCCAGCCCGCCGGAGCCGTCGCCCGGTACGAGTCCCGGGTGGGGGACAACCACCACCATGTCGTCTGCCGCTCCTGCGGCGCGATCGCCGACGTGGACTGCGCCGTCGGCGACGCACCCTGTCTCACCGCCTCCGACGACCACGGTTTCGTGGTCGACGAGGCGGAGGTCGTCTACTGGGGCACCTGCCCCGACTGCGACCGCACGCACCACCAGTGACACGCACCACCAGTGATCCGCCAGGTCGGAAGGAAGCACATTGAGTAACCCACAGCACGACGGTCCGACGAGCGCCCAGGGCGTGGACAAGAAGGCCGAGTCCGGCTGCCCGGTCGCGCACGACTCGGTGACCGCGCACGGCAGCGAGAGCGAGAACCCGGCGATCGACTCGCCCACCCCGAAGACCGGCGGTCGCCCGAGTACCAACCGGGACTGGTGGCCCAACCAGCTCGACCTCTCGGTGCTGCACGCCCACTCGTCCAAGGGCAACCCGCTCGGCGCCGACTTCAGCTACGCCGCGGAGTTCGCCAAGCTCGACGTCGAGGCGCTCAAGCGGGACATCACCGAGGTCCTCACCACCTCGCAGGACTGGTGGCCGGCCGACTTCGGCCACTACGGCGGTCTGATGATCCGGATGAGCTGGCACGCCGCCGGCACGTACCGCATCGAGGACGGTCGCGGCGGCGCCGGCGACGGCGGGCAGCGCTTCGCCCCGCTCAACAGCTGGCCGGACAACGCCAACCTGGACAAGGCCCGTCGCCTGCTGTGGCCGGTCAAGCAGAAGTACGGCCAGCAGATCTCCTGGTCCGACCTGCTCGTGCTCGCCGGCAACGTGGCCCTGGAGTCGATGGGATTCAAGACCTTCGGCTTCGGCTTCGGCCGCCCCGACGTGTGGGAGCCCGAGGAGATCTTCTGGGGCCCCGAGGACACCTGGCTCGGTGACGAGCGCTACGTCTCCGAGCAGGAGATGGCCAAGGGCGTCGGCGCGACCGAGATGGGCCTGATCTACGTCAACCCCGAGGGCCCCCGCGGCAACGCCGATCCCCTCGCGGCGGCGCACTTCATCCGGGAGACCTTCGCCCGGATGGCGATGAACGACGAGGAGACCGTCGCGCTCATCGCCGGTGGCCACACCTTCGGCAAGACCCACGGCGCCGGCATCGCCGACGACCACGTGGGCCCCGAGCCCGAGGGCGCCCCGCTGGAGAACCAGGGCCTGGGCTGGCTGAGCACCCACGGCAGCGGCAAGGGTGCCGACACGATCACCAGCGGCCTCGAGGTCACCTGGACCGACCGGCCGACCGAGTGGAGCAACCGCTTCTTCGAGATCCTCTTCGGCTACGAGTGGGAGCTGACCACCAGCCCGGGTGGCGCCAAGCAGTGGGTCGCCAAGGACGCCGAGGCGATCATCCCGGACGCCCACGACCCGTCGAAGAAGCACAAGCCGACCATGCTCACGACGGACCTGTCGCTGCGCGTGGACCCGGCCTACGAGCGGATCTCCCGCCGGTTCCTGGAGAACCCCGACGAGTTCGCGCTCGCCTTCGCCAAGGCGTGGTACAAGCTGCTGCACCGCGACATGGGCCCGGTCAGCCGCTTCCTCGGCCCGTGGGTCCCCGAGGCCCAGCTCTGGCAGGACCCGGTGCCGGCCGTCGACCACGAGCTGGTCGGTGACGCCGACGTCGCCGCACTCAAGAGCAAGGTCCTGGAGTCCGGGCTGAGCACCGCCCAGCTCGTCTCCACCGCGTGGGCGTCGGCCGCCAGCTTCCGCTACACCGACAAGCGGGGCGGCGCCAACGGTGCCCGGATCCGCCTCGAGCCGCAGCGTAGCTGGGAGGTCAACCAGCCGGAGCAGCTCGCCGCGGTGCTGAAGACCCTGGAGGACGTCCAGCGGGAGTTCAACGCCGCCGGTGGCGCGAAGATCTCCCTGGCGGACCTGATCGTGCTGGCCGGCTCCGCCGCTGTGGAGAAGGCGGCGCGTGACGCCGGGGTCGAGATCACCGTGCCGTTCCACCCGGGTCGCACCGACGCCAGCCAGGAGCAGACCGACGTCGAGTCGTTCCGGGTCATGGAGCCGCGTGCCGACGGGTTCCGCAACTACCTGCGCCCGGGTGAGAAGACCCAGCCGGAGGTCCTGCTCATCGACCGGGCCTACATGCTCAACCTGACCGCGCCCGAGATGACCGCCCTGGTCGGCGGCCTGCGGTCGCTCGGGGTCAACGTCGGCGAGAGCCGCCACGGTGTCCTCACCGACCGGCCCGGTGTGCTCACCAACGACTTCTTCGCCAACCTGCTCTCCCCGGGCACCCGGTGGAAGGCGTCGGAGTCCGAGGAGCACGTGTACGAGATCCGCGACCTGGCGACCGACCAGGTGAAGTGGACCGCCACCGCGGTCGACCTCGTGTTCGGCTCCAACTCGCAGCTCCGGGCGCTGGCCGAGGTCTACGCCAGCGACGACGCCCGCGGCAAGTTCGTGGCCGACTTCGTCGCCGCCTGGACCAAGGTGATGGAACTCGACCGGTTCGACCTGGCCTGATCCACGTCGCACCGCAGGGGCCCCGGCCGATCGTCGACGATCGACCGGGGCCCCTCCCGGTCCGGGAGACCACGCGGCGACTTCCCTGCCGGGAGGCCGCGCGGCAACTTCCCTGCCGGGAGACCACGCGGCAACTTCCGTTTCCGGAGACTGCGCGGTCGCCCTATCCGACGCGGCGGGCGACCAGGAGACCCGCCCCTGCGGCGACGGCGACGAACACGACGACCACGGTCAGCGCCTCACCCAGCGTCGCGCCCCCGCCCTCCGGCGAGGCCCCGCCACCCGAGGCGGCAGGCGGCGCTACGGTCGCCTCCGGCGGGTTCTCCAGCACGGCGTTGGTCGCGATCAACCTCGGTGCCGGGTAGTCGCTGTCGGCGGTGCGGTCGATCCAGTCGAGCGAGTTGCCGTCGGCACACCGTTGCAGCACCGGGAAGTGCAGCGTGTCGCCCGCCTGGGCGGCGATCCGGGCGGTCACGCCCACCTCGGCGGTCTCCAGCCCGGGCCCGCTGAACGTGACACGGTCTCCGGAGAGCGCGGCGGACCAGCCCTCCGGTTCCACGGTGCCGGTCGCGGTCACCCCCTCGGGCAGCGCCACGACGAGTTCCGTGGTGGGGGAGTCGTCGCAACTGTGGTCGTAGGCGAACGTCAGGGTCGTGCTGCCGTCACCGTTCGGCTGCGCCCCCGCGACCTCGACGTGCGCCGAGGCGGGCGCCGCCCCCAACGCCAGGTACGCGACCACGCCGCCCGCCACGGCGGCCGCCCGGATCCACCGTCGCGCCGTCATCCGACGTCCACCGTGACGCGGGCGACCGGACTCTCGTACTTCGAGGTCCGCACGCTGACCTGGACCACCCACGAGCCGGCGAGCGGCAGGTCGACGACCGCCTCGTACCGGCCGGGCCCGGTCTCCGACAGCGTCCGCTCCAGCGGGCCGACGTCCATCGCGGGCAACTGGACCGTCAACCTCGGGTCGTCGACCGGGTCGACGGGTTGCCCCGCCGCGTCGAGGAGATTCAGTTCCATCGAGTTCACTCCCACCACCCCGGGGGTCAGCCGGACCACGGCCCGCCCCGACCCCAGCGGCGCCTCCACCAGGATCGGACGCTCCCCGGCGTCGGCCGCCGGACGCGTACCGGCCTCGGTGACCGGGCTCTGCGTGACCAGGAACCCGGTGGCGGCGACCACACCGACCAGTAGCGCCGCCTCCCACCGGACCGACCGGCGCAGCAGCCGCCACGCCGCCGGAGACCCCTCGTCACGATCGGTGGCCACGACGCGGGGCATCAGACGGAAACGGTTGTGTGCGGCCACCGCCAGCACCACGACGGTCAGCCCGACCTTCGTCAGCAGGGCCAGACCGTAGGCCGTGCCCCACAGCGCCGCCCAGGACCCCAGGATGCGCCAGCCGAGCAGCACCCCGGCGACACCGAGCAGACCGACGAGGACGGCGGCGGTGCGCGAGAACGCGGACACCGTACGCGCCGCCGCGCCGGGCGGCAGGTCGGCTGACCGGGTCAGCGTCCACGCCAGGGCCACCAGTCCGCCCAGCCACACACCGGCGGTGACCACGTGCAGCACGTCGGCCGGGACGACCAGCCAGGCCGGACCGTAGGTTCGGGTGTGCCCGACCAGGGCGACCGCCCCCCAGGCGAGGACCACACCGGCGAACGCCACCGCGGTCAGCGCCGCCCGTCGACCGGTCGTGCCGCCGGACGGCGGAGACCCGGCCGTCGCGGTGGCCCACCAGGCGGCACCCAGACCCAGCACCACCAGCAGGCTGCTCAGGGACTCCTCCGCACCGAGGCCGGCGGTCCACAGCGCGGGGTCGACCAGTCCGTCCAGGTCCCGGCCGTCCTGCCAGGCGGGGACGGCCGGCACCAGGACCAGCCGCGCCACCACGGTCAGCCCCACCGACCAGGCGGTCAGCCGCAGCAGCCGCCGCCGCAACAGCGGCGCGTCGGCGCGCAGCAGCACCAGCAGGAAGACCAGGACGCCCGCACCGACCAGCAGACCGAGGTACGCGAGCGCCTCGGTGACCTGACGCAGCACGTCCAGCCCGCGTCCCGGACTGCTCTCCGGCACGGCCACGGCGGAGCTGCTCGGTGCTCCCACCGCGAAGCTGAATCCGCCCGAGACGGGATGGCTGTCGGCGGAGATCACCCGGAACGTCACGATGTAGGTGCCACCGGGCAGCTCCGGTGGCACGGTCAGCACCACCGTGGTGTCCACCGACCGACTGTCGGCGGACACCTCCTCGCCGGCCGCGTCGAGCAGCCGGACGCCGCCCGGGCGTACCGCCACCGGTTCGTTGAAGGTCAACGTGATCTGGGCCGGCGTGGTCGCCAGCACGGCACCGTCGGCCGGGTCGGTGCCGAGCAGGACGGCGTGGGCGGAGGCCGGCGCTGCCGGCACGACGGCCGCCAGCAGACCGAGCAGGCCGGCGAGCACGATGGACCATGTCCACCGCGCCCGCCCGCCTGCCGCCGTCCGCCGTGCCGTGAGGCCGCTACGGGACGTCACCTGCGTTCCCGCCCGTCAGGCCGTCCTGCGGGTACGCACCAGCGCCAGCCCGCCGGCCAGCAGACCCAGCGCGCCGAGCACCAGGCCGATCCACCCCACCGCACCGCTGCCGCCACCGGACTCCGTGCTGGTCTGCGCCACCGGCTGCACGGCGTCGTCGTCGGCGTCGCCGTCGGCCGTGGCGGTCAGCACGAACTTCGGCGCCGGGTACTCCAGTTCGTCGGCGTTCTGACCGTCGGCGGGCATCTGGACCCAGGGCGTCTCACCCTGCTCGCAGGTCTGCACCGAGGGGAACGCCAGGGTCTCACCGGCGGCGTCGGGCAGCTTCACCGACAGCTCGAAGGTGTCCCGCAGGTCGTCCGGCAACGGCGTCCTGGCGGTGTAGACCACCTCGGCTACCCGCTGGGTGACCTCGTTGCCGTGGCTGTCCTTGACCGGCGGGTTCAGGTCCGCCATCACCTTCTCCACCGTCCAGTTCGGGTTCACCGTCGGCGTGACGGTGACGATCTGCTCGGGGATCTGGATGGACACCTTGGTGGTGGCGGAACCGTCGCAGCCGTGCGGGACACCCATCGTCAGCACGGCGTACGAGCCGGCGGTCGTCACCGACGGGCTGATCGTGACGTGCGCGGTGGCCGGTGAGCCGGTGAGCGCCACCGTCGCGGCGGTGAAGAGCCCGAGAGCGCCGAGCTGCGCGACCCGACGACGTGTGAGGAACATGTGTGGACGACCTTCCGGGAGGGGTGCGGCGACCGGTGCGTACGCACCTCGGTTACCTGGTCGGGCACACCCCGCCCGGAGTTCCCTGCGTCGTCGAGGATTTCTGCCGTGGTCAGGACTCGGCGCGGGTGCCGAGGGCGAACCGGATGGTGGTGGTCAGCCGGAGGCTTCCGCCGTCCGGGGACAGCACGTCTGCCACGTCGGCGAGGGCGGCGGGCAGCCGCTCGGGCGGGATGCTCTCCAGGATCGCGCGGGATCCGTGGGACCAGACCCAGGCGACGAAGTGGTCGCTGTCGCGGAACCGGCTCTCGAACGGTACGTCCTCGACGGTGACCTGGTGGTAGCCGGCGCGGCGCAGCAGGTCCCTGGTCGACTCGCGGGTGGCGAAGTCGTCCTTCCGGCCGGTGGCGGGTGGTTGGCGGCGCTCCGGCGGCACGTGTCGGGCGAGCGTGCCGAGCGCCTCGCTGAAGCGCGGGTCGTAGGCGGCGAAGGTGGTGACGCCGACCCGCCCCCCGGGGCGCAGGAGCCGGTGGTAGGCGCGCAGTGCGGGCAGCGGCGCCGGCAGCATGAACACGACGAGTCCGGCGAGCACCGCGTCGAAGGTGGCCTCGGGTAGGGCCGGGTCCTCGGCGTCGCCGACCTCCACCCGGACGTGCGGGAGGTGGGCGGTGTCGGCGCGGGTCAGGTCGACCATCGTCGGAGCCAGGTCGATGCCGACGACATCGCCGGTGGGCCCTACCGCCTGTGCTGCGGGCAGCAGGACGGCGCCTCGTCCGCACCCGACGTCGAGGACCTGTTGTCCGGGGCGCAACCCGGCCCGGCGTACCAGTTCCCGCCCCATCGGGCCGAAGAACTCCACACCGACGCGGTCGTAGGTGGCGGCGCTGCGGTCGAACACCGCCGCCGTGTGGTGGCTGGCGCGGCTCGCGCTGATTCGGTTACTCACGGGCTTCCCCCTGGGTCTCTGGTGGTGCCGTCGAACCATCGATCGTCGTACCTCTATACCCACCTCGCCTCGACCTTAACGATCACGGTATTCGTTCCGGGCCGAAACTCGGCTTCTATCAACTATCTTGAGGTATGGGCGTTGTAGAGTTAAGAAAACCAAGCTATAACTAGTTCTAGGTAAGTCGGCGACGACAGGGGGCACAGGTGGACTGGCAGGAACTGACGGATCTGACCCGCGGGCAACCGTTCGTGGTCGAACGGGTGCGCCTCACCGGCAGCGGCATCGCGGTCGAAGGACAGTTCGAGCCGCCGCAACTGGCCCAACTCGGCGTCGACGACCAGGTGTTCGTGGCCGCGTTCGTGCGGTCGCACGGGTCGATCAAGGAGATGGAACGGATCTTCGGGGTGAGCTACCCGACGATCAAGTCCCGACTCAACCGGATCGCCGCGCAGCTCGACTTCGTGGACACCGATCCGGCGCCCACCGGTGCCGACGTCGTCGACCGGCTGCGACGAGGAGAGATCGACGTCGCGCAGGCACTGGCGGAGCTGGAGCGGTCGCGATGATTCCGCAGCTGGTGACGATCCGCCACCGCCGCACCGACGGCCGCTGGCGGCGACGGTTCGTGCCGGTCCTGCCGGTCCTGCTGCTGATCAGCCCACTGTTGCTGCTCGCGTTGCCGGTCGCACTGGTCGCCTGCCTCGTCGTCCGGGTGAACCCGGTGGCCGCGCTGCGGGATGTGGGTCGGGTGCTGGGGGCCCTGCCCGGCACCCGGATCGAGGTCGCGCAGGGCGGCAAGACCCTGCTGGTAAGCGTCAGATGAGTCGAGGAAGAGGACCGACATGAACGAACAGCGCCGCCAGATCCTGCAGATGCTGGCCGACGGAAAGATCACCGCCGACGAGGCGGAACAGCTCATCGGCGCGCTGGAGCGCGAGCAGCCGGAGTCGCCGTCGGCCGTCCTGACCCGACCGAAGGCCCGACCGAAGTACCTGCGCGTGATGGTGACCACGCAGGACGAGGACGGTCCGGGCCGGGTCAACATCCGGGTCCCGCTGCAACTGCTGCGCGCCGGGGTACGCCTCACCAGCCTGGTCCCACCGCAGGCACTCAGCAAGGTCAACGTCGAACTGGCCAAGTCGGGCGTACCGATCGACCTGACCCAGCTCAAGCCGCAGCACATCGAGGACCTCGTCGAGCAGCTCGACGACATGACCATCGACGTGGACCAGTCCGAGGCCAAGGTGCAGGTCTTCTGCGAGTAACCCTCGTCCCGGACACCCCTCCGCATCACGTTGCCGGAGTTCCCTCCCCGGTGTCCGCTCGCTCGGCCAGCCCGTGGACGATGTCCCGCGTCGCCGGGTACAGGGAACGGTATGCCGTGTAGCCACGGTGGTAAGCGGCGGCGGTCGACGGATCCGGTTCGACCCGGGCGGCCCACCGTGTCCAGTCGTCGTCGCGGTCGACCAGCCCGACCGCGAGGCCGGCAAGGTACGCGTCGCCGTAGCTGGCCCCGATCGTCTGCTCGGGGACCAGCTGCGGCTGACCGGTGACGTCCGAGACGATCCGCGTCCACAGCGAGCGGGCGCCCCCGCCCACCGCGATGATCCGCTCCGGTGGCGTCAACAGACCGGCCATCTCGTCGAGGTGGTGCCGGACCGCGTACCCGGTCCCTTCCAGCACCGCCCGATAGAGATGTCCACGCCCGTGGTCGAGGGTCAGGCCGGCGACGACACCACGCGCCTTCTCGTCGAACAGCGGAGTCCGCTCGCCGGCGAAGTACGGCAGCACCACCAGGCCGTCGGCGCCGGCAGGCACCTCGGCGGCCTCGGCGGCCAGCCGCTCGTAGTCGGTACCGCCGACCAGATCGCGCAGCCACTCGACCACCGCACCCGAGGTGGCGGTGCCGCCCGCGACGCAGAAGCTGTCCGGGAAGAGCCCGGTGGTCGCCCACATCCTCGGATGGACGACCGGCGCGGCCACCACGCGGGTGAGGAACATGGTGGTGCCGTACATCAGCATCAGGTCGCCGGGGCGGGTGGCACCCACACTGGCGGCCTCGGCCCAGGCGTCGACCGTGCCGGCGGTGACCGGGACGCCCTCGGGCAGGCCGGTGATCCGTGCGGCGTCACGCGAGACCCGGCCGGCGATCTCGGTGGGCCACAGCAGCCTCGGCAGTTCCAGTCCCGGGGCGATCTGTGTGGCCACGTCGTCGATCCAGGACTGCCCGTGCAGATCGTAGAGCGGGTCACTCTGGCTGGCCGAGTGGTGGTCGAGGACGTACTCGCCGGTGAGCCGGAACACCAGGAACGAACTGGCCATGAAGAACCGGCGGGTGTCCGCCCAGAGATCCGGCTCGTGTCGCCGGACCCACCGTAGCTTCGGACCGATGGCCTGACTGGTCAGGCGGTTGCCGCCACGTCGCACGATCTCGTCGGCACCGATGGCGTCGGTCAGTTCGACGATCTCCGCTGTCGCCCGGGTGTCGACGCCGTACAGGATCGTGGGTCGCAGCGGCCGCCCCTCCACGGTGGCTGGCAGGACGCACGGACCGATGCCGCTGACCGCGACGGCGGCGACCGGCCCGGGAGCCGCCGCGAGCAGGTCCCGCACGATGGCGACGAACTCCGCCCACCAGATCGCCTCGGCGTCGTGCTCCACGTGGCCCGGCCGGGGCCGCGACACCCGGTGCGGGCGGGTCGCGGTGGCCAGTACGGCCCCGGCCGGGTCGGTGAGGACGCCCTTGCTGCTCGACGTGCCGATGTCGACGCCGAGCAGGCAGGGGTCACCGGCCATCGGCAGGTCCCGCGTCGCAGCCGTGCAGGCGGATCTGCGGCAGGCCGGTGACCTCCCGGTCGTACTCACGGTCGATGCGGATGTCGGTCAGTTCCTGCAGGAAGACCTCGCCCTGGCTCCAGACGGTGGCCCGGAAGACGTGCCCGCCACGGACGTTGCCACCCGCCTCGGAGAACAGGGCGTGGCAGTGCGCCCACAGCTTGCCGTCGAGGGTCGTGACGTTGCCCTGGATGGAGAGGATCTCCATGGGGCGCTGCAACACGACGGTGTCGATCTCGTCGGCGAACTCGTGTTCGCGGTGGATCGGCAGCGTGGTGATGTCTCGGGGGTTGCGCAGGTAGACCTCCTGGATGGTGCCGATCACCGAGAGGATGACGGCGGTGTGCACGCCGTGGTCACGGCACACCTGCTCGATCGAGTCGGTCAACTGGGCGCCGGGCTTGATGCTCGCGGCGATCACACGGCCGTTGCCGGCGGCGCGGCTGACGACGGCGGGTACGGTGCTGGTCATGGTGCCTCCCGAGGTGCTGGTTACTTGACGCTGCCCATCGTCATTCCGGTCACGATGTGCCGCTGGGCGGCGAGGGTGAGGACGAAGACGGGCAGCATGATGATCGAGGCGTAGGCCATCATCGGCCCCCAGTCCAGGGACGCCTCGTGGACGAAGTTGAAGACGGCCACCGGCAGGGTGCGGCTGTCGCCGTCGGAGAGGATCAGCGCCATCTTGAAGTCGTTCCAGCTGAAGATGAACGCGAGGATGCCGGCGGTGAGCATGCCGGGTCGGGTCAGTGGCACCGCGATCCGCCAGAACGTCTCCAGTTTCCCGCACCCGTCGACCTGCGCCGCGTCGTGGACCTCGTCGGGTAGGGCGGCGAAGAAGTTCACCATGATGAAGACGGTGAGCGGGAACGTGATGATGACGTGCGACAGGATCAGTGCCGGGTAGGTGCCGACCATCCGCAGCGCGGTGAACGCGACGAAGAACGGCACCAGATAGGCCACCCCGGGTAGCAGACGGGCGGTCAACAGTGACAGCGACAGTCTGGTCTGCCGGTAGCGGGCGATGCTGTAGGCCGCCGGAACACCGATGAGCAGCCCGAGCAGGCTGGAGCAGGTGGCGACGACCAGGCTGTTCGTCATGTAGCGCGCGAACGGGGTGCGGGTCAGCGCCGCCTGGTAGTTGTCCAGGGTGGGCGTGAAGTCGAACCACTTCGGCGGGATCGTGTAGATGTCGACCTGCTGCTTGAACGACGAGGTCAGCATCCAGAAGAACACGAACAGCGCCGGGGCGAGCGCGACGGTGACGGTGACGGCGAGCGCGATCCGACCGAGGATCGATCCGCGCCGTCGGCGAGGTCTGGCCGCCGGTCGGGTCGGCGGTGTCGCGGTGGCTCGGGTGGCGGTCAGGATCTCGGACATCGGTTCACCCCTGGTCGGTCCGCGCCCGGAGGCGGGTGAAGACGATCGCCACGACGAAGACCAGCAGGGTCAGCCAGACCAGCAGCATCGACCCGTACCCGAAGTGCAGGTACGACAGGCCCTGCTTGAAGGCGTACAGGTTGAGGGTCTCCGAGGCGGTGCCGGGACCGCCGTCCGTGATGACTTTGATGATGTCGAACGTCTTGATGGCGTCGATGAGCCGGAACAGCGCGGCGACGAGGATGACCGGGCTCAACAGCGGCAGCGTGACGCTGACGAAGGTACGTATCGGCCCGGCGCCGTCGACCTTGGCAGCCTCGAACGGTTCCTGCGGAAGTGCGGCCAGCCCGGCCAGCACGATGAGCATCACCAACGGCGTCCACATCCAGGTGTCCACGATCGCCAGCGCCGGGATGACGAGGTTGGCGTCACTGATCCAGAGCAGGGTCGGTCCACCGACGGACTGCACGATATAGTTGAGGATGCCGATGGTCGGGTCGAACATCATCTTCCAGACCAGGGCGACAGCGGCCGGCGTCGCGATCATCGGGAACATGAACAGGGTGCGGGCCACCCCTCGACCAGGGAAGCGCTGGTGGAACAGCAGAGCCGCGCCGACGCCGAGGACGACCTGTAGCCCCACCGACAGGGTGACGAAGTAGACGGTGCGCCAGATGCTGCCCCAGAACTGGCTGTCACCGAGCGAGCGGGTCAGGTTGTCCAGACCGACGAACTCCGGTGGTCGCAGTCCGCCGGACCACTCGTGGAAGCTGAGATAGACGGTGTAGCCGATCGGGAACGCCAGCATCGCGACGACGACGATCAGTGCCGGGGCCGGCAGGATGTACCGGTCGTAGCGGTCCAGGACGTCGAGCAACGTGCGACGGGGCACGGGCTGCGGGGGCTTGCGCGCAGACCGTGCGGGGCTTTCGGTGAGCGGAGCCATCGGGACCAGGTCCTCCCTTGCGAGGTCCGCGGCCGGAGGCGGGGCCTCCGGCCGCGGCCGATCACTAGCGCATCGCGTCGAGCAGGCCCTGCAGCTTGTCGTTCTGCTGGTCGGCCGTCCGCTTCAGGGCGTCGCCGGTCTGGCCTTCCAGGCCCTTGTTGGCGACCAGTCCGGCGATCTCGCGGGCCTCGACGCCCGGGGTCACCGGTGGGTTCATCCGGGCCCGTGCCGTCTCGGTGCTGCTCAGCACCACCTGGGTGAACTCGGGAGTCTTGTCGGCCTGCTTGAACTCGGGCGACCCCCAGGCCGACGCACGCGGGCTGGGCCAGCCGGTCAGTTTCAGGTCGAGGTTCATCTGCTTGCTGGTGGCCCACTGGATGAAGTACCAGGCGGCGTCGCCCTTCTCGGAGAAGGGGTTGATGCCGTAACCCCAGCCGCCGATGAACGGCGCGGCGTCGCAGTCGGCGCGGGGGACGGTGGTGTACCCGACGTTGCCGGCCACCCGGGACTTCGTCGGATCCTCCAGGTCCTTGACGAACAGGTTGACGTCCAGGAAGGCGAACACGTTGCCCTGCGCGAACTGCTGGGAGGGCACCGGCCAGTCGAATCCGGCGATGCCGGGCGGACCGTACTTCGTGCCGAGCTGTCCGTACGCCTCGTACGCCTTGAGCGCCTCGGGGGTGTTGATCGCGGCTTTGCCGTCGGTGACCCACTCGCCGCAGTACGCGTACAGGAAGGACGAGAACGGGGTGGTCGTCTGGTAGGGGATGCCGCGCAGCGCGAAGCCGAACACCCGGTTGCCGGGGTCGTGTACGGCCGCAGCGGCGGCGTCCCACTCGGCGAAGGTGGTCGGGACCTCCAGACCTGCCTTCTCCAGCAGGTCCTTGCGGTAGTAGACCAGGTCGGTCTGCATCTCCCAGAGGACGGTGACGGTCTGCTCCTCGACGGTCATCGCCTTGCGGATACCGGCCCCGAAGTCCTCGAAGTCGTACTCCGGGTTGGTCATCCCCGGGTTGGTCAGGTACGGGCCGAGGTCGGTGTACCAGCCGTTCTTGGCGAACTGCAGGCCGTCGACCTCGGGGAAGGTCGCCATGACGTCGAAGTCCGAGGCCCGCGAGGTGAGCCGCACCGGCAGGTTCTGCCGGTAGCTGGTGACGTCGGACCCCTCGATCTCGACGGTGATGCCGGTGAGGTCGGTGAACTCGGCGAGCCCGGCCCGCAGACTCTCCACCTGACCGGTGTCGGCCACGTAGACCTTGATCGACTGGCCGTCGTAGCGCTTCCAGTCGAAGGTGTCGCCGGTGTACTCCGGACCCTGGTTCCCGGCGCCGCCTCCACCGCAGGCGGTGACAGCCAGGGTCGCGGTCAGGGCTATCGCGAGGGTTCGTGTTATCGATCGAAATGATTGCTTCATGTCGGTTCTCCTGATGAGAAGACCGGTGTTTCGGGGACTCCGTGGTCACCGGAAATCTGGGCGACCACGGTGCAGGGCACCTCGCCGACGCCCTGGACGTTGAGCGGGGCGAGGGTGAGCCGGATCCGGCGCCCGGCGAGGGCGCCACATCCGACCAGTCCGGCGACGGTCCAGATGGACTCGGTCAGAGCCAGGGTGGCGGCCCAGTCGTGCCGCACCTTGTCCGGCCGGTAGTGGTGGAGATAGATCGTGGCGGCGTCCGACGGGTACGCCGGGCGAAGCCAGGGTTGCAGTGCGGTCCACTCGGTCCGGGCGTGGTCGCCACCCGGTCGATCGAGGTACAGGCAGTCGGTGAGCAGCAGGTCCGACGAGTTGGCGCGGAGGCGTTCGACCAACAACTGCGCCGCCGCGACGCTCAGATAGGGCCCGTCGAGGTAGTACGCCGCGTCGGCGAAGCGATCCGGGTCGTCCCCCCACCCCGTGGCCAGGACCACCGCGTCACCGGTACGCAGGTCGGCGTCGTCCAGAGCGGCTCGGACCGCATCAGCGGAGATCTCGCCGCCCGGCGCCACCGGGCAGGACAGCACGACCGCCGCCCGGCCGAGCAGCCGCTGCGGTGGCAACTGGTCGACGGTGGCTCCGGTCGGCGAGCCGAGCGCCGGACCCAGCAACCGGGTCGCGGAGCCACTGCCCATGGTGATGTGGAAGAGGTTCGCGCCGTTGTAGGTCAGGGTGGCGATCTCCTCGGTCCGGTACGGGGCCTCCCAGGGAAAGAAGCTGCCGGCCGGTGACTCGGTGGTGATCGGGCGGGTCAGGTTGACGGTGCGCAGTGTCATCGGGCCTCTCCCGCCTCGTCGCCGTCCACGGCCAGCACGGTGCACGGGGCTCCTTCGGCTCCCGCGAGGAACAGGGGCAGGACGGTGATCCGTACCCGCTTGCTGCGCAGCGCGCCACAGTTGGCCACCGCGGCGACCGGGGACATCGCCAGATGCAGGACCACCGACGACCCCCAGTCCGGGGCACCGCCGCCGGCGCCGCGTTCCGGGGTGTAGTGCCGCATGTAGATGCGGGCCTGCGGGGAGGGGAACGGCGGGCGGTCCCACGGCTTGCGGGAGGCCCACTCCGGGAACATGAAGCCCTCGCCGAGATTGCCGATGTACGCGCAGTCGGTCAGCATCAGGTCGCTGCCGCGTTCGGTCATCACCTCCGCCAGTCGCTTCGCGCCGTCCAGCGAGAAGTGCGGGGTGGTGGTCGCGTACTCGTCACCGAGAGTGCGGTAGCGCTCGTCGTCGCCCCATCCGGTGCGCAGCAGCACGGCGTCACCGTCGCGGTAGTCGGGATCACCGACGACGGCGCGGTCGATGTCGTCGGCCTCGATCTCCTCGCCGGCCTGTTTCGGGATGTCGATGACGACCGTCTCGCGGTCGACCAGCGTGCCGTAGTCGAGTTCGTGGATCCTGGGTGCGTCGTCGTCGTAGCAGGCGCCGAGCATGAGCCGGGTTCCGGCCTCGCTGTGGAAACTCATGTGGTGGGTCGCGACACCCTGGCGTTCGTGGGTCGTCACCGGTGTGAGCTGGAAGGGGGAGTCCCAGGCCCACACATTGCCGACCGGCATGAACGGATAGAGCGGCAGCGTCAGGTTGACTGTTCTCATCGGGCCTCGCTATCTCTCGGTGGGGTCCGCGGCACCGATCCGGCGGGTCGCGGCGCAGGCCGATCAGGCGCCAGTGGTGTCCTGCAGGGCCGATCAGGCGCCGGTGGTGCCCTGCGGGAAGTAGAGGCGGGGCTGGGCGGCCGCCCAGCGGCTGCGCTGGTCGGCCATCACGCCACCGACCAGGTAGACGTGGTGGATCACCTGCTCGGAGATGGCTTCGGCGTCACCGGCGCACACGACGTCGAGCAGGATCCGATGCGACTCCGCGATGTCCTGCACGCCCAACGTCGGGCCGACCATGTTGAGCCACAGACGGAAGAGCACATGCTGCTCGTCCCAGGCCTTCATGATCCGGGGCAGGCCGCACGGCGCGCAGAGGGCGCGGTGGAACCGGTAGTCCAGGTCGGCGATCCGGCGGTTGTCACCGGCGGCCGAGGCCTCGTGCATCTGGGAGATCAGATCCTCGAGGTCGGCGACGTCGGACGGTCGCAGCCGCGGTGACGCCTGCTGGTAGGCCAGGGTCTCCAGCACGGTACGGACCATGTGCAGTTCATGGACGTCGTCCTCGGTCAACTGGACGACGCGGGTGGTGCGCGCGGACTCCTCGACGAGCAGGCCGTCTCGCTTGAGCAGCCAGATGGCCTCGCGCAGCGGAGCGCGGCTGACGCCGAGTTGCCGGGCCAGCGACTCCTCCACGATCCGGGTGCCCGGCGGCAGTGTGCCGTCCAGGATCGCCGCCCGCAGTACGTCGTAGGTCGACTCGCTGAGCACGACCTTCTGGGGCACGCGCAGCGCGGTGACGGACGATGCGGGTTCGGCCGAGTTGACCATGCGACAACCTTCCGAAGGGGGCCCGGACTCGATGAAGCCCGGCGACTTATCGTCGACGGTGTACGGTAGACGGAAACGTAGCCGTAACATGAATGGCCCGTCAAGAGGTCAGTTCAGACTGATCCGGACGACTGAAATCGCTGGTAGACGCTCTGTGAGCGAAAGTTCGACGCCCAGCCACCCGAAGGGCGACGCAGTCGCAACCGCACCGCGAACGTGACAGCCGCCGGATCCGCGCGTGTGTCGATGGGCTTGCCGCACGGGCGGCACACATGAGCGGCCAGCGGCCGGGCGGGGTGGGCCGGCCGGCGGAAACGAGGATCGCCGCGGGGGCGGGCGGGGTCGGGCATCGCGCAATCCCGCCGATGCCCGCGTCCCCGCATTCGGCGCGTGGGCACCGATCGCCCACGCGCCGTTACTGCTACCTGTCGGCGAGCAGCGCCGAGACCGCCTCGGCGGTGCTCGGGTGCGCCTCCACCAGGACCGCCGCACCGCTGCGGGGAGCACGCCAGTCGCCCCGGACACCGAACAGCTCGGCGACCGCGTCCACCGGCTCCGGATGACCGGCCAGCAGGGCGTGCACCGGCCCGGCGACCCCACCGGAAGCACGCGACGCGACGGCGGGTGCGGCGGGCACGCCCAGCCAGGGCGGCACCCAGGAGTCCAGTGCGGACAGGCTGCCCGGGAACGTACGCCCCGCCTCGCGGACCAGCAGCGGCACCGACTCGGCACCGTGCTCCCGCAGCGTGGTGACCAGGTTGGGCAGCCAGGGCAGCAGGACCGGGTCGGGGAGCCGGGCGAACGCCGTCGACATCGTCTCCACCACGAACGGCGTGAGCCCCGGCACCGGTTCCAGCGCGTGCACGAACCCGGACAGGTACTGCGGGAAGGCCGGCACCACCAGCGGGTTGGCCAGCAGCTCCTGGCACTGGGCCCGCAGCTCGGTCAGGGGCAGCAGCCCGAGCTGGTGCCGGGCCGCCCAGAGCAGGGCCACCTTGGCCGGCGCCTGCGGATGGGACTGACCGACCGCGAGTTCGAGCTGGGACCGGTCGCAGCCCAGCGAGAGCGCCAGGCTCTCCAGGTTGAACAGGAAACCGAGCATCGCCCCGACCTGCCGTACGCCGGTCTCCTCCTCGACGAACGCGGTCGGCAGCAGCGTGCAGTAGTGCGCGTACCCGGTGGTCACGAACGCCGCGCACCAGGCCGGCAGCGTCGGCGCGGTGGCCTGGTGGTGGGCGAGCAACCGGCGGATCCGGCGCAGCACGCGCGGCGCGTCGTCGACGGTGCGTTCGGCGGCGAGCAGCTCCACCGCCCGGGTGCCGAGTTCGTCGACCAGCCGAGGACTGTCCAACAGCCGGATGGCGTCCTCCACGGCGGCGAGAGCGCCGGCGGCGGTGGCGTCCGGGCCGTGTGCCGTCCGACGCAGGCGCTGTTCCAGCACCTGTTCGACGGTCACCCCCTCGTACCCGAGCTCGATCAGCGCGCGTTGGTGACGGCCCAGCGCCAGGTCCCAACTCTCCTGGATGGACCGGTGGCCGAGCCGACGCTCACCCATGATCGGACGGACCGCACCCGGCGGCAGCACGTGCCGCAGCATCCAGAGCAGGTCCGAGCAGCCAGCCAGCTCCGGGTTACCGTGCAGGTCCAGCAGAGCCCGCTGCACGGTCCGCTTCTCCAGGTCCAGGCCGAGCGGCTGGAGCCGGTCCAGCACGTCGCGGGCCAGCGGCGGCAGGGCGTCGTAGCCGACCTGCCCGATCCGGTCCCCGCCGAGCAGGATCTCGCAGAGCCGCCGCACGTCGCGCCGACCCGGCACCACGTCCTTCTCGATGCAGGTCACCGCCGCGTCGGCGAAATCGTACGGAGTGGGCCGGGCCCGGTTGCGCAGTCCGGCCAACAGGATCGAGGTCTCGAACACCGCGATCGCGTCGGCCGTGCTGGCCAGGTAGCCGTTGCGTCGGGCCAGCCGGACGATGTCCACGCACCACCGGCGCAGCTCCGCCTCGTCGAGCCCGTCGAGAGCGGGCGGCGCGGCGAGGAACCCGGAGAGCCGGTCGCTGACCGCCTCGTCGGGTGCCGGATCCGGCGCACCGCGTCCCCGCCGGCCCCGGGACGGGCCGCCGCGCTGACCGTCCAGCCGGTACGGCTTCAGACCCGACCCGCTCACCGCCTTGGTCCAACTCGCCGCCGCGATCGACACCGAGCCGGGCGCGAGCCCGAACTGCGCCTCGATCGCCGAGTGGCTGGACGGGATCAGGCCGTACCGCCACCGGGTCGCGGTACGTGGGGAGATGTCGAAGTCCGGTGCGGTCGAGTCCAGACCGAACTGCTCGACCCGGCTGGCGGCGTGGAAGGCGCCGCAGACATAGAGACAGTCCTCGGGTGCGGCACCGGAGGCCGCCAGGTGCTCCCGGATCCGGGTCCACATGTAGCGTTCCCGGTCCTCGTCACGGTCGGTACGGTTCGACCCGGCGGGACGCAACCGCCGGAACAGGCTGCCGATCAGCACCATCACCTGCCGGTAGGTGTCGTGGTCGGCGACGGTGAGCGGCCGTTCGACGTACTGGTCCCACCACTCCGACCAGTGCCGCACCTTGCCGTGGTGCAGCAGGTGCGCCTCCAGCTCGGCGAACCGGGGACGCAGGTCGCCGATCTCCACACCCACCGCGTCGCCGTGCAGGGCGACCTGCTCACCCGCCTCGGCGCCGCCCTCCACACCGGCCACCTCGCCCTGGGGTGGGGTCTCGCCCCGGGGCGACCACTGGAAGACGTGATCGGTGGAGCGGTCGACCAGCACCAGCTCCACCCCGGGCGTCTCCAACGCGTACGCGATCGCCTGGTACTCGGCGGACGCCTCGGTGACCGGCGCGATCACGCTGAGCGGACCCCACGCGGCGGGGAAACCGTCGAGTTCGGAGGCGAACGCCTGCACCGCCACCGGTAGCCGACAGTTGCGCAGTTCCCCCAGCAACGGTTGCAGGTCCTCGCAGAGCTCCAGATAGATCACCCGAGGCTGCTTGCTCCGCAACCGGCGCACCATGGCCAGCGCGGAGGCCGGCGAATGGTGGCAGACCGGGAAGATCTCCAGCCGCTCGCCCAGGGCCCGGTCCACGTCGTCGACCATCCCGGCGAGGATGTCGGCCAACGCGTCTGGACCGCCCGCGAACGCGGCGGCCGCGTCGGTGAGCTGCTCACGCAGGGCGCCGAACGCGCCGACGGTCGCCGGAGCGCTCATGACAGGGCGGCGATCGCCTGACGGCCACCGTCGAGGAAGCCGCGCCACTCACCGCCGTCCTCGGTGGCCCGGGGCTCCACCACCGCGTGCAGGTACTTGTTGAGGATCGCCAGGTCCTCCGGGCTGCGTCGGGCCAGCGACCCCATCAGCGAACCGGCAAGCGTCTCGGCCCGCAGGGTCCGGTCGCCGAAGAACTGGCTGTGCAGGATCGCGTCCTCCAGCACCCCGATCTGCTCGGCGGTGGACAGCGCCGACTCCAACTTCTCGTCGTCGCTGGTCGCCGAGGCGGCGGCGGCCCGCAGGTCGGCGAAGCTCTGCAACAGGATGTCCAGCAGCGTGGGCGGCACGTCCAACTCCACGTGGTGGCGGCGCAGCAACTCCTCGGTCCGGAACCGGACGATCTCCGCCTCGCTGCGCTTGTTGGTGACCACCGGGATCCGGACGAAGTTGAACCGTCGTTTCAGCGCCGAGGACAGGTCGTTGACGCCCCGGTCCCGGCTGTTCGCGGTCGCGATGATGGAGAAACCGGGCTTGGCGAAGACGATGTTGTCGTCGTTCAGCTCGGGGATGGAGACGTACTTCTCGGACAGGATGGAGATCAGCGCGTCCTGCACGTCGCTGGTGGAACGGGTCAGCTCCTCGAAACGGCCCACCACACCCTGCTCCATCGCCGTCATGATCGGCGACGGGATCATCGACTCGCGCGACTGACCCTTGGCGATCACCATGGAGACGTTCCAGGAGTACTTGATGTGGTCCTCGGTGGTGCCGGCGGTGCCCTGCACCACGAGCGTGGAGTCGCGGCAGATCGCGGCCGACAGCAGCTCGGCGAGCCAGCTCTTGCCGGTGCCCGGGTCGCCGATGAGCAGCAGGCCACGGTCCGACGCCAGCGTCACGATGCTGCGTTCGACGAAACTGCGGTCGCCGAACCACTTCTGCGGGATCTCCCGCTCCAGACCGTCGGCGCGTTCCGAACCGAGCACGAACAGCCGGACCATGCGCGGGCTCAACCGCCACGAGTACGGCTTCGGACCGGTGTCCACCGACTCCAGGAAGTCGAGTTCGTCGGCGTACTTGACCTCGGCGGGGGCACGCAGCATCTCGGACATCAGGGGTGTCTCTCCTAGGTGAGGAAGCTCTTGAGCTCGAAGACGAGTTTGCGGATGTGGCCGGAGACGACCGGGGTGCCCAGGTCCTTGAGACGCTGCCGGAACCAGGGGTTGACGCTCTGCTGGCCGGAACTGCTGACCGAGCCGACCGGGATGAACCGCACCCCCGACCGGTGCACCGCCTCGATGCCGTCGAACAGGGGCTGGGAGCGGCCGAACTCGTAGAAGTCCGAGATCCAGACCATCACTGTGTTCTTCGGCTCGACGATCTTCGGGCGGGCCATCGCCATCGCCACCGGGCCGTCGTTGCCGCCACCGAGGTTGGTCCGGAGCAGGACCTCGAACGGGTCGTGCACCCACGGGGTCAGGTCCAACGCCCGCGTGTCGTACGCGATCAGGTGCACGTCGACCTTGGGCAGCCCGGCGAAGATCGACGCCAGGATGGTGCAGTTGACCATCGAGTCGACCATCGACCCGGACTGGTCCACCACCACGATCAAGCGCGACGGCGTGGTCTTGCGCGCGGTCTGCCGGTAGTAGAGCCGGTCGACGTAGAGGCGCTCGTCCTCCGGGCTCCAGTTGGTCAGGTTCTGCCAGATGGTGCGATCCAGGTCGAGGTTGCGGTAGACGCGCTTCGGCGGCACCGACCGGTCGATGCTGCCCACACTGGTCTGCTCCACCTGGGTCCGCAACACCTCGGCGACCTCGTCGACGAAGCGACGGATCAGCGCCTTGGCGTTGGCCAACGCGACGCCGGACAGGTTGGACTTGTCCCGCAGCAGTTGCTCGATCAGCGACATGCTGGGCGTGAGCTGCCGGGCCAGAGTCGGGTCCGCCAGCACCTCCCGCAGGCGCATCCGCCGGACCAGGTCACCTTCGATGCCGGCGAGGGTGGCACCGAGCCCGGTGCCCTGCCGGCGCAGCTCGCCGGGCGCGGTGCCGAGCGCCTGCTCGAACCAGCCGGCGTCGGCCTGCCAACGGGCCAACTGGCCGGCGGTGACCGACCCCGCACCCGTGGCGAAGACGTTGAGCAGCACCTTCGACACCAGCGCGGCCCGACGGACCTCCGCCTCACCGGGTTGATGCGGCCCGTCGGCCGACGCCACCTCGGCCGACGCCACCTCGGCCTCGGTGCCGGCCTCCGCGTCGGGGTTGGCCTCCGTCTCGGGGTTGGGACCGGTCTCGGCGAGCAGGCCCCGCAGCTCGTCGGCCACCTCGGGGAAGCGCTGCACCACGGTGTCCACCGACACCGACGGGTCCAGCAGGGCGGCCGGCAGGCCCAGGTCCTCGACCACGGCCATGCTCGCCGACTCCAGCGTGGGCTGCTCGTCCGGGTCGAAGATCCGGCCCAGCAGCCGCCAGTAGAGCACCTGCCGCCGGTTCGCGGCGGCCTGTTCGGGGGAGTCGGTCATCGGCGCAGCAACCGTCCCGCGCGCTCGCGCAGCACGGCCACGGCGTCGCCCGCCCTGGCCTCGGTCTTGGCCACCTTCGGGTCGGTGACACCCTCGGCCCAGTCGCCGTTGTGCGCCTCGACGGGCGCGCGTTTGACGGTGGCCTGCACCGCCAGGGGCTGCACCCACCACCGTCCGTCGTCCCACCGCGCCAGACCGAGACAGGAGGTCGAGGCGGCGACCAGTGCGGGGGTGAGCGGACCGGCCGCCGGCAGCCGCTCGACCGTGACGCCGATCGACTCTCCGTCGCGTTCGAGGGTGAGGCCGTCGCCGTCCTTGCGCACCCGGTAGCCCTCCATCAGCACCGGTTCGGCGATCACGGCCGGATGCCGGTCCAGCGGGGCGGTGGCCGCCGCCGTCGCCTCGGCGAGCAACAACCGGCCGGTGGCGAAGGGGTCGGCCGGTTCGCCCGGGCGTACCTGTGACTCGCACCAGGACAGGTCACCGCCGCGCACCGGCAGGTCGGTGACGCTCACCGTCCGCCGCTGCGCCACCGCCGCCAGCAGTACGGGGTACGCCGCCAGGAGCCGCCACACCGCCGGGCCGGTGATCGTCTCGACCTTCCCGGCCCCCACCGTCGTCCGCACCAGTCGGGCCGGTCCGCCGTCGGACGGTTCGAGTACGGCGTGCACCTGCACCTGCACCGCCGTGGCGTGCTCGTGCACGTCCACCCCGAGCGGGAGGAGTCGCCCGGAGACCCGCTCGACGTCGTCCGCCGGGCCGGACCGGTCCTGCGCGAGCAGCACGGCGCGGGTCCACAGGTCGGCCCAGCGGCGGGCCGGCACCTGCGGCATCGTGGCCACCGGCAGGCTCGCCCGTACCTCGGCGGCGAGCCCGTCGAGCAGCACCGCCAGGCGGCGCAGCCGTGGCTCGGCCAGGGCGGCCTCGACCGGCGAGCCGACCGCGGAGAGCAACTCGTGGTCGGCGCCGCGCCAACCGGCCACGGCCACCTCGTGCAGCCAGGCGGCGGCCGCGCCACTCGCGGCGGAGGTCTCCGCCGGTGCGCCGGACGGTGCCGTCCACCGGGCCCGTTCCCGCCCGACGGCGGTGTCGAACCGGTCGAGCAGTGCGTCGTGCGCCGCGCCGAGCAACGCCGACCGGGCGCCCGCCAGGACGGCCAGGTCGTCCGGACCGAACCCGCCGGACGTCACCCTGCCGACCGCGTCGGCCACCGGGACGGCCAGGGGAGTGCCCGCCACCGCGTCGGCCAACGCCGCCAGCGCCGCCGCCGCCTCGTCGCCGACCCGCGCGAGACCGCTCACCAGTGCTTCGTCGAAGCCGGCCACCACCGTGTCTGCGTCGGCCAGGCCGGCCGGAGGGTCCTGCTGCAACTGCGCCACCTGTGTGCCGAGCATCAGCGACCCGCCCCGGTAGCCGGGAACCAGTGCATCTCGGGCAGCGCGGTGGTGCTGTCCGGCAGTTCGAGATAGGCCAGGTGACGCAGGAACCGGCTGAACACCACGGCGGCCGGGGTCGGTTCGTGGCGGGTGTCCATCCGGGTCAGCAGATCCGCGCCGCTGCGCACTCCGTCACCGGCGTCGACCCGCAGATACCGGGCGACCCGTTCGACGCCGTACTGGAGGACGGCCTCCTCGGCGAGGGCCTGGAGGTGCTTGCAGGGCGCGCCGCGCAATCCGCCGCAGGGCCGGTTGTTGTTGGTGCTGCAGTGATAGGCGTGGGTGCCGGCGGCCACCGACGAGACGTAGACCCGCTCGATGTCCGAGCCGCTGGAGACGACTCCCTGCAATCGGCCGTCGGCCAGTTCGACGAAGGGCACCTTCGCCAGCTTGCGCGGGCGGGCCGGCGACACCACCGCCAGCACGCTCCGCCGCCGCCTGGCGGCCCCGTCAGCGTCCGTCACCGCAATCCTCCCGCCCGCCGCAGACTCGGCGTCCGCCCTGGTGATGCCACGCCGGCCGGTTCCGGCGCCGCCGTGCAGACAAGATCATGGCCCACGGGTACGACATCCGCCCGCGCTCAGGCCGTCCCACGATCCGCCACCCGATCAGGCCATCCTCCTAGGACGCTGTACGGGAAGTGTGCGCGCTCATCCACGTCCGGCAGGGAGCGGCAACGAAACGGGACCCGGCGTTAACCTCGCGGCCCGCCCAGCGCGTTTCTGCGTTGGGAGGTGCAGATGCGACGACACGGGGAAGCGGGGCCGCCGGACGGTCTCGTCGAGTTCGTCAGGGTCCGGTCCGACGGCCTGCTGCGGTCCGCCTGGTTGCTGACGGGGGACGCGGGACGGGCCGAGGACCTGGTGCAGACGGTATTGGCCGACGCCTGGCGCCGTTGGCCCACGATCGCCGACGGTGGACAGCCGGAGGCGTTCCTGCGCAGGGCCTTGTTCACCACGTACGTCTCACGGTGGCAATGGCGGTGGCGCGGGCAGATCCCGAGGCCACCCACGGAGGACCCGGGGTACGGGGACATGGCCGTCGGCTCCGCGGACCGGGACGCGGTGTGTCGGGCACTGGCCCGGCTGACCCGGCGGCAGCGGGCGATCGTGGTACTGCGCTGTGTCGAGGAACTGTCGGTGGTGCGGACGGCGGAGATTCTCGGCTGCCCGGCCAGCACGGTCGAGGCGCAGGAGCAGAAGGCACTACGGACGGTGCAGGCGGATCCGCATCTCGAACTCTTCGCGGTCTGGAGGTAGGGCGTGACCTACGACGGCGACCACATCCGGATCCTGCTGACCCAGGTAGTGCCGGTACTGCGGCCCCCGCAGGACCGACTCGACCTGGTGGAGCATCGCGTACACCGCCGCCGACGGTGGATCGCCGCCGGCGGCGCGCTGGTGGTGGTGCTGCTGGCGGCCGGGCTGGCCGTCGGCGGCATCGGGGCCGCCGGTTAGGCCGAGTGTCACCGGCGTGGACGCCGTCTGCCGCGCAGAACCGTCAGCGGGATGCCGGCTGGTCCGGCTGTCCCGCGTCCACGAGACGTCCCGGCGCGGCAGCGACCGACGGGCGGTGGGGGCCGGTCACCTCGCGCGTGATCGACGCGGTCGGTCCGGCGAGGTGCTCCGGCGCCCGCAGCACGTGCTCGGCGCCACTGAGCGCGATCACCCTCGCCGTGCCGCTGGTGGCGGTCACGGTGATCCGCTGCCCTCGTGCGGCGGCGGTCTCCCTGATCACGAGCAGCGCGGAGAGAGCGGCGCAGTCGAGGTACCGCAGCGGAGTCAGGTCGAGCACCAGATGGGTGATCCACTCGGGGGTCAGGAGCTGCCCGAGATGGTGCCGGATGCGCGTGGCAGTCGCCAGATCGGCCTCACCGGACAGGGTCACGTGCCGGGTGCTCGGTCTGGCGTCATAGTGATGGAATTGCAGAAGGTCCTGGTCAGTGACGACATTCATGCGAATGCTCAGTCCCTGCCCTGGCGAAGGGCACTGGCGCGGCCGGATGAGGTTGCCACCATCGATCCGGCGCCGGGGAGGACAGCGTTCAGGTGCCGACCTCGACGTGGCGCGTAGGACGCCTTCACTCGACCGTACCCGCCACCAGCGACCGATGCCATCCCCGCCGGTGCCGCGAGCCGGTGCCGGAGTGGACGACCGAGGGCCGGGACCGCCGTCCGCCGCCCCCTGCTCTGCCGCAGGTCAACCGCCGGAGACCGGGGTGACCGGATCGAGATGCCGGACCGCGTCGACGATGTCGGGAAAGGCGTCGACGAAAGCGTCGACGTAGCGGGGGTCGAAGTCCGCCGGTGTCCGGATCCGGCTCTGCAGGCAGCCGATGAAGTGCAGGCCCGCACCTCCGGCGGCCACGGCGTCACCGGGGGAGTCCCCCACATAGACGCACTGGGTCGGCGGGAGTCCGGTCGAGGAGAGGAGTTCGTCGAAGGCCCGGGGGTCCGGCTTGCGGAAACGCGTGTTCCCGGCGTGGTAGACGCCGCTGACCCGGGTGGCCAGCACGTGGTCCGGTGCCAGCATGTGTCGGACCTCGTCCTCGGTGCGCGACGTCAACAGGAACACCGCCCGGCCGGAGAGCACGAACTCGTCCAGTGCCCGCAGGTTCTCCGGTGGGATCACGTCCAGTCGGCCGTCGGCGATGTGCCGCTCCAGCGCCCGCTGGTGCAGCGTCGTGAACCGGACCAGGTCGAGCCCGGGCGACCGGATGGGCATGGCGTCCAGCAGTGGCGCGCCCCACGTCGACAGGTGGACGTGCGGGGGTATCGGAGGTCGGCCCATCTCCGCGAGCACCTCGTTCTCGAGCGCGAGGGCGGCGGCCTGGGTGAGACACAGGGTGTCGTCGACGTCCACGATCACGGCCCGGATCACCGGCCCAGCCTAGCCCTCGGCCTGCAAGCGAACAGCCACGGTGGCGCCACCACACCGAGTCGTGGCCCGGGACGTGCACCGCCCCGGGCCACCGGCGCCAGGGGCGCGGGCGTCCCGGACACGGAGGGCGACGAGCCCTGCTCCCGCCTGCCGGCCGCCCGAGGTGCGGCAACGCACGCCGTGACAGCCTGCGTTTCCCCGTGCCGCTTCCACCACTGACGCTCGACACCCGACACGTCGATACCGATTCGACATCTGCCGGTGGCCGTGGATGCCTTTGGGTATCGGGCGGTGTCCGCTACGGTGTCACTGCCACAATAGTTGTCGGGTGCAGCTCAGTAGAGCACAGCGTCGCGACGTTCAGCAACTATCGTGGTCGACTCCTGTCGGGGCGCGACGATCGTCGCAGGTGGATCGGAAGGTGGTCATGGCCGACGTTGGTGGCGCCGACGGGCCGACCTCGTTCGCCGCCCGGTTGCGGCACCTGTTCGAGACGCGACTCAAGCCCGGCACCGACAAGGCGTTCTCTCCCGACGAGGTGGCCAAGGCGACCGGTCTGTCCACCAGCTACGTCAACTACCTGCTCCGGGGGGAGCGCGACAACCCGTCGCGTTCGGCCATCCAGCAACTGGCCAACTTCTTCCGGGTGGAGCCGAACTTCTTCTTCGACCGGGTGGCCGACGCCGAGTCCGTCGGCGATCCGGATCTGGAGACGATCACCGTGCTCGCCCGTCGGATGCCACCCGGCGCGCCCCGGGCCAGCCTGCGGGCCATCGTCGAGCAGGTCGCCGCGCTGGAGGCGCAGAGCAAGGCACGCCGGGACCGCTCCGACCCGTAGCGCGTCCCGGGTCACCGCAGAGCGAGGAACGTCGGCGCGGCGACCAGCACACCCACGACGGTGCCGACGATCACCTGGGCGACGGTGTGATCCCGCAGCCGTACGCGCGACCAGCCGACCAGCGCGACCACCGGCGCGGTGGCGAGGAACGCGGCACCGAACGCGATCACGAGCACCGCGGCCGAACCGGCGGCCACCGCGGCGTGGATGCTGAGCTTCCAGACCAGGTTCACGGCGGTCACCGCCACCCCGAGCAGGAACATCACCACGACGATCGCGGTGACCGGACGCGGCGCACCGAGACCGATCATCAGCGACAGTCCCACGAGTACGGAGAGCAGGCCGTACAGCAAGGGCGTCCGGCGTTGTTCGCGCACCCGGATGTGGTGGTCGGTCAGTCGCCCACGACGGACGTCCCACCAGATCAGGGCGTTGGGGATCGCCGAGCAGAACAGCGCGCCGACCAGCGCCCACCCGAGGCCGTCGGCGAGGGGCGACACGCTCGTCACTCCGATCACGACGGGCATCGCCGCGGCCAGCAGTGCCGGTGCGAACACCTCGGTCACCACGCGCGCGGACCGCAACGCCGGTCGACCGGCCCTGACCTCCCTGGTGTCGTGCACGTCCCGCATTCTGCCTCGTCCGGTCGCACCATCCGGGCAGGGGCGCGCGCCGCGCGGGGATCCCACGATCGACGCCGGTTGGCTATGCTGCCCCCTTGCGCCGCCACTATTGTGGCGCAGCGCGAGGCTCGACGGACCGGACGTCGGATCAGGACGAGGACGGGCGACAGGCACGGGATCGTCTCGGTGGGGGCTCGCACGGGGGAGGCGCAGCGACGATGTGGCGGCAGAGACGGCAGGTCAAGAAGCTGATCCGCCAACTCGTGGTCGATCTGCCGGCACCGCTGACGCTCTCCGGGATGATCTCCGCCCTGGCCGACGCCCGCCGCCGGGACATCCAGGTCCTCGCCATGACGATGGGTGAGCAGGCCGGGCCGTGCGGGCTGTGGGTGGCGACCGCGGAGACGGATTACGTGCTCTACAGCCGAGACTCGTCCCCGGTCCTCCAGACCCAGACGATCCTGCACGAGTTGATGCACATCGCCCTGCGGCACCGCGGGAAGGTGGTGCTGCCGCACACCGTGCCGGAGCCGGCCGGTCCGGCGGACGTCCAGGCGCTGCTGGCCCGCTCGTCGTCGACGTTCCACGACCGTCAGGAGCACGACGCCGAGCTGCTGGCCACCTACCTCGGCGCACAGATGGCCGCCGTCGGCGAGGTCGGCGGCTTCGACGATCTCGCGGACGAGACGGCGGCGGTGATGTACCGCATCGCCGCCACGCTGACCGACTAGCCGGAGGTACGCATGCTGGTGGCGGCGGGCCACGTCGCGGCGCTGGTGGTCGCCGTCGCGGCGTTCGTCGTGAAGCTGGGCGCGCTCCGGCGGGACCCGTCGAACCCGAGGGTCCTGGCCAGCCTGGGGATCTGCCTGGGCTGCGGCGTCGCCGTCACCGCCGGGTGGGCCCCGGTGCACAGCGGGATCGACGGACTGTCCGGGGTGCCCAACCTGGCCAAGCCCGTCGAGCACGGGGCGGCGCTGGTCACCGCCACCGCGATCCAGTTCCTCTTCCTGCACCTGGGGGATCCGCAGCGGGCGCGTCGGTCCATGCGGCGGCGTTGGCTCTTCTTCGCGGTGGTGGCCACCGTGATGGTCACGATGTTCTGGGCGGCGGACTTTCCCGAGTCCGAACCGATGCACTTCGCCGAGCGTTACGGCGACATGCCGCAGGTCATCGTCTACATGCTCGCGTTCCTGGCGTACCTGGGCGTCTCCGTGGTGGACATCCTGCGCATGTCGCTGGGCTATGCGCGCTTCGCCGGTACCCGCCTGAAGGTCGTGATGCGGCTGCTGAGCGCCGGAGCGTTCTTCGGCGCCGCCTTCGTGGCGCACAAGGCGTTGTTCCTCGCGTGGAAACTGGCCGGTACCACGCCTGCCTGGTCCGAACCGCTCGCGTCGCAGTCGCTTGTCACGCTGTCGGTCGTCCTGATCTGTTCGAGCTTCGTGCTGTCCACGGTCTGGAAGACCGTCGACGGCCTGCGCGCATGGCCCCGCAGGAGGGCGTTGTACCGCGAGCTGCATCCGCTGTGGCACCTGCTCTATCGGGCCGTCCCGAGCATCGCGCTGCATCCGCCCCGTCGTCCGGAGCGCAACCCCTGGTGGGTGTGGGGTGTCGGGCAACGGCTGTACCGGCGGTGCGTGGAGATCGGTGACGGCCTCCAGGCGGTGGGCCCGCCGGATCCGCGAGTGGTGGCGCAGGCCCGGCGGCGCGCGGCGGAGGCCGGTGGGGACGAGGCCCGGGTGACCGCCGTCGGGGAGGCCGCCGGGATTCTGGACGCCGTCCGGCGGTACGCCCAGGGACAGGTGGCCGGCAGCACGGTGGAGCCCGGCGTGGAACCGCCGTCGGGAGACATCGCGCACGCCGACGTGGAAGCCGACGCGCGGCGTCTCGCGCCGATCTCGACCGCGCTGAACGAGCGCCTGGTCCGCGACACCGCCTCGGAGAGTCGCGGTACGCCTGCGATCTAGGACTGGCGTCGACCCGTGTGGTGATGAGAGCGTATGTGCCGCAACCAGATGACTTGTCCGGGCGGGCGCGTGCGCGGGAAGCGGCAGGAGACCACCATGTCCGAGAAGGGCACCAACCAGCCACGCCTGCGTATCGGTGGCTGGATCTCTCCGCCCGACATGGACGCCGGCTCGACAGCGACGGCCCGATCCGGTGACGGGCGGCGGCACCACGGGCCCGGTGAACTGCCGCGACGCACCGCTGCGTCCCCGGCCCTGCCCCGCATCGTGCTGTCCGCCCATGCCCGGCTGACCCGTACCTCTGCCGAGGGCGGCACCGTACCCGGTCCGGTGCGTAGCGGCGACGAGCCTGCCAGCGACCTGCTCCCGCCGTTCGGCGGCCCGCACCGCCGGGACCAGGCCGGGGCCGCCGACGTCCGGCGCAAGCTGCTGCTCTGTGGGGTCGCCGTGGTCGCCGTGAGCACCATCGTCGGCGCGACGGCACTGTACGACGGGTCCGCACCCGATCCGGTACGCGGCGAGTTCGCCGCGGCGGTGCCCCGTCCGGACCAGCCCGTCGACGGACCACCGATCGGCACGACTGCCCCCGGGGCCGACGGGCCGTCGGGAGCCCCGCCCGTGTCGCCGGGGGCCGCTCCGACCACCGACGGCGGCGGTGCCAGCGTGTCCCGCCGGGCCACTGCGGCCCCCACGTCCGCGCTTCCCGTTCCCGCCGTGCCGCCGCCGGTGGCGAGCGATCCCGCGCGTCCCTCGTCGACGCCGACGACTCCGGCCGGCACCGCCCTGACTCCGGGCGCGCGCGTCGGCCTGGAGGTGGCCGCCCTGCCGGGCCGCCGGGTTCGGCACGCCGGTTTCCAGGCCCGCGTCGACGTCGTGGACGCGGGCAGCAGCGCCAGCACGAAGGCCGATGCCGCGTTCGTCGTCCGGACCGGCCTCGCCGGAGCCTGTCTCTCCTTCGAATCGGTCAACTATCCCGGTCACTACCTGCGACACCACGAGTTCCGGGTGTTCCTGCACCGCGCCGACGACAGCGACCTGTTCCGCGCCGATTCGACGTTCTGCCAGGTCACCGGCATCAGCGGTACGCAGACGTCGCTGCGCTCCTACAACTACCCGAACCGGTACCTGCGCCACGACGGTCAGCGGCAGATGCAGGTGTCCCCGATCGACGGTGGCGCCTCCTCGACGTCGGCCACCTTTGTCGTCCGCCCGGCCCTGTGACCTCCCGGGTGGACCCGGCTCCGCGCCGGTAGCAGCCGCCTCCGGCATCCCGACCGCCGACAGCGCCACCCTCGCGCCTTCCCGCTGACCAGGGTGGCGCAGGTCCGTCGTGCCCGGTCGACGAGACCGGCGGATCGGAGCGGCACCCCCCGGGCCGCCCCGATCCGCCGACCGGTGACCGGTCCGGGCCGGATGACCAGGACGGTCGGTGGCACGGTGGCACGGTGGCCGGCCGGGTGGGGCCGGGCGATCGGTGCGGGAGGCACCACGGCCGTCTCGGGTGCCGTGGCCGCCCGCCCGCGTTCTGCCGATGAGCGTGCCCGTCCGGGCGTCCCAGGCGACAGGGGTCGATGTCCCGACGGCCGGGACATCGGCCCGATGTCCGCTGTCGACGCGCAGCCCGACCCCGGCCCCTGGCCGTCCACCTGACCGCAACGTGCGGCCGGACGACGTGGACCGGCTGTGGAACCTGGTGAACTGGTCGGACGTGATCGCCCGGTTCGACGCCGCCCGCGCCGCCACGCCGAAGGTCTGAGCGGCGTGACCGGCCATACCCCGGCCGCGGCGGAACTGGTGCAACGCGCCGCCGGGGTGATCGCCGCCAAACACCGTGGTGACCTCGCCGGTGCCGAGGAACTGCTCGCCGCCTTCGACTCCGAGCAGGCCAGGACGCTCGGCTTCTATCTGTTGGCCGACCTCGGTCTCGGACTGCTGCGGACGCAGAGCGGGCAGTCCCTGGACGACCTCGTCCGGGAGTTGTCGCTGCTCGTCGCCGCCACCGCCGGACGGCCCGAGACCTGATCGGCGGAGACGCCACCGGCGGCCCTGTCCCACTGGTACGGGACGGGGCCGCCGACGGTGCTCATCCCGGCGGGCCCGGTAGGCCCGCCGGGTGTGGAGCGGCGGGTCAGCGTTGCAGGGTGAGGATTCCGGGGCGGTAGGGCAGGAGGCCGTAGTCGCCGCCGGAGTTGGGGGAGCGGCCCTGGTAGAGCAGTTGGAGGTTGCAGGCGTTGACGGTCATGGTCTGGTCGGCGTTGGTGCGGATGAGTTCGCCGTGGCTGATGTCGTTGGTCCAGGTGGCGCCGCTGTTGGCCTTGCCGGCGAAGGGGTTGCTCTCGGTGGTGGCCTGGGGGGTCCAGGTGCCGCCGAGGCTGGTGGCGGTGAAGGAGCGGAAGTAGCGTCCTTGGGAGCCGATGGCCTCGACGAGCATGAGGTATCGGTTTTCGCCTTCGAGTTTGTAGACCTGGACGCCTTCGAAGAGGTTGTTCGTGGTGTCGGTCATGATCGTGGTGTAGTTCGAGCCGAAGCTGCCGGGGAAGTTGCCGATGGGCATGCTGGCCCG
>NZ_JBSFSO010000062.1:0-34235 GCF_053589795.1 Micromonospora sp. NPDC003241 | reverse complement strand
TGACGTTCTGCACGTACCGCACCTCGTGGCCCGCGTCGCGCCACATCCGCTGCACCAGGTCAAAGGTGATCATGGTGGCGGCGTGCCCCAGGTGGCTTGGTCACCTCGGCGAAGAAGTCGTTGCCCTTGTCGTCGACCACGATGAAGGCCGGGAAGTCCTCCACCTCGATCTTCCAGACCGCCTCCATGCCGAGTTCCGCGTACTCCAGGACCTCGACGTGCTTGATGCAGTCCTGGGCGAGCCGGGCCGCCGGCCCACCGATCGAGCCGAGGTAGAAGCCGCCGTGCTGCTCGCAGGAGCGGGTCACCTGGTTCGACCGGTTGCCCTTGGCGAGCATCACCATCGAGCCGCCGGCCGCCTGGAACTTCTCCACGTACGCGTCCATCCGCCCAGCCGTGGTCGGACCGAACGAGCCGGAGGCGTACCCCTCCGGGGTCTTCGCCGGACCGGCGTAGTAGACGGCGTGGTCGCGGAGGTACTGCGGCATCGACTCGCCCGCGTCCAGCCGCTCGGCGATCTTCGAGTGCGCGATGTCGCGGGCCACCACCAGCGGGCCGGTCAGCGACAGACGCGTCTTCACCGGGTACTTCGACAGCTCGGCGCGGATCTCGTCCATCGGGCGGTTCAAATCGACGCGGACCACCTCGGTGGCGTCCAACTGCCCCTCGGTGACCTCGGGCAGATAGCGGGCCGGGTCGGTTTCGAGTCGCTCCAGCCACACACCCGACGGGGTGATCTTCGCGACCGCCTGACGGTCGGCCGAGCAGGACACCGCGATCGCCACCGGGCAGGACGCGCCGTGCCGGGGCAGCCGCACCACCCGCACGTCGTGGCAGAAGTACCGCCCACCGAACTGCGCGCCGATGCCGAAGTTGCGGGTCAGCTCCAGCACCTCGGCCTCCAACTCCAGGTCCCGGAAGCCGTGCGCGGTCATCGAGCCGGAGGTGGGCAGCGCGTCGAGGTACTTGGCGCTGGCGTACTTGGCGGTCTTCAGGGCGTACTCGGCGCTGGTGCCGCCGATCACCACCGCCAGGTGGTACGGCGGGCAGGCCGAGGTGCCGATCAGCCGCAGCTTCTCGTCCAGGAACTGCATCATCCGCGTCGGGTTCAGCAGCGCCTTCGTCTCCTGATAGAGGTACGACTTGTTGGCCGAGCCGCCCCCCTTGGCCATGAACAGGAACTTGTACGCGTCCGGGTGCCCGTCCGGGTCCTCCGCGTACAGATCCACCTGGGCCGGGAGGTTGCTGCCGGTGTTGCGCTCCTCCCACATCGTGAGCGGGGCGAGCTGGGAGTAGCGCAGGTTCAACCGCGTGTACGCCTGCCACACGCCCCGCGAGATCGCCTCGGCGTCGCTGCCGTCGGTGAGTACGTGCCGGCCACGCTTGCCCATCACGATCGCGGTGCCGGTGTCCTGGCACATCGGCAGCACCCCGCCGGCCGCGATGTTGGCGTTGCGCAGCAGGTCGAGCGCCACGAACCGGTCGTTCGGCGACGCCTGCGGGTCGTCGACGATCGACCGCAGCTGGGCCAGGTGCGCCGGACGCAGGAAGTGCGCGATGTCGTGCATCGCCTCGGCGGTCAACGCGGTCAGCGCCGCCGGATCCACGGTGAGGAACCGCCGACCACCGGGCCCGTTGACGACGTCGACGCCCTCGTCGGTGATCAGGCGGTACTCCGTCTGGTCGGGACCGGTCGGCAGCAGGGGGGCGTACGAGAAGTCCACGGCACTGCTCATGACGGCACTCCGCTTCGCTCCGCGCCGCCACGAGGCACCGCCGCACTGCGCTGATGATTCGCTCGCTGGCGCTCGCTCATGACGACACTCCGCTTCGCTGCGTGCCGCCATGAGGCCATCACCGCACTGAGTTGATGATTCGCTCGCTGGCGCTCGCTCATGACGGCAAAGCCTAGGGCAGAAGGGTCGATCAGTCCCACCCGCCGGGTGGGGTGGTGGGGCGTCGCACTCATCCGCCCCGGTGACCGGCTCACTTGCCGGGATCGGGGGCGGCGCAGAGTTCGTTCTTGGGGCCGCAACTCTCCTCGGGCTGCGGCACCTGCCCGGTGCCGGCGGGACCCGGCACTCCCCCGTTACCGTCGCGCGCCGGGTCGCCCGTGGCGCCGAAGCGGACGTACCCGATCTCGCGGCCCTCGCCGATCACCATGCCGGCGGGGCCGACCGCGAGGGCGTTGGCGGAGGTCCGCAGCACGGCCAACTCCCGACCGGTACGCGGGTCGAGCGCCACCAGCCGGTTGGGCTTCTCGTCGGTGAGCACGGCCGCGTACGGGGTCAGCGCGGCACCCGTCTTCTCCCCGGTGGGCCGGTTCCACCTGGTCCGGTCGGTGCCGAGTTCCCGGCTGGAGACGGTGTCCCCGTCGGCGGTCCGCACCACGCCGTACCGGTCGTCGACGGCGAGCACCCGCTCCCCCTCGGCGGCCACCAGCAGCAGCCGACCGTCGTAGCCGTCGAGAACCGTCTCCCGGCCGTCGGGCGCGACCCCGATCAGCACGTTGCGGGCACCGTACGGGTCCTCTCGCTGCACGCAACCCGCGCTGTCGGCGGTCCGCAGGTTGATCCCCGACCTCCGCCACGCCTCCTGGCCGGTGGCCGGGTCGCGGCCGGTGATGGCGAAGTAACAGTTGCCGTCCTGCGAGCGGGCGGCGATGTGCAGCAGGCGCCCGCCGATCACGGCCAGCCGCTCGTCCCGGCCGGGCTCCACGTTCTGGAGCACCCGCCCGGTGGCGGTGTCGACCACGTGCACCCGGCCGTCGACCGGGAACCCGAGCAGCGGCGGCACCGACTCCGGGCCGGCCACCTCCTCGTGGATACGGTTGGTGCCGAGTCGACGGGTGTCCAGCAGGTTCGGGTTGTCGGCGAGCAGGCCGCTGCTGACCCCGGGCAGGAACGCGGTCCAGATCGGGGCGGAGCCGCGCGGGTCCCAGGCGCTCAGCGTGCAGTCGGTGGCCTCCACGCAGCGCGCGTCGAGCAGCATGTTCCGGTACGTCCAGACGGCCACCGCGTCGTCGTCACGTCGTCGCGTCACGCCGGTGCTCGGGTCGAGGACCTCGTACCCCTTGACCAGCAGTTTGCCCACGGCGACGACGGACTCCGGGCCGGTGCCGGCCACCGCGCTCCAGTCGGCCTTGCGTTCCCAGAGCTGGGAACCGGTGGCCAGGCTGCGGGCCTCGACCCGGGTGCGCTGCTCGACGATCACCGCCTCGCCGGCGATCGTGACGCTGCGCGGGGTGCCGCCGATGCGCTGCTGCCACTGCACGTCCGGGGAGGAGATGGGCTGTCGTCGGTTCACCCAGTCCCACATGGTCGGGAACGGGTTCCAGACGCCCGTGGCGGCGAGCGCCACCACCGTGGCCAGTCCGAGCAGCAGCCAGCCACGTACGCCGAGCCCGCTGCCCTTCGCCACCGGATCACGGTAGCCACCCGCGCCCCCAACCGCCCGCACCACCCCGCGTGTCGTGAAAGGAAGGGACCCTTTCTAACGCCTCCGGTGGTAAAAGGGTCCCTTCCTAACCTCACACAGCGACCCCACGCAGCGACCCCACGTAGCGACCGAACGCAGCGACCGAACGCAGCGACACCTCACGCGGCGACCCGACGCGTGCGGCCGCTCGGGGCGAGCACCGGCCACAGGATCAGCGTCGCCGTGGCCGACGCGGCACCGGCCAGCGCCATCACGATGCCCGGCGCGAGCACCTCGCTGAGCGCGCCCGCGCCCGCCGCAGCCAACCCCTGCATCGCCATCATGCCGGTGCTGACCAGCCCGAACGCCTGCCCACGTCGCCCCTCGGGCACCGCGTCGAGGAACCGCCGGGCCAACCCGAGCTGATAGGCGAAGCCCGCGGTGGCCACCGCGAACAGGGCCGCCGCCGGCACCAGCGACGGCCGGGCCACGAACGCGAGCATCGGTACGCCGAGCAGCAACGCGAGCCAGGGTGTCCAGCGTTCCCGTCGGGCCGGTGCCACGAACCGCCCCACCAGCAGGTCACCGACGAGCATGCCGCCCGCGCCGGCCATCAGGAGTACGCCCGCACTGGCCCCCGGCCCCAGGTCGGCCGCGTACGGCACGGCCACCCCCTCCGCGCCCACCAGCAGCGAGCCGGGCAGCCACTGGGCGAGCAGCAGTCCCCGGATCCGGCGATCGGCGAGCAGCGTCCGGTTGACCCGCAACGTCTCGCGAACCGCCCCGCGCGCCGGTGTGTCGGTCGTCGGGGCGTACGTGACGCGGGCCGGGCGTCGGGTGAGACCGACCCGCACCAGCAGCGCCGAGAGCCCGCAGGTCACCGCGGTCAACCAGAGCGCACCGTACGGGCCGACCAGCCCGAGCAGCAGTCCGCCGACCGCGAACCCGGCGACCTGGGTCCCGCCGGCGGCGACCGAGAGCAGCGAGCGCCCCAGCACGTACGCGTCGCCGTGCAGCACCTCGGGCAACAGCGCGGTGCGGGCGGCGTTGCTGACCGGGCCGAACAGGGCCACCACCGCGACCAGCCCGAGCATGGCCGACGGGGACAGCACTCCGACGGCGAGTACCGCCACCATGACCATCCGCAGCAGGTCGTAGCCGACCATCATGGCCCGGGCCGGCCACCGGTCGGCCAGCGCCAGCAGGAACACCCCGCCCAGGGCGTGCGGCAGGAACCCGGTCACGTACGCCAGGGCGGCCAGCAGGCCGGACCCGGTGCGCTCGTAGACCAGCACGGACAGGGCGAGCATCTTCACCGTCTCGCCGATCATGAAGACGCCGAAGCTGGCGAAGATCACCCGGAACTCGGCGACGGCGAAGACGTCCCGGAACGTCGCCGGCCGGTCGGCAGCCGCCTGAGCTGCGGTGGTACTGGTGCTGTTCACGCCGGCAAGCTTCGTGGTACGGCCCGTCCGGCTCTATCCTTTCGCCACGGAGCGAAAGGTCGTGGCATGCGCATCGAGGTGACCCCGGCTGACCTGGCGGCGAGCCGGTTCGCCGTCTCACCACTGGGTGAGACGGTCTCCGCGCTGCGGCTGCTGGCCGGGCTGAACACCGCCCCCGGGCTCACCCCCTGGGTGGCCCGGCAACGGCCGGTGTACGAGCGGCTGCGACGCGAGTTGCCGGAGGTGGGCGCGCTGCTGGCGCTGATGCGCCGGGGCGGCTACAACGCCGACTTCATCCATCCGCCACCGGCCGACACCGCCCAGGATTTCGCCGACGAACTGGCGGTGGTCCGGGCCACCCCGCTCGCCCAGGCGCGGGACGAGCTGGCCCGCAACCTCGTCGCCCCACACACCACACCACCCGAGTACGCCCGCCGGATCTACCGGTCGCCGAACGTGGTGGACCTGCTCGCGGACGCGATCGAGGCGGCCTGGACGACGCTCGTACAGCCGGACTGGACCCGCCTGCGGGCGGTCCTGGAACGCGACCTGCTGCACCGGGCCGGTCGACTGCTCGCGTACGGCTGGGGTGCGGCGGTCGCGGACCTGGACCCCCGGATGCGGTGGGTGCCCGGCGGCGACGTGGGCACCATCGAGGTCGACGACCCGCACCAGGAGGAGACGCATTCCTTGGCCGGGCGAGGTCTGCTCTTCGTCCCCACCGTCTTCGGCATCCTGATCAAATACCTCGAACCGCCCTGGCCGTTCGCGATCGTCTACCCGGCCTACGGTGCGGCGGAACTGCTCGGGCCACCCGATCCGGGCCGCCCGGACGACGTGCTGGACCGCCTGGTCGGGCGCTCCCGGGCGGCGGTGTTGCGAGCGCTCGCGCTGCCCGCCACCACCAGCCAGCTCGTCGCCCAACTCGGGCTGAGCCTGGGCGGGGTCGGTGACCACCTGACCGTGCTGCGCGAGGCGGGCCTGGTCAGCCGGGTACGTTCCGGTCGCGCCGTCCGCTACCGACGCACCCCGCTCGGCGACGCCCTAGCCGAACGCTGACGCTCCCGCACCGCCACGTCCAGCGCGTCCGCCGCGCCCGCCGCGTCCGGCCCGGATGTTAGGAGGGGTCCCCTGCTATGCACCAGGCGTTAGCAGGGGACCCCTCCTTACACAGCACCCCCCGGCGCGGCGCTACAAACCGCCGTACGACGGCCTTCATGCGACGGCGGAGCGGACCAGAGGGAGGACGCGGTAGGGGATCTGCTCGGCGAGGGCGATGATCGTCGAGGCGCGGGTGATCCCCTCGTACGCCACGATCTGGTCGATCACCCGCTGCAGGTCGGTGTTGGACCGGGCCACGATGCGGCAGAGCACGTCGCCCGAGCCGGTGATGGTGTGCGCCTCCAGCACCTCGGGGATCGCCGCGAGGTGGCGGGTCACCGGGTCGTGCCCGAGCCGCTGGCTGATCTCCAGCGTGACGAAGCTGGTCACCGTGAAGCCGAGGGCGGCGGGCCCGAGGTCCGGCCCGAAGCCGGCGATAACGCCCCGGCCGACCAGCTTGTCCAACCGGGCCTGGACGGTGCCCCGGGCGACCTGGAGTCGACGGGAACACTCCAGCACACCGATGCGGGGTTCCTCGGCGAGCAACTCGATCAGTCTGGCGTCCAACGCGTCGAGCTGTACAACCTGTCCAGGGTTCATGCGTGAACACCATACCGTTTGCGCAACCTGACCAGCAGAGCAGGAGTGTGTTGCCCAGTCAGCCCGGTCACCGCGATGCTCGCAGCAGCAGACGACCCCGTCGGCCCACGAGGCCGGCCGGTACGCAAGGGAGGCCACCATGACCCAGGCGATCGACCGACCCCAGTCGACCGAGGAGGTCGACGTCGACGCCCTCGTCGGCGCCGTCGACCACGACACCAGCAAGGACCCGTTCCCGGTCAAGGGCATGGACCACGTGCGCTTCCTGGTGGGCAACGCCAAGCAGGCCGCGCACTACTACTCCACCGCGTTCGGCATGACCTGCGTGGCGTACCGGGGCCCGGAGCAGGGCTACCGGGACCACGCCGAGTACGTGCTGACCAGCGGCTCGGCCCGGTTCGTGCTCACCGGCGCGGTCCGCCCCGACGCCACCGGCACCGCGCACGTCGCCCGGCACAGTGACGGTGTCTCGGACATCGCGCTGGAGGTGCCGGACGTGGACGCCGCGTACGCGCACGCCACCGCGCAGGGCGCCACCGGGCTGGCCGAGCCGCACGACGTCACCGACGAGCACGGCACGGTACGGCTGGCCGCCATCGCCACCTACGGCGACACCCGGCACACCCTGGTCGACCGCTCCCGGTACACCGGCCCGTTCCTGCCCGGTTTCGTTGCCCGCAAGCCGATCGTGGACCGGCAGCCGATGATCGACGCCGGGGTGCAGCCCAAGCGGTTCTTCCAGGCGGTCGACCACGTGGTCGGCAACGTGGAGCTGGGCCGGATGGACGAGTGGGTGGAGTTCTACCGGCGGGTGATGGGCTTCACCAACATGGCGGAGTTCGTCGGCGACGACATCGCCACCGACTACTCGGCGCTGATGAGCAAGGTCGTCGCGAACGGCACCCGCAAGGTGAAGTTCCCGCTCAACGAGCCGGCGATCGCCCGGAAGAAGTCGCAGATCGACGAGTACCTGGAGTTCTATCAGGGTCCGGGCGCGCAGCACATCGCCGTCGCCACCAACGACATCCTGGCCAGCGTCGACGCGATGCGCGCCGCCGGGGTCGACTTCCTGGAGACCCCGGACTCGTACTACGACGACCCGGAGCTGCGGGCCCGGATCGGCGAGGTCCGGGTGCCGATCGAGGAGCTGAAGTCCCGCAAGATCCTGGTCGACCGGGACGAGGACGGCTACCTGCTCCAGATCTTCACCAAGCCGGTGCAGGACCGGCCGACCGTCTTCTTCGAGCTGATCGAGCGGCACGGCTCGCTCGGTTTCGGCAAGGGCAACTTCAAGGCGCTCTTCGAGGCGATCGAGCGGGAGCAGGACAAGCGCGGCAACCTGTAACACTGTCCAGCGTGACCCAGCCTCCCGTGCATCCGTCGCCGGCCGGTGGGCCTACGCCCCCGGCCGGTGGCGCACCGCCGCCCCTCGGCCCGCCGCATCCGATTCCGCCCCAGTACGCACCACCGGGCCACTCGCCGCCGGGCCACTCGCCGCCCGGCTATCCGCCACCCGGTTATCCGCCGCCGCCCGGCTGGTCGGGTCCGCCTGGACCGCAGCAGCCGCCGGGCGCGGGCTGGTCGGGTCCGCCCGGGCAACCGCCGCCGCCGGGCTGGGCGCCGGGCGTGGTGCCACCGGTACTCGGGCCGGGTGGGCAACCGCTGGCCGGTTTCGGCGACCGGCTGGTCGCGTACCTGATCGACGCGTTGATCGCCGGCGCGGTGCTGATGGTGCTGTTCGTGCCGGCCTTCCTCTTCGTCTGGTTCCGGATGTTCAGCACGTTGACCCGGACGAACCCGGACGGCACCCTCGTCGAACCGGACCCGGCGACGGTGTTCACCGACTTTCTGCTGCCGTTCCTGCTGCTCCAGGCCGGTCTTTTCGTGGCGATGTTCGGGCTGTACTGGGTCTACCACGTGGAGTACCTGATCCGGAACGGCGGGCAGAGCGTCGGCAAGCGGGTGATGAACCTGCGGGTGGTGATGCTCGACCCGACGAACACCCTGGACCGCCGGGCGGCCGGCAAGCGGTACCTCGTGCAGTTCGTCGGCGGGTCCCTGGTGCCGGGTGGCAGTTACATCGACGGGCTCTGGCAGTTGTGGGACAAGCCCTGGCAGCAGTGCCTCCACGACAAGTTCGCCGGGACCGTCGTCGTTAAGGTGTCGAGGTGAACGAGCGCAGCGAGGCCGCGACGTGAGCGTGGCACCCGGTTGGTACGTCGACCCCGCAGACCCCGAGACCCGCAGGTACTGGGACGGTGAGGGTTGGATCGGCGCGCCCATCCCGGTGGACGCCACCCCACCCGAGGGCCCACCCCCACCGGAACCCGAGCCGACGCCCGAACCCGAGCCGGCGACCCCGGCCGCCGGGGCCGCCGCGCCGACCGGCACACCCACCGAGCCGGGCCCGCCGACCACCTGGCCAGGCCAGCCCACCGGCACACCCGGCCAACCCGGCGGCGCGCCCGGACCACAGCCGGGCCACCTCGGCGGCACCACCGAACAGCACGGCGGCCACCCCGGACAGCAACCGGGCTGGCCGCCCGGCTCGGGGCCGCCGCCGGGTTGGCCGTATCCGACCTGGCCCGGTCAGCCGCCCCCGCCCCGGCCGCACGGGCTGCCGCTGGCCTCGTTCGGTGCCCGCTTCGGCGCCCGGCTGATCGACTTCGGCATCGTCTTCCTGCTCAACGTGTTCGTCAACGGAATCTTCGTCTATTGGCTGGTGCAGGAGTACGCCACACCGCTCAACGAGTTCTGGCGGCGGGTGGAGGCGCAGGACCGCACCACCGACCCGCTGCCCCCGGCGGGTGACCAGGCCGGCTCGCTGGTGGTGGTGATCCTGCTGCTCGCCACCGCGCTGTGGTTGGCGTACGAGGTCCCGGCCATGGCAGCCAACGGACAGACCTTCGGCAAGCGGCTGCTCCGGGTCAAGGCGGTGCCGGTCGAGGCGGACGCGCCGCTGGGCTTCGCCCGGGCCCTGCGCCGGTGGAACACGCTCGGCCTGCCCACCCTGCTCTGGTACTGCTGCGGCCTCGGCCTGCTGCTCCAGTTGATCGACGCGCTCTCGCCGCTCTTCGACCATCCGCTACGGCAGGCCCTGCACGACAAGCGGGCACAGACCGTGGTGGTCCAGCTTCCCCGCACCCCTGACGACCGTGCAGACACATCGGGAGACACCCCATGACCGACACCGGACGACGGCCGACACCCCGGCTGACCCGCGCCGACCTGGACGCACTGCCCAACTACGTACCCGGACGCAGCCCGGCCGACCTGGCCCGCGAACTGGGTCTGCCCGAGGCCATCAAGCTGGCCAGCAACGAGGTGCCGTACGGCCCGCTCCCCGGGGTCGTGGAGGCGGTCGCCGAGGCGGTCACCGGTGTGCACCGATACCCGGACATGGGCGTGGTCGCGCTGCGTCAGGCGCTGGCCGACCGGTACGACGTGGACCCGGATCGCATCGCGACCGGCTGCGGCTCGGTGGCGTTGGCCGAGCACCTGGTCCGGACCACCTGCCTGCCCGGTGACGAGTTGGTCTACTCGTGGCGCTCGTTCGAGGCGTACCCGATCATCGCGGCGACCAGCGGCGCGACCAGCGTGCAGGTGCCCAACGCGGCCGGGCACGGGCACGACCTGTCCGCGATGGCCACGGCGGTGACCGACCGGACGCGGATGATCCTGGTCTGCAACCCGAACAACCCGACCGGCACGGCGGTACGCCGGGCCGAGCTGGACCGCTTCCTGGACGCCGTACCGGACGACGTGCTGGTGGTCATCGACGAGGCGTACCGGGAGTTCGTCACGGACCCGGAGGTGCCGGACGGGCTGACCTATGCCGACCGGCCGAACGTGGCGGTGCTGCGCACCCTGTCCAAGGCGTGGGGCCTGGCCGGTCTGCGGATCGGCTTCCTCGTCGCGCAGCCGCAGGTGGCGGCGGCGGTCCGCAAGGTCGTCACGCCGTTCTCCACGAGCATGGCGGCGCAGGCGGGCGCACTGGCCGCGTTGGCCCAGGCGGACGAGGTGCAGCGGCGGTGCGCGCTGGTGGTGGCCGAGCGGGACCGGGTCACCGAGGCGCTGCGCAAGCTCGTCCCGGACGTGCCCACCAGCCAGGCCAACTTCGTCTGGCTGCCGTTGGGCGACCGGGCGCTGGCGTTCGGCAAGGCCTGCGAGTCGCGGGGCGTGATCGTCCGGCCGTTCGCGGGCGACGGGGTGCGGGTGACCATCGGTACGCCGGAGGAGAACGACGCCTTCCTGGCCGCCGCCGAGTCCGCGCTGGGCTGAGCCACGAGCGGTGCCGGGCCGATCCGCCATCCCCCAGCGGACCGGCCCGGAAGCCCACCGAGAGCATACGTAACTTTTGTCCGATTTGCCCGAGACTCGCTAGCTCCTAGGTCGCCGCCAGCACCAGCGGCTCCGAGGTGAGGAAGTAACGCTGGTCGTCGGCGTCCGATGCGGACGGCTGCCGGAGCCGCTCCACCGCCAGGTAGCCACCGCTCGCGTACGCCGCCCCGGGCGTCCAGCCCACCCCGTCGGCCCCCACGTTCAGCACGAAGCGGGACCGCTCGGCTCCGGTGGCCGGGTCGACGGTGATCAGGTCGTTCGTCTCGGTGATCAGGTGCACCCGGTCGGGTTGGACCGCCACGATCCGGACCGGCCCGAGGTCGGTACGCCGCCAGACCTCCTCGCCGTCACGGGCGGACCGTCCGGTGACCACGCCGTCCGCCGCCCGGACGACCCACTCCCCGGTCAACTCGGCGTCGGCCGGGTCGAGTGCGGGTGCGGCCACCGGGCCGTCGGCGGCCAGCAGCCAGCCTCGCCCCCCGTCGTCGCCGGGGCCGGTGACACGTAGGCCACCGCAGCGCACGCCCTCGGTGAGGCACCCGACCGGCGTGACGCTCCACTCGGCGGCGGCACCCGGCGGCTCCCACCGGTCCACCGGCTCACCGCTGCGCAGGTCGCGGAGTTCGACCACCGCCGGACCCCCGCACCGGTCCAGCGAGGCGAATCGGCCGGTCGAGGTGGTGCCGACGTCGGTGCGGCAAGCACCGTCCACCTCCGTCGACCAGAGTTGCCGACCGTCGTCGAACGAGAAGGCGGCGAGTCGCTGCGGCCCGGACACCACGAGCGTCGGCGAGTCGCCGGCGTCGGCGTGGAACAGGCCCGCCGGGCTCCAGACCGCACCGGCGCCGGTGCGGCGCGCGGTCCAGCCCTGCGCGGGCGCCGGGCCGTCGACCTGCCAGGCCACCTGTCCGGTACGCGCGTCCAGCGCCACCAGCTTCCCGTCCGACCAGTGGCTCACCACCGTGGTTCCGTTCGCGACGACCCCGCTCACCTCGGCGGGCCAGCGCCGGAACGACCAGTACGGCGTGCCCCGGTGCCGGGCGTCCACCGGCCCGTCGGCGTACACCTGCCTCTGTGCCGCGTACACCCGGAGGCGACCATCGACGATCAGCGGCGCCACCGGCAGCCGGCCGACCACCCCGGCCTCCCGCTCGGCGGCGGTCGGATACTCGCCCCGCGCGGTCGTGCTGACCTCGGCCGGAGCGAGTACGCGGTACGCGGTGATCGCGGTGACCGCGACCATGACAGCCACGGACACCACCGCCACGATCCGCCGCCGGCCCGTCGTCAACCCCATCCCGCACCTCCGACCGGCACCCTATCCAGCCGGGCTGAGTGCGTCGGGGCACGGCCCCGAGGGTACGGACGTCACGCCCACCGGGTAGGGCCGTCGCGGCACGGGGAACGGCCCTGTCGGGGCCGTCGCGGCACGGGAAGGCCGTGTCCCACGAGAGCGGTACGGCGCTCGCGGAACACGGCCTGTGGGTGTCAGCGGGTGAAGCGCCCGTCCCGGATCGCGCCGACGAACGACGTCCAGTCCGGCGGGCTGACCACGAGGACCGGCCCGGCCTGGTCCTTGGAGTCGCGTATGCCCACCACGCCGTGGACACGGGCCAGGTTGTCGGCCACCTCCACACAGAGTCCCTGGTCGTTCGAGCGGCTGCTGGTGCGCCAGACCGCGCCCACGAGTTCGCGCATCGTCATCTCCTCGGTTTGTGACGTGTCGCCAGCCGGGGCCGGGCCGACCGGAACGGGGGGCACCGGCCGGCCCGGCGCGTCGTGGCGACGCAATTCCGAGTCATCAACGAAGTCGGTGACGGTCCTTGATCGCACATCGAGTGCGATCAAGGAACAGTGTCGGGTTGGGGTCAGTTCGCGGGCGTGACCGTACCGGTGACCGCACCCAATTCGATGGTGCTGCCGTCCGGTCCGGGAGCGGTCGCGGTGATGGTCACCGTGTCCCCGTCGGCGAGGAAGGTTCGCTCCGCCCCGTCCACCACGACCGGCTCGGTGCCGCCCCAGGTGAGCTCAAGGAACGAGCCGACCTGGTTCCGGCGCGGGCCGGAGACGGTGCCGGAGGCGTACAGGTCGCCGGTACGCAGCGAGGCGCCGTTGACGGTCAGGTGCGCCAACTGCTGGGCCGGCGTCCAGTACATACCGGCGAACGGCGGCTCGCTGACCGCCTCGCCGTTCCAGCGCACGGTCAGCCGCAGGTCCAGCCCCAGGCGCGACTCCTCGCGCAGGTAGTCGACCACCGGCGGGTCCTGCTCCGGGGCGGGTACGAAGGCGTCTCGCAGCGCGTCCAGCGGGGTGATCCAGGCGGCCACCGAGGTGGCGAACGACTTGCCGAGGAAGGGCCCGAGCGGCTGGTACTCCCACGCCTGGATGTCCCGAGCCGACCAGTCGTTGACCAGCACCACCCCGAAGACGTGGTCGGCGAAGTCGGCGGCGGCGACCCGGCGTCCGAGCGGGCTCGGCACACCCACCACGAACCCGACCTCGGCCTCGATGTCCAGGCGCGCGGACGGGCCGTAGACCGGCCCCTGCGGACCGGGCCGCTGGCCGTGCGGGCGTACCACCGGGGTGCCGGAGACCACCACCGTGCCGGCTCGGCCGTGGTAGCCGATCGGCAGGTGCTTCCAGTTCGGCAGCAGCGGCGGTTGGCCCGGCCGGAAGATCGACCCGACGTTCGAGGCGTGGTGCTCCGAGGAATAGAAGTCGACGTAGTCGGCCACCTCGAAGGGCAGTTCCATCGTCACCTCGGCCACCGGCACCAGCAGCGGCTCCACCGCCGCACGGTGGGTCTCGTCGGTGAGCAGCTCGGTGATCCGCTGTCGGGCGGTGGTCCACTGCGGGCGGCCCAGCGCCAGGAACGCGTTCAGCGTGGACTGCCGCAGCGCGCCGCCGGCCAGCACCAGGCCGGCCTCCTCCGCGCCCGCCAGGTCCAGCACGAGGTCCCCGACGCGTACGCCGATCCGGGGCTCGCCGGAGCCCACCCGGAACACCCCGTACGGCAGGTGGTGCACCCCGTACCCGGAACCCTCGGCACCCGTCACCCAGCTCACGCCGACCCTCCGTTCCACCGTGCCCACTCGCTCATCCCTCGAATCCTCCGTTCACCAGCCCGAGCCGGATCAGGTCGGTCAGTGGTTCGGTAATGCTGCACGAGCCGAAGCCCACCCAGAGCGGGCGCGCCGAGTCGCGTCGTCCCTCGGCGCCCTGGACCAGCGGGCGCTCGTCGCGCACGGTGAGCAGCTCGGCGACGGCGTCCACCCCGGCTCCGTCGGCGGCGGCCAGCGTGGCGGCCAGCACGTTGCCGAAGCCGTGGTGGGTGAATCCGGTCTCCGGATCCACCTGCCGCACGGCGTGGTGCAGCCCGGCGGTCAGCTTGAACGGCAGCCGTCGGTCCCGGCAGGCGCAGATCACCGCGGCCAGCTCGGCGGGGGTGGGGAACAGCTCGGCGGCCAGCCCGCCGGTGCGGAACTTCGCGGCGACCGGCAGTCCACCGGCCCGCGCCTCGGCCAGCGCGTCCAGCGCCCCCATCAGCCCGAAGGTCAGCGGGATCTCGGCGTAGACGGGTACGCCGTCCAGCCGCTCGGTCAGCGTCACCAGCTCGGCCAGGCCGGGCTGCGGGTCCTCGCCGCGCCGGGCGACGGGCGCTTCGACCTGCCGGGCGGTCACGCCGAGCGGAGGCAGGCACGACAGCGCGAGCGGCAGGCGGTCGAGACCGGTGTCGCCGATCAGCCCGATGGCGAGCCCGGGATCGGCCAGCCCGTCCAGCTCGCCTGCGGCCACGGTCGAGGCCGGCAGCAGCAGCGGGCCGACGAGGTCGGCGTACCAGGCGGCGCGGTGTTGCCGGTGGGCGGCGAGGGCGTCGGGCAGCGACGCGCTGCCCGGCGGGAAGACGGCGGCGTCGTCGACCAGTCCGGTGACGAGCGCGGGCAGCTGCGTTGACACGAGACAAGAATGTACGGGACGCTCTAAGAAGCGGACAACAGCGTCCGATTATCGGACGCGCTGGTGACGGGAGGCGAGATGCCGTACTACCGCAGCGTCGGCGAGGTGCCACGGAAGCGCCACACCCAGTTCCGGCAGCCCGACGGCAGCCTCTACACCGAGGAGCTGATGGGCCAGGAGGGCTTCTCCTCCGACTCGTCCCTGCTCTACCACCGGTACGCGCCGACCGCGATCGTCGCCGCCGAGGAGTTCACCCCACCGGCGGTGACCCGGGCACCCAACCTGCCGCTCAAGCCCCGGCACCTGCGGACCCACAAGCTCGACGGCACCGGGGCGGACCCGGTCCTCGGTCGGCGCTACCTGCTCGCCAACGACGACGTCCGGATCGCGTACGTGCTGGCCGACCGGCCCTCCCCGCTGTTCCGGGACGCCACCGGCGACCACTGCCTGTACGTCGAGTCCGGGGCGCTGCGGGTCGAGTCGACCTTCGGGGTGCTGGACGTGACCGCCGGCGACTACGTGATCATTCCGACCTCGACGGTGCACCGTCTGGTGCCCACCGGTGACACGCCGACCCGGCTGCTCGCCGTCGAGGCGTCCGGTCACATCGGCCCGCCCAAGCGCTACCTCTCCGTACGCGGGCAGTTCCTGGAGCACTCGCCGTACTGCGAGCGCGACGTCCGGGGACCGGACACGCCGCTGCTGGTCGACGGCACCGACGTGGACGTGCTGGTCCGTCACCGTCGCGGGTGGACCCGCCACGTCTTCGCCAACCACCCGTTCGACGTGGTCGGCTGGGACGGGCACATGTACCCGTGGGCGTTCTCCATCCACGACTTCGAGCCGATCACCGGCCGGGTCCACCAGCCGCCACCGGTGCACCAGACCTTCCAGGGGCCGAACTTCGTGATCTGCTCGTTCGTCCCGCGCAAGGTCGACTACCACCCGGGCGCCATCCCGGTGCCGTACCACCACCACAACGTCGACTCCGACGAGATGCTCTTCTACACCGGCGGCAACTACGAGGCCCGGCGCGGCTCCGGCATCGAGCAGGGGTCCATCTCGCTGCACCCGTCCGGCTTCACGCACGGCCCCCAGCCCGGCGCGGCCGAGCGCTCCATCGGCGTGGACTTCTTCGACGAGCTGGCGGTCATGGTCGACACCTTCCGGCCTCTCGACCTGTGCGACGCGGCGAGCGAGTGCGAGGACGACGCGTACGCCTGGACCTGGGCCCGCCGCCCCTGAACCAGGCGCGTCACCCGGCCGGTCAGGCGACCGGTCGGGTGATGATCGCGAGCTGCGCGGCCATCGCCACCCCGATCGCCAGCACCAGCGGCCACGGGGTGCCCAGCAGGGCGTAGAGCAGGATCAGCACGGGCGCCACGCACGCCCCGTAGACGGCGAACGCGAGCGTCCGGTCGGTCCGCCGCAGCACCGGCAGCACGGTCCGGGTCAGGCCGGGCAGCCGCGACGCCTGCCGCCACACCACGAAGCCGCCGCCGGCTGCGGCCAGCAGCGCCATCATGCGGGAGAAGCCGGGCCCGGTGGCGGCCGAACAGGCGACCAGCACGGCGGCGATCACCGACCAGCCGGCGCCCCAGACGACGAGCTGCCGCAACGCCGCCGGCACGGTACGGTCGGCGACCGGACCGGCCGGACCCGCGTCGCCCGGCGCGGCAAAGGGATCACCCTGGTACCCACCGGCCGACCCGCTCTCGGACGGCCAGGTCGGCGGCTCGTCCCGCCCGTCGGCGGACCGACCGGCACCCGCCCCGGCCTGGTTCGCGCCGCCCTGGTCCGATCCACCCAGCGGCCAGCCGGCCCCGCTCTGACCGCCCGGCTGGCCCGTTTCCGGCCCGCTCGTGCCGTCCGGTCGACCCGTCCCGCTCTGACCCGCCGTGGGCCAGCTCAGGCCGCCGGTGGGCCAACTCGGGCCACTCTGGCCTGTCGCGGGCCACCCGGGACCGCCCTGGCCTGACGTCGGCCCGCCCGACCCACTCTGACCCGGTTTCGGCCCGTCCGAGGTGTCGTTCCGGCTCTGGTCGAGACCGCTCAGGTCGTCCGGGACGGTGTCCGTCCGGTTCGGGTCGGTCCGCGACCCGTCCCGGCGGCCCGAATCGGGCGGCAGGCTGGCCACCGCCGCCTCCGCGAGCTGCTCCAGAGTCGCGCTCCACCGGCGCTGCTCCAACCGCAGCACACCGACGTCCTCGCTCACCTCGGCCAGCCGTGGGTCCAGCCGCAGCGCCTCCCGGTAGGCGCGCTCGGCCAGGTCGTACATCTGCATGTTGGCCGCCACCAGGCCGAGCACCAGATGTGCCTGCGGCTCCTCGGGCGCCAGCTCCACCCCGTGCCAGGCCGCGTTCAGCGCCGGCTGTCCGTTGCGGGAGCCGGCCAGGATCGCCGCCGCGCTGCGCTGCGCGTACGCGTCCTCCGGCCCCAGCGCCATGATCTCGTCGGCGGTACGGGCGGCGTCTGCGTACCGTTCCAGGTCGCTCAGGGCCAGGCCCCGCACGACGAGTGGGGCGAGCTGCCCCGGCGCGGCTGCCACGGCGGTCTCGGCGGCGGTGAGCGCCTCGGCCGGGCGGCCGGCGGCCAGGTGCACCCGGGCCAGCATCGTCGACACGTCGACGGCGGCGGGGTCGAGGGCGAGCGCGAAGCCCAGCTCGGCGGCGGCCTCGTCGTAGCGGCCCAGCTCGCCGAGGAGAGTGGCGCGCTCAAGGTAGCCGTCGGCGGCGGGCGGATCGGTGGGGACGTCGGCGGACATCGCGCGAGCCTAGCTCGCCTGCTCGTAGACCAGGGCCACCGCGATCCCGGCGAGCCCCTCGCCACGCCCGGTGAAGCCCAGCCCGTCGGTGGTCGCGGCGGAGACGGTGACCGGTGCGCCGACCGCCTCGGAGAGCACCCGCTGGGCCTCCGCGCGGCGTGGGCCGATCTTCGGGCGTACGCCCACGACCTGCACCGACACGTTGCCGATGGCGAAACCGGCGGCCCGCACCCGACGGGCCGACTCGGTGAGCAGCGCCACCCCGCTGGCGCCCGCCCATTCGGGCTGGTCCACTCCGAAGTTGGCGCCCAGGTCGCCGAGACCGGCGGCGGAGAGCAGCGCGTTGCAGGCGGCGTGGGCGACGACGTCCGCGTCCGAGTGCCCGGCCAGGCCGTCCTGGTCGGGCCAGTGCAGACCGGCCACCCAGCAGGGCCGACCCGCCTCGAAGGCGTGCACGTCGGTGCCGATGGCCACCCGAGGAACGATCATGAAACGAGGGTACGCGCTAGGGCCTGTGTCGAAGTCCTCGGCTCGACCGAGGACTTCGACACAGGCGCTAGGCGCCGTGGGAGAGCAGGTGCTCGGCCAGCGCCAGGTCGAACGGCCGAGTGATCTTCAGAGCGTGGTCCGACCCGGGTACGCAGTACACCGGTACGCCCTGCTTCTCGACCAGCCCGGCGTCGTCGGTGAGCGGGTCACCGGCGGCGGCGTGCGCGGCGGCCAGCACCGCCCGGCGAAAGCCCTGCGGCGTCTGCACGGCCCGCAACGCGGCCCGGTCGACGGTGCCGAGCACCACCTCGCCCGCGTCGACCTCCTTGATCGTGTCGACCACCGGCAGCACGGGGATCACCGCGTCGTGCCCGTCCCGGACCGCGGCGGCCACCGACTCCACCAGTTCCGACGGGGTCAACGCGCGGGCCGCGTCGTGCACCAGGACTATCTCGGGGCCCTCCGGCACGGCGGCCAGCGCGGCGGCGACCGACGCCTGCCGCTCCGTCCCGCCCGGCACCACCGTCACCGGTGCGACCGGGGCGAGCATTTCGCGGACCGCCGAGACGTCGGCGACCGGAGCGGCCACCACGATGGTGTGCACCGACGCGGCGGCGGCGAGCCGGCGGACCGCGTGCACCAGCAGCGGCTCGCCGGCCAGTAGTCGTAGTGCCTTCGGACGGCCGGGCCCCAGGCGTACGCCGGCACCGGCCGCAGGCACGAGGACCGCGACGTCACCGCGCGGATTAAGCTGCGCGGTCACGTCGCGGTCCTCGATGGTTTCTTCACTACGAAGTGGGTACGACGATGCTGTGCGGACTAGGCCTCGGTCAGCACCTTGTCGAGCAGCGTCTCCGCCTCGTCCTTGGTGCTCTTCTCGGCCAGCGCGACCTCGCCAACGAGAATGTCGCGAGCCTTGGCGAGCATCCGCTTCTCGCCTGCGGACAGCCCGCGCTCCCGCTCCCGGCGCCACAGGTCACGCACGACCTCGGCCACCTTCAGCGGGTTGCCGGAGGCCAGCTTCTCCAGATTTGCCTTGTAACGCCGCGACCAGTTGGTCGGCTCCTCGGTGTGCGGAGCCCGGAGAACGTCGAATACCTTGCCGAGACCCTCTTCGCCGACCACCTCGCGCACGCCCACGATCTCGGCGTTCTCAGCGGGCACCCGGACCGTCAGGTCACCCTGCGCGACCCTCAGGACGAGGTACTGCTTGGGCTCGCCCTTGATGACCCGAGTCTCGATTGCCTCGATGAGTGCGGCCCCGTGGTGGGGGTAAACAACGGTCTCGCCGACACTGAAAACCATAGGTTCGAAACCCCTTTCGCTGTGTCTAGGGTAACACGCTCAGGCACCGATGTCTCACCGCTGTCCTGACCGTTGGCGCAGCTCAGGGGCCCTGTGAGAGGTATTTCTTCGGCTTGACAGACCGCCCAAACAATGATTCGACCACGCTGCGTAATCGGCAGATGACCCCCGGGCACCGCCCGGGGAAGAGCATCGAAGATCACGACTGGCATCGCACGTCAGGGCCTACGCCACCCGCCCCATGATATCCCGCCGTTGAAGAGTGTGGGCAGCGGTAGCGGGACCCGGGCCTGGTACGAGACCCTTGAGGGGTGCCCGCGTATGCACATCCGTGACGGTCGAGAGCGACCGGCGACGGGGCGGTTCCACCGCCGGTCGCGCTGAGGAGGTGGTGATGGGCAAGGCCGACGCCGACGGTCCCGGGTTGCCCGACCTGCCGCCCGAGTGGGGCCGGGTGGTCGTCCCCGACGACGCCGCCGCCCTCGCGGACGAAGCCGAGCAGGTACGCCGCGAGCTGCGCGGCAGGGCCACCGGGCACGCCCGCCGATGGCGTCCGTCCGCGTTGCCCGTGCTCGCGCTGCTGCTCGCGGTCGTGGCGACCGTCGCCGGCCTGGCCGCCGCCACCTGGCCCCGTGCCGGCCGCTCCCCCGGGCCGACCACCGGCACCGGCGACCCGGCACCGATCCGGCTCACCGGACGACCGCTGCCCGCTCTGGACCTGGTCGACGGCGGCCAGTCCCCGGTGCCGCTGCGCGGCCTGGTGCCGACCGTGGTGTTGCTGGTCGACGGGTGCGCCTGCCCGGAGCGGGTCGCCGAGGCAGCGACGGCGGCACCGGCCGGAGTGAGTCTGGTCACCGTCGCCGCCGCCCGCCCCCGGGCCGCACCGGCCGGCACCGAGGTACGCGCGCTGGCCGATCCGGCCGGTGGCCTCCGCGACTTCCTGCACCTGCCGGCCCGCCCGGACACCGTGACCGCCCTGCTCGCCGATCGCACCGGCCGGGTCGTCCTGGTCGTGCCCGAGGTCGACTCCCTCGCCGACTACCAGGCCGAACTCACCCGGCTGGCGGGCTGACCGCGACCCGGCGAGCCGGACCGCGAACGCCTGGCTCGTCCTGCCACCGCGACACCCGGCCCTTCCGGCACCGGCGGCCGGTCGGCGGCCACGACCGATCTCAGGCCTGAGCGACCAGACGCGCCACCAGCTGAACCTGCGCCGCGTCGCCGGGATGGAACGTGACCCGCAGCCGCCCGCCGGCACCGGTGATCCCGATCGTCGACACCGCTCCCGTGCACTCGACCCGGTGTGGGTAGAACGCCCCCCGGGCACCGTCGACGGCGACATTGACCTCGCCCGAGCCGGTGCACCTGACGAACAGCGCCAACTGGTCGCCATCGCCGACCCGAGCAGTGCGGACCACGGGCTCGCCCGCCCGCAACACCGAGCGGTCGAACCACACCACGTTGCCGCCGCCCGCTCGCCGCCGGCCCGGCTCTCCGGACTCCGGAGCGCTGACGGCGCCGGACCCGGCCCCGGCCAGCACGCGTCTCGTGCCATCGCGCGGTTCGAGCACGAGAGAGGAGCCGGCGGCCGGATCCACCCCGATCACCGCGCCGGTGGCCGCATCCACCCAGAACGACGCCGTCGTCCCTGGTCGGGGCGAGGCACTCCCGCGATACTGCTCGGCCCAGTCACCGGTACGCGGATCCACCTGCCAGTAGGTCGCCTGCCCAGATCCGTCCGACGCGAGCCCGGTGCCGGCGCTCACCACCGGTCCGGTCGGTGCGGTCGCCTGCCACCATCCGCCACCGGCGCCGAGCGCCACCACGCCCACAGCGGCGAGCAGGGCGCCTCGGAGCCGATGGACGGGATCATCACGCATGCCGGAAAGAGTAGATGCTCGAACGGCTCAGGACGGCGCGATCAGGCGGGCCTCCAGTTGCAACGGCTCCGCACCGGCGGTGGAGAACGAGATGCGCACCGGCCCGCCGGTGCCGGTGACCTCCGTCATGGCCGCCCCACCGTCGCAGCCGATCGTGATCGGATCGGCCGCCCGCGCTCCGTCGACCGTCACCAACAGATCTCCCGGCCCGACGCACCGGAAGCGGAGGCGGAACGTCTCCCCGTACCCGATCGGGGCCTGTCGGACCACCGACGCTCCCTCGGTCAGTTTCGTCAGCTCGGTCCAGACCACATCGCGGACCTCCGCCCGCCGTAAGCTCCGATGGTCGGCACTGGACGAGGCGTCCACCGTGCCGCCGGGTGGCCCGTACCCGCCGCCGGGAGGCGCCGAGACGACGCCGCCGGTTCGTGCGTCGAGTACGACACTGGTCCTGGTGCCGGGTTCCATCCGCCACGTCGTCGCCGACCTCGGGCCGTCGCCGGAAGCGATCGACGCCGGGGCACCCAGCGTCGGCTCCTGCGCCTGCCACCACCAGCCCCCGAGCACCAGCGCGACCGCACCGAGCCCGGCGAGCAGAGCGCCGCGCAGCCGGTGAACCGGATCGACGTTCATCTTTAAACAGTAGCCGCCCGAACGGTCAGACATGACGTTCCAGCAGGACCGCGTAGAGAGTCAGACCGGGTCCGAAGGCGAGCATCACCACCCGGCGCGGTGACGGCGCGGCCCGCAGCAGACGGTCGAGGATCAGCAGCACCGTCGGGGACGAGCAGTTGCCGTGCTCGTCCAGCGTCGCCCGGGACGCCGCCAAACCGGTCAGCGGCAGTTCCAGTTCGCGCTCCACCACGTTCAGGATGCGAGGGCCGCCCGGGTGCACCGCCCAGCCGTCCACCCCGGACACCGTGGCGCCGTGCCGGGCCAGCAGATCCTCCACCAGCCCGCGTACGTGGGTCGACAGCACCTGCGGCACCTTCGGCGAGAGCCCCATCCGGAAGCCGGTGTCGGTCACGTCCCACGTCATGTGATCGGCCGTGGAGGTGTCGGTGACCGAGGTGACCTCGCGTACCGCGTACCCCCGACCACCGGGGACGAGCACGGCGGCGACCGCGGCGTCCGAGAAGAGCGCGTGGGAGACGATCTGCTGGGTGTCCACCCGGGCCGACGAGGGTTGCAGGTGCAGGCTGGTCAGCTCGGCGCAGAGCAGCAACGCCGGGCGCCCCCGGGAGACCACGAAGTCACTGGCCGCACCCAACCCGGGCAGGGCCGCGTAACAGCCCATGTGGCCGACGAACATCCGCTGCGTCGTCGGGGACATGCCCAGGTCACGAGCGAGCAGGATGTCCAGCCCCGGGGTGGCGTACCCGGTGCAGGAGCAGACCACGAAGAGACCGACGTCCCCGGCGTCCAGGCCGGCCGAGGTCAACGCGCGGCCGACCGCCTCCTTGCCCAGCGGCAACGCCTCCACCAGGTAGCGGCGCATCCGCCGCTCGGTCGGCCAGTCCGAGACGTCCTCGATCAACGGACTCACCGCCGCCTGTCGGCGGGTCACCCCCGAGTTCGCGAAGATCCGTTCGGCGAGCGCACGGGTGCTGCCGGAGTAGTGCCGGGAGAAGAACCTCTCCCAGAGTTCCTGCTGGTCGGCCGAGGGCGGATGAGCCGTACCCACACCCGCGATCACCGGTACGGTCACCGTCCCACCTTCCGCTCGCTCGGGCTCCTCACGCTCACCAACGAGGAGCCGACCCGTCACGGTCCGGGTCGCCGCCGAGCGCGGCGATGCCCAACCAGTCGGCACAGACGTCGGAGGTGGCCGGGTGCAGCGACCCGCAACGGGCGTCCCGATAGAGGCGCTCCAACGGGTGACCACGCCGGGTGGCGGAGGTGCCGGCCGCCTCCAGCATGGACGCGGCCACCTCCGCCGCGGTCGTACCGGCCAGCAGCTTGGCCCGCCACACCCAGCGGTTCGTCTCGGCGTCGCCCGGTGCCTCGTCCACCCGACGGGCCGCCTCGGCGACCGCGAGCTGCGCCGCCGCCACCGCCGCGTCGGCCCGCCCCAACCGGGCACGGACCGCCGGCAGGTGCGTCAGACCCCGGGCGTGCAGGTGCTCCGCCGCCGCGTCGATCGACGCCCGCGCCACCCCGACGTAGACGGCGGCGTAGCTGGCCACCAGCCAGTGCGGCATGAGCTGGGCGACCACCAGGGCCAGACCCTCCACCCCGCCGAGCAGCCGATCGGACGGCACGGTGACGTCCAGGTGCAGGTCGTGCGAGGCGGTCGCGCGCATGCCGAGCGCGTCCCAGGTCGGCTCGACGGTCAGGCCCGCACCGGACGGGACCAGGAACTGCGAGACCACCGACGGGTCGGCTGCGCTGCGCGCCGCCACCAGGTAGCCGTCGGCGTGACCGGCGCCCGAGCAGAAGGTCTTGCTGCCCTTGATCCGCCAGCCGCCGTCGACCGGTTCGTAGACCGTGGTGAGCTGGGACAGCCGGGCGCCGGCACCGCGTTCGCTCATCGCGACCGCGTACCACGCACCCTCGGCCGCCGCCCGCAGCAACCGGTCGCGGGCGGCGAGCGCCTCCTCCGGTACGCCCAACGCCTCGGCCAGTTCCTCGGTGACCGCGCCCAGGGCGCCGGTGACCGAGGCGTGCATGTTGAACACCAGAGCCGTGGCGCCGTTGCCCCGGGCCAGTTCGGTGGCGACGGCCGCGTACCCGGCGAACGTCGAGCCGGTGCCGCCCAGCTCGGCGGGGACCATCAGCCCGAACAGCCCGGCCGCACCGAGATCGGCGAAGTCGTCGACCGGGAACGACCCGTCCCGGTCGTGCTCGGCCGCGCGGGCGGCCAGCCGGGGCGCCAGTCTCCGCGCGACGTCCGACACCGACCGCTCGCTGCGCTCGCTCATGCCAGCACTCCGCTGCGCTCCGTCATGGAACCCCCTTCTCGGCTTCCCTTACCCCCGCCCGGAGCGGCTACCCGCCGTACACCCCGCGTCCCTGGTAGAGCACGGCCGGCGAACCGGTCGGCACGATCCGGGGCGCCTGACCGGGCGGCGTCGCCGCGCCGCGTACCTGCCGGAACAGCCAGCGCAGCAGGCCCGGCACCGCCGGGCGGACACCCCGGACCCGTAGGTCCACGCCGTGGCGGGCACACTCGGCCACCAGCTCACGATGGTCCACGAACAACCGTGGGTCGTGGATGCCGCGCGGCACGGTCGGCAGCCGCTCGGCGATGCGGACCGCGACCAGCCGACACAGCGCGGTGTCGTTGAGCGTGTCCAGCACCAGCAACCCGCCGGGACGCAGCAGACGACATGCCTCGGCCACCACGGCCCGCCAGTCGGGTACGTGTTCCAGCAGCTCACCGGCGGCCACCACGTCGGCGCACCCGTCGGCGAGGGGCACCGCCGTGGCGTCGCCATTGACCACCGTCACGCCGTGCGCGGCCGCCTGGGCCAGCGCGGACCGGGTCAGGTCCACTCCCACGTGGCGGTAGCCCTTGCCGACCAGATGCGGGGCGAGCAGACCGGCGCCGCAGCCGAGGTCGACCAGGAGCGCGTCGGGTCGCGTCGCCGGTGGCACCATGGCCGCCCGTGCCTCGGCCAGCCAGTGCAGCATCGCGAACGCGCCGTCCGGCCGCCACCATTCGCCGGCCAGGTCGTCGTACTGACGCGGGTCGTTGCGGGGCAGGCTCAAGCCGGCGTCACGCATTCACCGAGCGTGGCACGACTAGCCGGTAACGACCAGACTTCCGTTATGTCGTCCACGGTGTTAGGGCTGGTCAGAGCGAGCCATCCAGAGCCGACGATGGCCGTCACCACAGTGGCCGGTCTGCTCGCGGCCGGCGTCGGGCACCCGCCCGGCGGGATCGCCGTGGTGGCGCTGACGGTGGCGGCGAGCCAGTTCGCGGTGGGGTGGACCAACGACGCGCTCGACGCCGACCGGGACGCCGCGGTGGGGCGTACCGACAAGCCGGTGGCCGCCGGTGTCGTCAGCCGGCGGGTCGTCGCGGTGGCCGCCGGGCTGGCCGCCGTCACGACCGTGGCGCTGGCCCTGACCACGAACCCGGCCGCTGCGCTCTGCGCCGTCGTCGCGCTGGTCTCGGCCCTGCTGTACGACTGGCCGCTCAAGTGGACCCCGGTCTCGGTGCTGCCGTACGCCATCTCCTTCGGCGCGCTGCCCGCCTTCGTGGTGCTGGCGCTGCCCGGCGCGCCGACGCCGCCGGTGTGGCTGATCGCCGCCGCGGCCCTGCTCGGCGCCGGTGCGCACTTCGCCAACGTGCTGCCCGATTTCGCCGACGACGCCCGGACCGGGGTGCGCGGCCTGCCGCATCGGGTGGGTCCGGCGGGCAGCCGGGCGGCCGCCGTCGGGCTGCTCGTCGCGGCGACCGTCACGCTGGTGCTGGGGCCGCCCGGTCCGCCGTCCGGGCTGGGGCTCGCGGCGGTCGTCGCGGCCGTGATCATCCTGGTCCTCGCCTGGTACGCCGGACGCACCGCCGACCGGCCCGGGGCCCGCTCGGTGGCCGCCTTCCGGGCGGTCATGCTGGTGGCCCTGATCGATGTCGTCCTGCTGGTCACGAGCGGTCGACTGGTCTGACCACGTCCCCCGGCAGGTGGCAGCACCGGGTCGCCGTGCGGGCCACGATCAGCTCCAACTACGCTGGGAATCGGTCTGCGCGGGTATGGCCAGCGGTTCCGGCGACGTCGCCGGGGTGTGATCGTGACGAGGAGGACCGACGTGACGCGCTCGATCAGGGGTTCCCGGCGGGCTGCCGTACTGCTGCCCGGGATCGCGGCGGCAGCCGGCATGCTGCTGCTGTCGGGATGCGGCGCCGGTCAGATCTCCGAGACGGCGAACAAGGTCCCGTCGATCCAGGGCGTCGACCTCCAGGCCGAGGACGGCCGGTACGGCGTACGCAGCGTGCTGATCGCCTACCCCGGCGTGGAGGGCTACCAGGCCGGCGACGACGCCATCCTGAACGCGCTCTTCTACAACGACTCGCCCGACCCGGTCACCGTGACCGTCACCTCGTCGGACGCCCGCGAGGTGGTACTCACCACGGTCCAGGCCGCGACCAGCCCGTCGCCCACGGCCTCGCCCTCGCCGACCGGCTCCCCGTCGCCGGAGCAGTCCCCGGAGGGCACCCCCTCCCCGGGCGGTTCCCCGTCGCCCGACGAGACGCCCTCCCCGGACGAGACGCCCTCGCCCGACGCGACCGAGTCGCCGGCCGGCGGGCCGGCCCGGATCGAGATCCCGCCGCTGAGCTACGTGCAGCTCAACACCGAGGGCGAGCAGGTGCTCCAGCTCCTCGGGCTGAACTCGGCACTGCTCGCCGGTCAGAACGTCACGGTCAGCTTCGACTTCGGCGACGGCAACACGATCACCAGCCCGGCTCCGGTGGCCGTGCCGCTCAGCCCGGCCCCGCCGCCGTCGCCGATCATCGAGCGGCACACCGAGTTCGAGGGCGAAGGCGGCCACTGACCCGTCCTGCCGGAGGTTCCGACGGCACCGTCGGCGTGGTGCACCCATGCCGGCGGTGCCGTCGTCGTACCGGGGGGTTAGCGTCGCTCGGGTGAGCATCTCCCGATCGACCCCGGCCCGGGGAGCGGGTGGCGGGCGCGGCAGGGCCGCCGCCCGTGAGCCCCGCCCCGCGTACGAGTGCGACGCCTGCGGGCACCAGCCGCCCAAGTGGGTGGGGCGCTGCCCGGAGTGCGCCGAGTGGGGCTCGGTGGTCGAGTGCACCGTCACCGGCCCGACCGTCTCCGGACGCGTGGTCAGCTCCCGGATGCCCGCCGAGCCGGCCCGGCCCATCGCCACCATCAGTGCCGCACCGGCGCGCGCCCGGCCCACCGGCGTCAGCGAGCTGGACCGGGTGCTCGGCGGCGGGCTGGTGCCCGGGGCGGTGGTGCTGCTCGCCGGTGAGCCGGGAGTCGGCAAGTCCACCCTGCTGCTCGACGTGGCCCAGCAGTGGGCCGCCGGAGCGGGCAGCCCCTCGCTGGTGGTCAGCGGCGAGGAGTCGGTGAGCCAGGTGCGCCTGCGGGCCGAGCGGATGGGCACCCTGCACGACCAGCTCTACCTGGCCGCCGAGAGCGACCTCGCGGCGGTGCTCGGCCACCTCGACGCGGTCAAGCCCGGCCTGCTGGTGCTCGACTCGGTGCAGACCATCTCCACCACCGGCACCGAGGGCGTTCCGGGCGGGGTGACCCAGGTGCGGGCGGTCACCGCCGCCCTGGTCGCGGTCGCCAAGGAGCGCGGCATCGCCACCGTGCTGGTGGGGCACGTGACCAAGGACGGCCAGGTAGCCGGTCCCCGGGTGCTGGAGCACCTGGTCGACGTGGTGCTGCACTTCGAGGGCGACAAGCACTCCTCACTGCGGATGGTGCGCGGCGTCAAGAACCGGTTCGGCGCCGCCGACGAGGTGGGCTGCTTCGAGATGCACGAGGGCGGCATCAGCAGCCTGGCCGACCCGTCCGGGCTGTTCCTCACCCGCTACAGCGAGCCGGTGCCGGGCACCTGCGTGACGGTGGCGATGGAGGGACGCCGGGCGCTCGTGACCGAGGTGCAGGCGTTGATCGGTGCCACGGTGGCCGGTTCGCCCCGGCGTACCGTCTCCGGGCTGGACTCGGCCCGGCTGGCGATGGTGCTCGCGGTGCTCCAGCGTCGCACCGAGCGGCTCACCCTGCACGACCGGGAGGTCTTCGCGGCCACCGTCGGCGGCATCCGGGTGGTGGAGCCGGCGGCGGACCTGGCGGTCGCCCTCGCGGTCGCCTCCGGCGGTCTGAACCTGGCGATCGCGCCGCACCTGGTGGCGATCGGCGAGGTCGGCCTGACCGGCGAGGTACGCCGGGTGGGAGCGGTGCCGCGCCGACTCTCCGAGGCGGCCCGGCTCGGGTTCCGGCTGGCCCTGGTGCCGCCTGGCTGTGGCCCCGCGAGCACCGGCGCCGGGCCGGAGCAGATGCGGGTGGTGGAGGTGTCCGACGTCCGGGCGGCGTTGCAGGCCGCAGCCCGGGCTTCGGCGGAGTGAGCCGCGTCTCCGGCGGACGGGACGGACGGGACGGGCCGAATCGTGACACATCCCAGTAACCACGGGAGCACCCACCGCAGGGCAGTCCGTAGACTGTGCCCGTGCCGATCGACCGCGAAACCACCAAGCCTGCCGGCGCGACACCCCACGCCCGCACCGGTGCCGTGGGCTCGCCCGCTCGTCCGATCAGCGTCAGCGTGACCGGGGGCGGCAGCGCCGGCGACCCGCTGCGCGCGAATCTGGCGCTGATGGCACCGGGCACCGCGCTCCGCGACGGCCTGGAGCGCATCCTGCGCGGTCGCACCGGCGCACTGATCGTCCTCGGGTACGACAAGGTGGTCGAGGGTCTGTGCACCGGCGGTTTCCCGCTGGACGTCGAGTTCTCCGCCACCCGGGTCCGTGAGCTGTGCAAGATGGACGGCGCGGTGGTGCTCTCCAGCGACGGCACCCGGATCGTCCGGGCCGCCGTGCACCTGATGCCCGACCCGACCATCCCGACCGAGGAGTCCGGCACCCGGCACCGCACCGCCGAGCGGGTGGCCCGGCAGACCGGATACCCGGTGATCTCGGTCAGTCAGTCGATGCGGATCATCAGCCTCTACGTCAACGGCCAGCGGCACGTGCTGGACGACTCGGCGGCCATCCTGTCCCGGGCCAACCAGGCGTTGGCCACCCTGGAGCGCTACAAGCTCCGGCTGGACGAGGTCTCCGGCACCCTCTCCGCGCTGGAGATCGAGGACCTGGTCACCGTCCGGGACGCGGTGGCCGTGGTGCAGCGGCTGGAGATGGTCCGCCGGATCGCCGACGAGATCGCCGGCTACGTGGTCGAGCTGGGCACCGACGGCCGACTGCTCGCCCTGCAACTCGACGAGCTGATGGCCGGCGTGGACGCCGACCGCACCCTGGTCATCCGGGACTACCTGCCCGCCGGCCGTAAGCCCCGCACCCTCGACGAGGCCCTGGTCGAGCTGGACCTGCTCAGCGCCACCGAGCTGATCGACCTGGTGTCGGTCGCCAAGGCGATCGGTTACCCGGCCGCGTCCGACGCGCTGGAGGCGGCGGTCAGTCCGCGCGGCTTCCGACTGCTGGCCAAGGTGCCCCGGCTGCCGGTGGCGGTGGTGGACCGGCTGGTGCTGCACTTCGGCAGCCTCCAGCGGCTGCTCGGCGCGACGGTCGAGGACCTGCAGGCCGTCGAGGGCGTCGGCGACGCGCGGGCCCGAGGCGTACGCGAGGGACTCTCCCGGCTCGCCGAGGCGTCCATCCTGGAACGCTACGTCTGAGCCGGGCGCGATCACCGGCCGGCGCGGATCCCCGCCCGGTTAGCCGTGAGCCGGTGCCGATCAGCCGGTCAACCGGAGCTTGGCCGGCTGACTCAGTCGGGTACCCACCCGCGCGAAGACCTCGTACGTCCCGGCCTGCACGACCGGGCCGTTCGCCACTCCCTCGGCGCACCGGCTGCTGTCCTTGCCGTTCCAGCCGACCTGGTAGGAACGCTCGAAGCCCGGCGTGAAGGACTGGACGTCCGACCCAGAGGCCGTACCACACGTGTCCGAGGACCACACCACCTCGGCGCCGGACTTGATGAAGATCTCCTGCGCGTCCGCGCCCACGTCCCGGCTGCACGTCCGCTCCGCCCGGTTGCGGATCTTGAGATGCAGGTCGACGGCGGCACCGCGTACCACCTCGCCGGGCAGAGCCTGGGCGGTCACCACGATCTCGTTGTCGGTGCACGAGCCGTCGTCGGTCGAGGTGTTGTTGACCGGCGGGTCGTTGCTGAGCGACGGCTCGTTCGACGGGCTGGCCGCCGGGTCGCCGGACGGCGTGGACGGGCCGGCCCCGGCGTCCCCTGACGGGGGCGAGCCGGTCTCCGGGGTCAACACCGACCCGGTCGGCCCCGGCGTACCGGTCGACGCACCGGGATCGGGCTGACCGTTGCCGGTCGCACCGGGGTCGCCGCTCTGCCCGTTACAGGAGTAGAGCACGACAACCAGCAGGAGCAGGACCGCGCCGAGCACGACGGCACGACGCCGCCAATACACCGCGGGAGACAGGGGGCCGACCGTCAGACGCATGATGCCCCCACCGTAGCGGCGTCGCACACGACGGACGGTAGCGACGCGCCGGGGTCGACAGCACCCATCGGAACCCACTCTCCATTCACGACGGTGTGAGGTGTGAGCGAGGCCGATTCGTCACTCACCGTATTTGTCCGGCCTCGGTCAGAGATACACCTTGCGTTGGTAGATCGCGTGCGCGCCGGCCACCCGGTCCAGGAACAACAGCCCGGCACAGTGGTCGATCTCGTGTTGCAGGGCCCGCGCCTCGAAACCGTCGGTGACCAGGCGTACCATCTCGCCACTGCCCGGCAGCGCCCCCTCGACCACGAGCCGGCTCGCGCGCTTGACGTCACCGGTCAGGTCCGGCACCGACATGCACCCCTCCCGGCCCGCCTTCCACCGGGTCGCCTCGACCACCCGCGCGTTGCAGAGCGCGAACGTGCCGTGCAGCGTGACCGCCTTGGGGTGGCCCGTCACGTCCACCGCGAACACGTGCGCCCCCACCCCCACCTGCGGTGCGGCCAGACCGACGCAGCCGGGCGAGACCCGCATGGTGGCGATCAGGTCGGCCGCCAACCGGACCGTCTCCTCGTCGGTCGGGTCGACCTCCGCGCCGGCCCGACTGAGCACCGTGTGCGGGGCGGAGACCACCGGCAGGACCGCGCCGGCACCCAGCGACTCGGGCGTCCACGCCCCCAACCCGGCGTACGCCTCGGCGGCCAGGTCCGGCGTACCCGCGTCGCCGCTCACAGCAGATCCGGTTCGGCGGGACGGAGAGTGACGTCGACACCGAGATTCGTGGCGGCTTCGGACAGCCGGGCGGCGAGCGGTCCGGCCGCACCCGGCGGCAACTCGACCTCGGCCACCACCACGTAGAGCGACCCCACCAACCGGGTACTCAGATCCGTGACGTTGCCGCCGGCCTCGGTCAGCACCCGGGTCATCGCGGCCACGATGCCCATCCGGTCCGCCCCGTGCACCGCTACCACGTACGGCTCGCCGGCCGGAGCCGTCTCCCCGTCCGGCGTGACCTCGCGTACGGTCGCCAGCAGTTGGCCGTCGGCGGTCAGCGTGGCCAACGCGGCCTCCACCTCGGCGGCGGCCGGGCCCACACAGATCAGGGTCATCGCGAAGTGTCCGCGCAGCCGGGTCATGGTGCTGTCGGTGAGGTTCGCCCCGAGCCGGGCCAGCACCTCGGCGACGTCGGCCACGATGCCGGGTCGGTCCCGACCGATGACGGTGATCGCGAGCTCGTTCATCCGGGCATTCTCCCCGATCCACGTACGCCGACGGTGGCGGCCCGCCCGGACCGTCCAGTCGGCGGAATCCCGCGCCCGTGGCCGGACCGCCCAGTCGGCGGAATCCGGCACCCGTGGCATGATCGGCGACGCGATGACAGAACCCACCTTCGCCGGCCTGGTGAGCCGGTGGTACGAGCGCAACGCGCGGGACCTGCCGTGGCGCCATCCCGACGTCAGCCCGTGGGCCATCCTGGTCAGCGAGGTCATGCTCCAGCAGACCCCGGTGGTCCGGGTGCTGCCCGCCTGGCAGGCGTGGCTGGCCCGCTGGCCCACCCCGGCGGCACTGGCGCAGGACACCCCGGCTGAGGCGATCCGGATGTGGGGGCGGCTCGGCTACCCCCGCCGGGCGGTCCGGCTGCGGGAGTGCGCGGTCGCCGTCGTGGATCGGCACGGCGGTCAGGTGCCCGATCAACTGGAGCAGTTGCTCGCCCTGCCCGGGGTCGGCACGTACACGGCGCGGGCGGTGGCGGCTTTCGCGTACGGGCAACGGCATCCGGTGGTCGACACCAATGTGCGGCGGGTGGTCTGCCGGGCGATCGCCGGAGAGCCGGACGCCGGTCCGGCGACCCGGCCGGCGGACCTGGTCGCCACCGAGGAGCTGCTGCCGGTCGAACCGGCGGCCGCCGCCCTGGCCAGCGCCGCGTTCATGGAGCTGGGCGCGGTGGTCTGCACCGCCCGCTCGCCCCGCTGCGGTGTCTGCCCCGTCGAGACGAGCTGTGCGTGGCGCGCGTCGGGCCAGGTGGCCCCGGACGGCCCGACCCGCCGACCGCAGCGGTACGCCGGCACCGACCGCCAGGTACGCGGCCTGCTGCTCGGGGTGCTGCGCGAGGCGACCGGCCCGGTGCCGCACCAGCGGCTGGACCAGGTCTGGTCGGACGACGTGCAGCGGGCCCGGGCGCTGTCCGGGCTGGTGACCGACGGCCTGGTCGAGCCGGTCGGCGAGACCGCGTTCCGCCTGGTCGGCGACGGCCCACCGGCCCCGGTGCCGACCTGACCTCGGACGCTCGGACGCTGAGCTGACCTCGCGCTCTCGGACGCCGCCCGGCCTCGGACTCCCGGGTGTCGCCTGACCTCGCGCGGTGGCCCGGACGCCGACCTGATGTCAGGACCGGGTCGGTTGTGCACTGGACAGACGAGCGGGCCGGCTCCCCAACGTGGGAAGCCGGCCCGCTCGGTTCTGCCTGGCGCGGCTGGCCTGCCCGATCCGCACGATCCGCATGGGGAAGCCTGCCCGATCGATGGTGCTCGGTCAGGCGGAGTAGCCACGGCTGGCGATCCAGTCCGCCAGCACCTCGGTGTCCATCCAGTACTCGGCCTTTGCCGGATCCGCCGAGTCCGCGATCTTCACCTGGCTGCCGCCGTCGCGATAGCCGGTCACCGAGATGTAGTGGCCGGCCTCGAACGAGTGGCTGCCGCCGCCGGTGTCGAAAGCGGTGCCGAAGACGTTGGCGACCACGCTCCGGCCGTCGTCGACCGTACGGACGACGTCCTCGCGCAACCGCTCGGTCTCCGCCTCGTCGGCGACCTGGCCGGGGATCTCCACCGTGCGGTAGACGTCCTTACCGGCCTTGTCGTTCAGCGCCTTGGTGATCACGAACGCGGAGTCGGTGCCCCGCTCGGTGGTGCCCATCTCACGGGCCAGGTCGTCCTGGGAGACGTCCTTGTCCAACACGCTGAGGGCGTTCCGCACCGCCGCCGGACCGCAGTAGTAGAAGTTCGGCTGGGCCTGGTAGCGGACCTTGAGCTGCCGCTCACCCTTGCCGTGGCCGCGCTCCGTCAGGGCGGACAGGGCGTCGGTGTTGTTCGTCGCCGTGCTGTTCGTCGCCGCCACCGCGGCCATCGGCCCGCTGATCATCCCGCCGGCACAGACGGCACCGGCGGCGGTCAGGGCGGCCTTACGCATCAACGTCGTCATGATCATACCTTCCAGCTCGGGGATCGACACGACACCCGGAAATACAGGAGGGTGCGGATACCGCATCGGAAGGAAGAAGCAGGTGGCACCACGATCGGTGGGGTGGCCTGCCATGGGTGCAACGGCTCGGATAGGCCACACATTCCGGGCTTACCGGGCGTACGCGAATCGCCCTGCGGGACAGCGAGGCCGTCGCCGCCGGCCGCCCACGAGAGCCGCTGCGACCACCTCCGGTACAACCGCTCGGGCTGCCCGCCCATGCCCGGACGGCGGGTGACGGGGTCCATCCGCGAGTCGGCAGCGGTGGAATGCGACCCGGTGCGGCCACGTATCCCGAATGTCCGGTTCTTGGCACGTGACCAGCCTGGCGACACGACGGCGGCCCGGTGGCAGATGCCACCGGGCCGCCGCTGGTCGAACCAGCCGGTTACCTACTCGTCCGCGCCTGCCGCGGCGGTGCTGCCGCCGAGGTCGGCCGGGACCGCGTCCGGCACGGTGACCGGCCGGTCGGAGCCCTTGAAGACGAGCTTGGACTTGTCGATGTCGTTCGGGTCGCCCTCGCAGTCGACCACCACGATCTGACCGGGGGTCAGTTCGTTGAACAGGATCCGCTCGGACAGGTTG
>NZ_JBSFSO010000061.1:0-34425 GCF_053589795.1 Micromonospora sp. NPDC003241 | reverse complement strand
CCTCGTCGTCCGGGCCGAGCAGCACCAGTTCCTTGCCGTCCAGGAGGCCCCCACCGGCGGACGCCACCGGGTCAGGAGTCGCTCGTCGGCCCGCCCTCGGCGGCAAGTTCGGCGCGGACCGAGGCGGCGGCCCGGACCAGCGCGGTCAGGGCCGGACGGACCTCGTCGTAGCCCCGGGTCTTGAGCCCGCAGTCCGGGTTGACCCAGAGCCGCTGCGGGTCGACGACCGCCGCCGCCCGGCGCAGCGCGGTCACCACCTCGGCCGTATCCGGCACCCGGGGCGAGTGGATGTCGTAGACACCCGGCCCGATCCCCCGGGTGTAGCCGACGGTGTCCAGGTCGTCGAGGATCTCCATCCGGGAACGGGACGCCTCGATGCTGGTCACGTCGGCGTCCAGGGCGTCGATGGCGGGCAGCACCTCACCGAACTCCGAGTAGCACAGGTGGGTGTGGATCGCCGTGGCGTCGGCGACGCCACTGGTCGCCAGCCGGAAGGCGGCCACCGCCCAGTCCAGGTAGGCGGTGTGGTCCCGACGGCGCGGCGGCAGCAGCTCCCGCAGCGCGGGCTCGTCGACCTGGATGATCCGGATGCCCGCCGCCTCCAGATCCCGCGCCTCGTCGCGCAGGGCCAGCGCGACCTGCCGGGCGGTCTCCGCCAGCGGTTGGTCCACCCGCACGAACGACCAGGCCAGGATGGTCACGGGGCCGGTGAGCATGCCCTTGACCGGGCGGTCGGTGAGTGACTGGGCATACCGGGACCAGGTCACCGTGATCGGTGCGCGCCGGGTCACGTCGCCGTACAGGATCGGCGGGCGTACGCACCGGGAGCCGTACGACTGGACCCAGCCGTGGGCGGTGGCGGCGAAGCCGTCGAGGTGTTCGGCGAAGTACTGCACCATGTCGTTGCGCTCCGGCTCGCCGTGCACCAGCACGTCCAGCCCGAGCCGTTCCTGCTCGGCCACCACGTCGGCGATCTCGGCCCGCATCCGCTCGGCGTAACCGGCCGCGTCGAGGCGACCGGCCCGGTGCTCGGCCCGGGCCCGGCGCAGCGCCTCGGTCTGCGGGAACGACCCGATGGTGGTGGTCGCCAGCGTGGGCAGCCCGAGGCGGCGGCGTTGGGCGTCGGCGCGCTGCGGGTACGGGCCGCGTCGGGTGTGCTCGGGCCGCAGCGCCTCCAGGCGGGCGCGGACCCCGTCGTCGCGCCACTGCCACGGCACCGGCGGGGGCGCGGCGGGCAGCTCGCCCACCCCGTCGCGCAGCACCCGGCCGAGCGCGACCACCTCGTCCACCTTCTGCCGGGCGAACGCCAACCGTTCGCGCAGCCGAGGGTCGAGGTCGGTCTCGGCGGCCAGGTCCACCGGCACGTGCAGCAGCGAGCAGGAGGTGGACACGGCGACGGTGTCGGCAAGCCCGGTGAGGGTGGCGCCGACGGCCGCAGCGGCCCGCAGGTCGGTCCGCCACACGTTGCGGCCGTCGACCAGCCCGGCGACCACGGTCCGGCCCGGCAGCGCGCCGTGGCCGGCGAGCCGGTCCAGGTCGCCGGGCCCGGCGACCAGGTCCAGGCCGATCGCCTCGATCGGCGTGTCCAGCAGCGCGGGCAGCGCGTCGCCGAGTTCGCCGAAGTAGGCGGCGACGAACAGGCGGGGGCGGTGGGCCAGCCCGCCGAGCCGGGCGTACGCGGCACCGAGGTCGCGGATCTCGGCGTCGGACCGGTCGCCGACGTACGCCGGTTCGTCGAGCTGCACCCACGGCACGCCGACGTCGGCGAGCGCGGACAGCAGCTCGGCATAGACGTCGACCAGGTCGTCCAGCCGGTCGAACGGGCGGAACCCGGCGGGCGCGTCGGCGGTGGGCTTGGACAGCAGCAGCAGGGTCGCCGGGCCGACCAGGACCGGACGGGTGGTGATGCCGAGCGCCCGGGCCCGCCCGTACTCGGTGAGCGGCTTGTCGGCACGGGCGGCGAAGGCGGTGTCCGGGCCGATCTCGGGCACCAGGTAGTGGTAGTTGGTGTCGAACCACTTCGTCATCTCCAGCGGCGGTTCCTGTGCGGTGCCGCGCGCCATGGCGAAGTAGGTGTCCAGCTCGCCGAGGCCCAGCCGGCGGAACCGGTCGGGTACGGCGTCGACCGTGACGGCCGCGTCGAGCACGTGGTCGTAGAGCGAGAACGTGTTGGACGGTACGGCGGACAGGCCGGCGTCGTGCAACGTACGCCAGGTCTGTTCGCGTACCTGTGCGGCGGTGGCCCGCAGGGTCGGCTCGTCGACGCGGCCGGCCCAGTAGCCCTCGACCGCGGTCTTGAGTTCACGACGCGGACCGATGCGCGGATAGCCGAGCACGGTGCTCGTGCCGAACGGAGTGGTCATGTCGCCAGGGTTCCCTTCCCTCGAGGTCCGGCGGTACGGCTCCGGGGAAGGCTGGGGAGGGCACGGCGCGACGACCGGCCTCGCCCTGGCCCTCCCGCGAGGCCGACGGCGGCGTGCGCGGCTGCGCACGCGGCACGGGCAGGTCTTCGGACTCGTGGGCGCGACCGGCTGGGCCGGTCTCCTACTGGCCGTCGCTTCCCGGACAGGTGTCCAGTGCGTGTGACGGCGGTCGTTCCCACTCACCGCTGCGGGGCAGTCCCGGATTCACACCGGGTTCCCTCTTACGACGCTCCGACCGGACGGCCGGGGCGAACCAGTACCGTCTCGGATCCTAGCGTCCGGATCGCGCCCGACGACCGTCGCGCCGGTGTGATGTCCGCGCCGCGACGCCGGGTCGAGCGGCGGGTGAACAACGACTCATCCGCCTTCCGCTGGCATGATCATGGTGTTAGTTTTTGCAAAGACTTGGCAAGAACAACGACTTTGCGTGGGAGTGCGGTGAGCGTCACCACCCTGCCGACGAGCCGGACGGACGTGCTCGGCGTGGCGGCGCAGCGTCGCCGGACCGGCCTCTGGCTGCTCGCGCTGACTACCGGCCTGGTCCTGACCGGGCTGGTCGCGGTCGGCGCCGGGGCGATCGGCATACCCCCGCTCACGGTGGCCCGGATCATCGGGCACCAGCTCGTCGGGGTGCCCGGCGAGGTGACCTGGACCGGGCCGCAGCAGGCGATCGTCTGGCAGGTCCGGCTGCCCCGGGTCCTGCTCGGCATGCTGGTCGGCGCCGGGCTCGCGGTCTGCGGGGTGGCGTTGCAGGCCATGGTCCGCAACGTGCTCGCCGACCCGTACCTGCTCGGGATCAACTCCGGCGCCTCCAGCGGCGCGGCCGCCGCGATCCTGTTCGGCGCGGGCGCCGGCTTCGGCCAGTACGCGCTCTCCACCAGCGCGTTCGTCGGCGCGCTCGGCGCGTCGCTGCTGGTCTTCCTGATCGCGCGCAGCGGCGGCCGGGTCACCTCCATCCGGCTGCTGCTCGCCGGAGTCGCCGTCGGGTACGCGCTGTACGCCACCACCAGCTTCCTGATCTTCGCCTCCGGCTCCGCCGAGGGCGCCCGGTCGGTGATGTTCTGGCTCCTCGGGTCGCTGGGCCTGGCCCGCTGGAACGCCCTGCTGCTGATCGCCGCGGTGGTGCTGATCGGCACCATCGGCTACCTGACCGTCGTCGGGCGGCGACTCGACGTCCTGGCCATCGGCGACGAGACCGCGCACACCCTGGGCGTCTCGCCGGACCGGTTCCGGCTCCGGCTGCTCGTGCTGGTCTCGCTCAGCGTCGGCATCCTGGTCTCCGCCGCCGGCAGCATCGGGTTCGTCGGCCTGGTCGTGCCGCACCTGGCCCGGCGCATCGTCGGCGCGCCGCACGTCCGCGTGGTGCCGGTGGCCGCGCTGCTCGGGGCGATCCTGCTGGTCTGGGCCGACGTGCTGGCCCGGGTGCTGCTGGCGCCGCAGGAGATCCCGATCGGCATCATCACCTCCCTGCTCGGCGCTCCCTTCTTGCTGGTCCTGATCCGCCGCCTGCACGCCTCCGGTGCCTGAAGAGCCCACCCGTCAAGGAGAACCGATGTTGAAGGCAAGCCGCCTCGCCACCGCCGCCGCCTCCGCGTGCGTGCTGCTCGTCGCCGGTTGCGGCGGTGCCCCCGACGGGCCGGCCGAGGCCGGTCCCGGCTATCCGGTCACGGTGACCAACTGCGGCGTGGACGTCACCTTCGACGCTCCTCCGCAGCGGGTCGTGCTGCTCAAGAGCGCCGCCGTGCCGTACCTGCACGCGCTCGGCGTCCTGGACCGGGCCACCGCCCGCGCCGGGCAGTACCCGAAGGAGTACTACGACGCGGCGACCCAGGCCGAGCTGGACCGGATCCCGCTGCTGACCGACAAGACCGACACCAGCGGCCACCTCCAGATCTCCAAGGAGGTGGTGATCAGCCAGGAGCCCGACCTGGTCCTCGGCGAGGTCGACAACCTCTCCCGCGACACCCTGGAGGCGGTGGACATCCCGCTGTTGGAGGAGCCGGCGATGTGCCCGGAGAGCACCGCCGTACCGAGCTTCGACGACATCTACCGGCAGATGGAGACGTACGGCCGGGTGTTCGGCCGCCAGGCCGAGGCGACGACTGCGGTCACCGCGCTCAAGGACCGGATGACGAAGGTCCAGGCCGAGGCGGGCGACTCGTCCGGGCGTACCGCGGCGGTGCTCTACCCGACCGTCGGCGGCGGCACCACGTACGCGTACGGCACCGGCAGCATGGCCCACCCGCAGTTGGAGGCCGCCGGTTTCCGTAACGTCTTCGGCGACGTCAAGGATCGGGTCTTCGAGGTCACCGTCGAGGAACTGCTCGGCCGCAACCCGGACGTGCTGATCCTGCTCTACGGCGACGGCGACCCCCGCGCCGTCGAGCAGGGGCTCACCGGACTGCCGGGCGCGCAGCAGCTCAGCGCGGTCCGCAACGGCCAGGTCATGACGCAGCTGTTCAACTTCACCGAGCCGCCGACGCCGCTGTCGATCGACGGCCTGGAGCGGATCGTGCAGCGGTTCCGGGAGCAGCCGTGATCGAGGCGACCGGCGTCACCTGGCGCTACGGCGCGAACCCGGTCATCGACGGGGTCAGCGTGACGGCCCGGCCGGGTCGGGTCCTCGGTCTGATCGGGCCCAACGGCAGCGGCAAGACCACGCTGCTGCGGTTGCTCTACGGCGCCCTGCGCAGCCGGACCGGTCAGGTCACGGTGGACGGCGACACGCTGTCCACCCTGCCCGCCCGGGAGGCCGCGCGACGGTTGGCCGTGGTCGTGCAGGAGACCGGCGGGGAGACCGCCCTGACCGTGGCGGAGCTGGTGCTGCTCGGCCGGGGACCGCACCTGTCGACGTTCCAGCGGGCCGGTCGGGCCGACCACGAGATCGCCGCCGACTGCCTGAGCCGGGTCGGTGCCACGCACCTGAGCGGGCGGGCGTTCGCCCAGCTCTCCGGCGGGGAGCGGCAGCGGGTGCTGATCGCCCGCGCGCTCGCCCAGCAGGCCACCCATCTGCTGCTCGACGAGCCCACCAACCATCTCGACATCCGCTACCAGCACGAGATCCTGCACCTGGTCCGCACGCTGGACACCTGCTCGGTCGTCGTGCTGCACGATCTCAACCTGGCCGCCCACTACTGCGACGACCTGGTGCTGCTCGGCGCGGGCGGCGTCGCCGCCACCGGCACCGTCGACGAGGTCCTCGACCCCGCCGTCCTGGAACCCGTCTACGGCATCGGCATCCGACGCCTGGACCTCGACGGCGCCGTCCATCTGCTGTTCCACCCGATCCACCAGAGCATCGACGAGAGGACTGCGGCATGACCACGCAGGAACGCATCAACGCCTACTGGACCGGCCGCGCGCCCGCCTACGACGAGTACCAGCAGCGCCCCGACCGCTTCGTCGACGACCAGCGGGCCTGGTCGCAGATCTGGTCGCAGACCCTGCCGGCCGCGCCACTGGACGTGCTCGACGTCGGCACCGGCACCGGTCAGGTGGCCATGGTCCTGGCCGGTCTCGGGCACCGCGTCACCGGCACCGACCTGTCCGAGGGCATGCTCGCCGAGGCCCGTCGGCACGCCGCCGCCGTCACCGACGGCCCGGTCATCCAACTCGGCGACGCCGTCGCGCCGGACTTCCCGGCGGGCAGCTTCGACGCCGTCACCAGCCGGTACCTGATGTGGACCCTGCGCGAGCCGCAGACCGCGGTGGCCAACTGGATCCGTCTGCTGCGTCCCGGCGGCCTCGTCGCGGTGGTGGACAGCACCTGGTTCCCGAACGGCCTCGACAACGCCTCGGAGAACTTCACCGGCCACTACGACAGCCAGGTGCAGGCCGAACTGCCGCTGGCCACCGCGACCTCCATCGACAAGACCGTGGCGGTGCTGGAGGAGGCGGGCCTGGCGGACGTCACGGCCGTTCCGCTGACGTCGATCTACGAGCTGGACCGCCGGTACGGCGTGGCGCCGAACCACGAGCACCAGATGCAGTACCTGGTCACCGGCCGGGCCTGAGACCGGCCGGGACCGCCTCCGGTCACGTACGCAGCAAACAGTCACGCTCCGTGTAGCTCTCCGTGGACAGCGGGGAGCCACACGGCGTTGATGGTCGGCGCTAATACGTATTAGCGATGTCGGGTTCTTGAATACTGCGACCCGGGGGCGGCGCTGTCAAGAGCCGGCGGCGAGGGCACCCCAGCGCACCACATCGCGTGCACGAGTCCGCTGTGGGCGCTCACTAATCCGCATTAGTTCAGGGAGTTCATCGGCCGGAAATCTGGCGTCACCCTCTTGACATCGATCGGGTTCAGCCGCGAAGCTCCTTCCCAGCCCGAACGCTAATACGCATTAGCGGCAGTGGAAGGACTCCCCCGTGCCCCCTGCACCCCGACGCGTCACTCAACGTGACATCGCACGGATGGCCGGCGTCAGCCAGGCGACCGTGTCGCTGGTGCTCAACAACCGCGCCGACGCGGAGGTACGCATCGCCCCCGAGACCCGGGACCGGGTGCTGCGGGTGATCGCCGAGACCGGGTACGCGGCCGACCCGGTCGCCCGCCGGCTCGCCTCCCGGTTCAACCGGATCATCGGCGTCTTCACCTACGAGCCGGCGTTCCCCAGCCGCAGCCGGGACTTCTTCCACCCCTTCCTGCTCGGCATCGAGGAGTACGCCGAACGGGTCGGCTGCGACCTGCTGCTGTTCACCAGCGCACCGGTGGTCGACGGGCGTCGACGGATCTTCCACCGGGACAACCGGCTGCGCCTGGCCGACGGGTGCATCCTCCTCGGCCGCGAGATCGACGGGACCGAACTGCTCCGGCTCAACCGCGACGGCTACCCGTACGTCGCGGTGGGCCGCCGGGACGACGCCGGAGGGCCGGTCCCCTACGTCGGCACCGACTACGCCGCAGCGGTACGCCAACTCGTCGAGCGGGCCCTGGCACGCGGGCACCGGCGACTGGCCTACCTGGGCGTGGACGCCACCGCCGAGTCCTCTGCCGACCGCTGGCGCGGGTTCGACGCCGCCGCACCGGACGCGGAGTCGGCCCGCCGCCTGACCGGCCCGACGCGCGACGCCGAGGCCGTCCTGGACGACCTGGGCGCCGACGGAAGCACCGTCGTCTTCGTGGAGGACTTCGCCACCGCCGTGGCGCTGGAGTCGGCCGCCCGCCGACGCGGGCTACGCGTACCCGGTGACCTGTCGATCCTGACGCTCGGCGACCCGACGGTGCCGGTGCCCACCGACACCGCCTTCACCGGGTTCCACATCCCCCGCGAGGAGATGGGCCGGCAGTCGGTCGAGGTGCTGACCGCGGTCATCGACGGCAGCGCCGACGGCGTCCAGCAACGACTCCTGGCCTGCGAGTTCGTCGAGGGCGACACCCTCGGCGCCCCCGATCCGGCGGTCGACCGCCGATAGGCGGCCCGCGCGACTGGAAGGAAGCAAGTGGCACAGATGCGTGCGGACGTCCTCATCGTCGGCGGCGGGCTGGGCGGGGTCGCCGCCGCGCTCGCCGTGGCCCGGGCCGGTCGGTCGGTGATCCTGACCGAGGAGTTCGACTGGCTCGGCGGGCAGCTCACCAGCCAGGCCGTCCCGCCCGACGAGCACTCCTGGATCGAGCAGTTCGGCGCCACCGCCAGTTACCGGGCGCTGCGCACCGGCATCCGCGACTACTACCGACGGCACTACCCGCTCACCGAACGCTCCCGCTCCTGGACCGACCTCAACCCGGGCGCCGGCTGGGTCAGCCGGCTCTGCCACGAGCCCCGGGTGGCGGTCGCCGTGCTGGAGCAGATGCTCGCGCCGTACCGGGGCTCGGGTCGGCTGACCGTGCTCCAGCCGTACCGGCCGGTGGCGGCGGCCACCGACGGGGACCGGGTCACCGGCGTCACGCTGGCGCACCGGGACCGCGAGGACCGGATCGACGTCACCGCGCCGTATGTGCTGGACGCCACCGAGACCGGCGAGTTGCTGCCGCTGACCGGCACCGAGTACGTCACCGGTTTCGAGTCGCGGGAACAGACCGGCGAGCCGAGCGCCCCGGCCGAGGCGCAGCCGATGAACATGCAGGCCGTGTCGGTCTGCTTCGCCATCGACCACGTCGACGGGGATCACACCATCGACCGGCCCGCCGGGTACGACTTCTGGCGCGACTACAAGCCCGACTTCTGGGGTGACCGGCTGCTCTCCTGGCGTTCACCGAACCCGCGCACGCTGGAGATCCTGGAGCGCAGCTTCACCCCGAACCCGGACGACGAGCCGTGGCTGGTCAACGCCGACCAGCGCGTCAACCCCGGCGACGGCAACCTGTGGACGTTCCGCCGGATCGCCGCCCGGCGCAACTTCGTCGACGGCGCGTACGCCAGCGACATCACCCTGGTCAACTGGCCGATGATCGACTACTTCGAGGGCCCGGTCATCGACGTGCCCAACGCGTCGTGGCACCTGGCCAAGGCACGCGAGTTGTCGTACTCGCTCTTCTACTGGTTGCAGACCGAGGCGCCGCGCCCCGACGGCGGCACCGGCTTCCCCGGGCTGCGGCTGCGCGGCGACGTGACCGGCAACCCGGCCGGTCTGGCCCAGGCGCCCTACATCCGGGAGTCGCGCCGGATCCGGGCCGAGTACACCGTGGTGGAGCAGGACCTCTCCCTCGCGGTACGCGGCGCGCACGGCGCCGTGCGGTACCCCGACTCGATCGGCGTCGGGATGTACCGCATCGACCTGCACCCGTCGACCGGCGGCGACAACTACATCGACGTCGGGTCCTGCCCGTTCGAGATCCCCCTCGGCGCGCTGATCCCGCAGCGGATGGAGAACCTGCTGCCGGCCGGCAAGAACATCGGCACCACGCACGTCACCAACGGCAGCTACCGGCTGCACCCGGTCGAGTGGAACGTCGGCGAGGTCGCCGGTCTGCTCGCCGACTTCTGTCTGGCGCGGGGCGAGTCCCCGCGCGCGGTCCGCGGCACCCCCCGGCTGCTGGCCGAGTTCACCGACCGCGTCACGGCCGCCGGCGTCGAACGCCGGTGGCCGGAGATCGCGGGCTACTGACCCCCCGGTGAGGAGAGACGATGAGATCAGGAAAGGGAATACGCGTAGTCGCCACGGCGCTGACCGGCGTTCTCGCCATGTCCGCCTGCGGCGGCGGTGAGGCGCAGGACAGTGGCCCGGCCACCCTGCGGGTCACCGTCTGGTCGGCCAACGAGGCGCATCTGGCGCTGTTCAACGAGATCGCCGACGAGTACCGCCAGAACAACCCCGACGTCACGCAGATCACCTTCGATCCGCTGCCGTTCGACACGTACACCACGGCGCTGACCACCCAGATCGCCGGTGGCAACGCCCCCGACCTGGCCTGGGTGTTCGAAAGCTCGGCGCCCGACTTCGTCGCCTCCGGCGCGCTGCTGCCACTGGACGAGACCCTCAAGAAGACCGACGGCTACCAGTACGACGACATCCTGCCGGCCACGCTCAAGCTCTGGCAGGACGACGGCAAGCTGTACGCGTACCCCTTCTCCACCTCGCCGTTCGGTGTCTTCGTCAACACCGACCTGCTCAAGCAGGCCGACCAACGGACCCCGGCCGAGCTGATCGAGGCCGACCAGTGGACCTGGGAGAACGCCTTCGCCGCAGCGGGTGCCACCCGGTCCGCGACCGGCAAGGCCGGGCTGGTGATCCGCGACTTCGACTACAAGGACTGGAGCAACCTGTCCACCGTCTGGACCGGGTGGGGTGCCCGGGCGTGGAGTGAGGACGGCGGGACGTGCGGCTTCGCCGAACCCGAGATGGTCGAGGCGATGACGCGGCTGCACCGTGCCGTCTTCACCGACAAGGCGTTGCCCGGTCCGGGCACCACTGCGGACTTCTTCGCCGGTGACGCCGCCATGACCATCACCCAGATCTCCCGCGCCTCGTTGCTCGAGGACGGCGGGTTCGCCTGGGACCTGGTCCCCCTGCCCGCCGGGCCGAAGGGGCCGTACGCGGTGGTCGGGCAGGCCGGCATCGGGGTGCTCAAGCGCAGCCCGAACGCCGAGGCCGCCGCCGGCTTCCTCGCCTTCCTCACCAACCCCACCAACTCCGCCAAGCTCGCCCAGTTCTTCCCGCCGCCGCGCCAGTCCCAGTTGACCGCCGACACGCTGGCCAAGACGAACCCGAAGCTCAAGCCCGAGCAGTTGCAGAAGGTCGTCATCGACGGGATCACCAACGGCGTGGTCAAGCCCAGTCACGCCGGGCAGGCCGAGATCAGCCAGCAGGTCCGGGCCGGTCTGGACCCGCTGTGGAAGGCCGACGCGGACGTGAAGGCCGTCCTGGACGGGGTCTGCGGCAAGATCCAGCCGTTGCTGGCGAAGTAAGGCGAGCGATGACCCGTACGGACACCGGGGTGGACCCGGCCACGGCCGGGTCCACCCCGGGCCGGGCCCGACCGTTCTGGACCGGCCGCCGCCGCGACCACCTCACCGGTTACCTGTTCATCGCCCCGCAGTTGTTCGGCAGCGCCGTCTTCGTGATCCTGCCACTGGTCCTCGTCGTCTGGTACAGCCTGCACGAGTGGAACGTGCTCGCCGGCACGTTCGACTTCGTCGGCACCGACAACTACGCGGCCCTCGCCGACGATCCGAACCTCGGCTCGGTGCTGCGGGCCACCGGGCTGTTCTCGGTCGGCCTGGTGGTGTTCAACCTGGCCCTGGCCTTGCTGTTGGCCGTCATGCTCAACCAGAAGCTGCGCGGCACGATCGTGTTCCGCACGCTGTTCTTCTCCCCCGTGGTGGTGTCGCTGGTCGCCTGGACGATCGTCTGGGGCTTCCTGTTGCAGGACAACGGCGGCATCAACGGCCTGCTCGACACGATCGGCGTGGACGGACCGAACTGGTTGCGCGGCGAGGCCACCGCCATGTTCTCGGTCGTCGTCGTGCAGGTGTTCAAGAACGTCGGCCTGAACATGGTGCTGTTCCTGGCCGCCCTCCAGGGCGTGCCCGCCGAGCTGTACGAGGCGGCCGAGGTGGACGGCGCCAGTCGGCTGCGTCAGTTCTGGCGGATCACCGTGCCGCTGATCAGCCCGACGATCCTGCTCACCTCGATCATCACGGTGGTCGGCTCGCTCCAGGTCTTCGCGCAGATCGCGGTGCTCACCCAGGGCGGTCCGGGCACCTCGACCACCGTGCTCGTCTACTACCTGTACCAACAGGCGTTCCAGTTCCACCACTTCGGCTACGGCGCCACCCTGTCGATCGTGCTGTTCGGCATCGTCCTCGCGCTGACCGTGGCGCAGTGGCAGATGCGCAAGAGGTGGGTCTTCCATGAGTCGTGACCTGTCGCCCCGGACCAAGCTCGTGCTCTACGGGGCGCTGCTGGTGCTGGCCGTACCGTTCGTCTTCCCGACCTGGTGGATGGTCACCTCGTCGCTGAAGCCGGTGGCGGACATCTTCGCCTTCCCGCCACAACTGTTGCCGGTCGACCCCCGACTGGACGCCTACCAGCGGGTGTTCGACCTGCAACCGTTCGGGCAGCAGTACCTCAACAGCCTCTACATCGCGCTGGTGGTCACCGTCGGCACGCTGGCGGTGGCGGCCCTGGCCGGGTACGCCTTCGCGCGGATCCGGTTCCGTGGCCAGAACGTGTTGTTCCTGGTCGTCCTCGCCGGGTTGCTCATCCCGAGCGAGGTGACGATCGTGCCGTTGTTCCAGATGTTCTTCCGGCTCGGGCTGATCGACACGCACTGGCCGCTGATCCTGGTGCCGATCCTCGGCGCGCCGAGCGTGCTGGCGACGTTCATCATGCGGCAGTTCTTCCTCGCGCTGCCCGGGGAGTTGGAGGAGGCGGCCCGGGTCGACGGGTTGGGCCGGTTCGCCACCTTCTGGCGGATCGCGCTGCCGCTGTCCCGGCCCGCGCTGGGCGCGGTCGCCATCTTCACCTTCCTGCACAGCTGGAACCTCTATCTGGAGCCGATCGTGTTCCTCTCCACGCCGGAGAAGTTCACCCTGCCCCAGGCGCTGACCCAGTTCGTCGACGCGTACGGCGGTCCGATGTGGGACGTGCAGCTCGCGGCGGCGTCGATGACGGCGCTGCCGGTGCTGGTGGTCTTCGTGATCGCGCAGAAGCAGTTCGTCGAGGGCCTGGCGCACACCGGCCTCAAGGGCTGACAGAGGGCGTCGCCCGGTCCGGTTCCCGCACCGGACCGGGCGACGCCGTCCCTAGACCTCGCGGGCCACGCAGATGCGGGCGTTCAGGCGGGGTCCGGCCTCGTAGAGCATGTACGACACACCGCCGTCGGTGCCGAACGCCGGTGATGCCACCCGGCCGTTGTCCGAGGCGATCGGCCGGTGGAAGACACCCAGGTGCACCTCGCGGTCGAAGTTGTTGCCGACCTCGGTGAGGTACATGTTGCCGTTGTTGCCGTGGTACGCCAGGTACGCCGTGCCGTTGCGCTTGAGCAGGTGCGGCGCGGAGATGTCGGTGAGGCCGTCACCGGCGGGCGACACCAGCGGGTTCGGTGCGAACTGCCATCCGCTCCAGCCGTTCGGCGACCAGCCCCAGAAGATCTTCCGGGTGCCGGGTCCGATGGTGTGGGCGCCCATGAAGACCATCACGTACCGGTTGCCCTTGCCGGCCACCGAGTGCTCGAAGACCCGCGCGTACGAGGTCTCGGTGGTGTTCGGCACCAGCCGGGTCGACAGGATCGGGGTCTCGTCGGTGAACCGGACGCCGTCGGTGGAGCGGGCCACCCGGGTGGTGAAGTTCTCGCCGTGGAAGTACAGGTAGAACTGCCGCGTCGGGGCGTCCCAGACGACGTGCGGCGAGGACACGTGGCTCACCGTCGTGGTCGGCAGCACCCGGTCGACGACCGGGTTGCCGGAGTACTCGGTGTAGGGACCTTCGAGCCGGTTGGCGTAGGCGAGACAGATACCGCCCGGCGCGTCGTGCGGCGCGTAGTAGAGGTAGTAGCGGCCGAGGTAGTTGCTGACCTTGTCGTAGACGCCCCGGACGCACGGGAAGATGAACTCGCGGGTCGGGTTGTAGCGCAACGACGCCGGCAGCGCGTCCCGGACGTACCGGTAGTTGGGGAAGCCGGCGGGGGCGGCGGCGGCCGGTGCGGACGTGACGGCGAGGCCGACGCCGGTGGTCGCGCTCGCGACTCCGGCCGCCGCCACACCGCGCAGCAGGGTGCGTCGGGTGAAGGGGCTCTCGGGGGTACGGGTCATCGTTCCCTCCGTTCAGGATGGACGACGGGGGCAGGGGGACGGGACCGGGCGGGACGGGTCAGCGGACACCGGTCACCCACGGCGAGCGGCCGATACGCTGCGAATACTCGCCCCGAACCGGTTCGTTTGATCGATGAGTCTGCGCGTGCGGTTACCCGGCGGTCAAGACGCTAATACGAATTAGCACAGCGAGTCCGGGAGCGCCCGACGCACCGCGTCACCGTCGCCGGCCGCCCTTTCATCCCGCCGCCGGCCGCAGCATCGTCACTTTTGCACCCATTTGCACCATTTGGGAGATAATTGACAGATCACGCGGTCCATCGCGGGGCGGCCGACGGACGGTCGCCGCGCCGGCGCGAGCTGCGGACCAGAGACGAGAAGGCGCTGATCGACATGACGAACGACATCGCACCGGTGAGCATCCGGCGACGGCTCGCGACGTGGCAGAAGGCCACGATCGCCCTGGTCGCGCTGCTCGGCGTCGCCTGCGCCGGGCTGGTGACGCTCGGCGTCGGCCTCAAGCACCGGTACGAGAGCCGGGTGCAGCGGGAGGACATCCTCGGCCGGGGCACCGCTCCCCGCGACGACGAGCGGTGGGCCGAGGGGCCGTTGAACCTGCTGCTGCTCGGCTCGGACTCCCGGGAGGGAGAGCCGGACCAGGGCCTCTACCCGGGCCAGCGGTCGGACACCATCATGCTGGTGCACCTGGACGCCGCGCGGGACGCCGCCACGGTGGTGTCGATCCCCCGGGACAGCTACGTCGACGTGCCGGCGCGGGAGGGAAGCTGGGCCGGGGGCAAGAACAAGATCAATGCGGCGCTGGCGTTCGGCGGGGCCTCCCTGGCGGCCGAGACCGTGCACCGGCTCACCGGCGTGACCATCGACGGCGTCCTGGTGGCCAACTTCGCCGCGGTCCGGCAGATCGTCGACGCGATCGGCGGCATCACGGTGTGTCTGCCGTACGAGGTGCTCTCCACCGACACCGGGACCCGGTGGCCGATCGGCTGCCACCAGCTCGACGGGCGCAACACCGACGACCTGATGCGGCAACGGCACCACGTGCCCGGCGGCGACTTCGGTCGGATCCATAACCAGCAGCTCGTGGTGCGGGCCATCGTGGAGAAGGTCACCTCGGACAGCCTGCTCACCGATCCGGCCCGACTGGACCGGGTGCTGACCACCACGGCGGAGTCGTTGACCGTGGACCGGGAACTCGACCTCACCGAGCTGGTGCTGGCGGTCCGGCGGATCTCGGCGGCGTCCCTGCGGTTCGTCACCGTTCCCGCCGCCGACACCGACCTGACCACCCCGGCCGGTTCGTCGGTGCTGCTGGACGAGGAGCTGTCCGCCGCCCTGTTCGAGGCGGTACGCGAGGACCGGCTCGACGAATGGTTCGCGAGCCGGTCCGCCACGTCAGCGCCGAACTGAGCGGTTCACCTCGTCCGCTGCCAGTACCGGCAGGTCCAGTCGACCTGGTGCAGCTCGTCGGTGATGCCGTGCTCGGCCCGGAAGTCGTCGACCGCCTGCTTGCAGCCGCGTACCGCGTGGTAGTCGTCCACGATGACGTACCCGCCGACGGAGAGCTTCGGATAGAGGCTGCGCAGCGCGACCATGGTCGAGTCGTACAGGTCGCCGTCGAGCCGGATGAGCGAGAGCCGATCGACCGGCGCGGTGGGCAGCGTGTCCTTGAACCATCCGGGCAGGAAGTGCACCCGGTCGTCGAGGAGCCCGTACCGACGGAAGTTGTTCTTGACCTGGTCGAGCGAGACGGCGAGGAACGGCTGCGTCCAGAGTGCGTCCTCGACGTCCTCGACCCGGTGCGCCTCCGGCTTGGGCAGGCCGCGGAACGAGTCCGCCACCCAGACCGAGCGGCTCTGGTCGCCGTACGCCTGCAGCATGCCGCGCATGAAGATCACCGCGCCGCCGCGCCACACCCCGGTCTCGATCAGGTCACCCGGTACGTCCTGCGCCAGCACGTCGCGCAGGCACCGCTCCAGGTTGTCGAGCCGGCGCAGGCCGATCATCGTGTCCGCCTCCGGCGGCCAGTCCCGGCCGTTGGCCCGCGCGTCGGCGTCGAACGGGAACTTCAGCACCAGTTCCAGGCCGCGCCGTTGCAGCAGGTGCTTGTACCGGGCGTACACCCGGCCGTGCAGTGACCTCGCCCGGGGCTGGTACGGCATCCACGTCTCCTGGAAGACGTATCGGGTCAACGCCTTCTTCAGCAGGTCGCAGTACATCGCCCGCGGGTCGCTGAGAGTGGACGGCAGGTGGGTGAGCGTCTCGCTCATCGGTTACTCCTTGATCTTTACTCGATGCGGTTCAGTTGGACGGCCAACGGGGACCGTCGGGTGTGGCCTGTCGGTGGTGGTCGAGGTCGGAGACCGGCTCGCCACGGACGTACTGCGGGGCGACCGGTGCGTCCGCCGGGCGACGCAACGGTGCCGGCTCGATCGGGGCCGCGGCGGACCGGTGGACCCGTCCGGACGTCTCCGCGCGCGGCGCCAACGGACGGCCCAGGGCCGACCCCACCGCCTCGCGTCCGCCCGCGACCAGCGGGGTGGACCAGGGCTGCACGTCGTCGATCGGCGAGGGCGGCCCCGAGCGCCAACGGGCCGTGACCTTGACGTCCTGGTGGGACTGCCGGGGCGGCGCCGGGGCGAGGTGGTCGACGCGCGGCGGCGCCGGGGTCAGGTGGTCGACGCGGGCGGGCGTCGGCCGCACGTCGGTGACCACCTCGATCGGTACGGTCTGGTCGCCGGTGGGCGACGCGCCGGGCCGGGCCGGTTCGGGTGACGTCGGCGGACCGGCGGGCGCCACCGGCGGTAGTTCCCGGGCCCGGTGCAGCCCGCCCACCTCGCGGATCCGGTGCGCGCCCGACGGCATCCGCCGCACGGGTCGCAGGCTCGTGCTGCCCGGCAGGGCCGGCGCCACCTCGTCGGTGCCGGGCTGACCGACCCGGTCGATCGCCCCGACGGCGACGATGCCGGCCAGCGGCAGGTTCAGGCGCCGCACCAGCCGTGCCGCCCGGGTCGCCTCGGTCAGGTTCGTGAGGCCGGCCGCCACCACGAGCAGCACTCCGTCGACGTGGTCGGCCAGGGACGCGGTGTCGCACCCGGCCAGCACCGGCGGGGCGTGCACGATCACGCAGTCCTCGGTGTCGGCCAGCACGTCGAGCAGCTGACCGAGTTCCCGCGCGTGCACGGTGGTCAGGCTCTCCCGTGGCTCGGTCGGCAGCACGGTCAGCGTCGGCAGGTCGGGCATCGGCGCCGGCGTGTGCTGCCCGGTGCGTACCTGCTGCCAGGTGAACGAGGCGTCCGGGAAGTGCCCGGCCAGGGCCGGGTCCCGGACCGCCGCGTCGATGACGGTGACCTTGCGCCGCTCGGCCGCCATGGCCAGCCCGAGCAGGGCGCTGACCAGCGTGGCACTGTCGTCGCCGTGCACGCTGGTGACCAGCAGGCGACGTCGGGACGAGGTGGTGAGCACGCTGAGCGCCGAGACGGTGGACCGGGTGGCGGTCGCGATGTCCCGGCGGGCGAACAGCGCGGCGGCGTGGTGTCGGGCGAACCGCTTCGGCAGGTGCGGAAGGGCACCGACGACCGGCAGGCCGAGGCGCGACTCCATCTGCGCGATGTCGCGCAGTCGGCGGTCGAAGCGGTCGCGCAGCACCGTCGCGCCCCAGCCGGCGAGCAGACCGACGAGCGCGCCCAGGGCGCTGTTCAGCAGCGGTTTGGGGAACGCGGGCCCGGTCGGCACGCTCGCGGTGTCCACCACCCGTGTGGTGACCACCGTGTCACCGCCCAGCCTGAGGCGTTCCAACTGCTCGCCCATGGCCTGGCTGACGGCGTTGGCGATGGCGGCGGCCCGGCCGGCGGAGGCCGCGTCGGCCCGTACCGTGACGATCTGGAGGCCGGGTTCGAACGTGCCGTGCACGTTGCCGGTGACCGCCTGCTCGGGCAGGCCCAGTCGACCGGCGGCGGCGAGAGCCACCTCCCGTGAGCCGATCAGCTTGGCGACGGTGGGTGCCAGGTTCTGGGCGAGCGCGAGGCTCATCTCCGCCGGGCGGTCACCCTCGGGCGTGTCGGCGACCACCAGGACGGAGGCGTGCGCCTCGTAGCGGGCCGGCAGCAGCGGCGTCACCGCCTGGGCCGCCGCCAGCCCGGCGAGCAGCCCCAGCAGCGGCAGGGCGATCCGTCGCCGGGTGGTGTCCAGCAGGTCGTTCAAGTCGACGGTACGCATCACGCGGCCACCTCCCGGTCCGCGTCGTCGCGGACCTTCTGACCGGCTCGCGCCGGGACGGGTACGGACATTCGTTCCTCGTGCAGTTGTCGCCAGAGGTGGTCCAGCCGGTCGGCGATCCGGTCCCAGGCGAACTCCCCGGTCGCCCGGCGCAACCCGGCCTCGGACAGCTCACGGGCCGTCGCCGGGTCGTCGCGCAGCCGGCCGAGCCGGTCGGCGAGCGCGGTGACGTCCCCGGCGGGGAAGATGAGCCCGGCGTCGCCGACGACGTACGGGATCTCGCCGACGTCGCTGCCGACCACCGGGACGCCGCAGGCCATCGCCTCGACCAGCACCCGGCCGAACTGTTCGCGCAGCGGAATGCCGACCCACGGCAGCACGTTGCGCTGCACGATCTCCAGCGCGGGCAGCACCAGCACGCTCATCTGCGCCAGCAGGTCGGGCAGCTCGGTGTGGCCGGTCCAGCCGTACCGGCGGACCCGTCCGGGGCGGCGTCGCGCGGCCCGGTCGACGTCGTCGTCCAGGCTGCCCCCGCCGACCAGCACCACGTCGCAGTCGACGAGTTCGGCCGCGCGCAGCAGGTCCAGCACGCCCTTGTGCGCCTCGAACCGGCCCACGAACCCGACCGTGAAGGGCCGCCCGGTGTCCGGCTCGGGCCGGGGGCGGAAGATCCTGGTGTCCACGCCCAGGGGAACGGTCGCGGCCGCGCCCCGGTAACCCTTGACCCGCAGCACCTGCCGGGCCGCCGGGGTGATCGGCAGGATCGTGTCCACCCGGCGGTACGCGTACCGTTCCAGCAGCGGGAACGGCATCGGGAAACGGATCACCACGTTCTGCGCGGCGTACAGGGTGGTCGGCGCCGTCGGCCAGTGCCGGCGGCACATCCGCAGGACCTGCCAGGTCGACAGGTACGCGGCCTCGCCGATGATGTGCACGACGTCCGGCGGCGGCGACACCGGCGGTCCGTTCCGCCCGCCGAAGCGCACCATGACCGACGCCATGTGGCCGGTCCGTCCCTCCCCGAGCCGATGCGGCAGCAGGTGCGCCCGGAAACCGGGATGCCGCCGGCCCAGCCGCTCGAACTCCCGGCGGGTGGTTGCCGACACGTCGGCCGCCAGCACGGTGAGCCGCAGGTCGGGTCGCTCGCAGAGCGAGTCGAACAGGTCGATCCAGTGCTCGGTGCGCGCCCCGACGACCGTGATGAGTACGTGCATCAGTGGTTTCCTCCGATGTGGAGACGGGTGACCGCGATCCGGCCCACCCGGGTCCAGGCGCGCATCCGCGCGACACCGGCCCGTGGTTGCAGGGACAGCCGTACGGTGGCCAGGGCCACTCCCAGCAGCGCCCGGAGCAGCACGACGGCCCGCACGGCCCGTCGGGACCGGGGTCGGTGACGGCTGAAGAACACCAGCATGCTGCGGTAGAGGTGGGGCCAGATCCAGGCCGGGTCGCTGCTGCTCGCCCCGCCGCTGTGGGTCGCGTCCACCGACGGCAGATAGAGCACCTCGGCGCCCCGACGGCGGGCCTGAAGGCAGAGTTCCTCGTCCTCGTAGTACATGAAGTACGCCTCGTCGAGCCCGCCGACGGCGGTGAAGAGACTGGTGCGTACGGCGAGGCACGCACCCGAGACCCAGTCGACCGGGGTGGGTTCGGCACCGCGCAGGCACGCCTCGTACGCCGCGCGACGGTGTCGCCCGCCGAGCCGGCGGCGTACCGGTGCCGGCACCAGCGGTCCGCCGAACCGGCTGGCCACCACCGTGCCGAGCGTCTCGAACGGATGCGCGCTGACCGCCACCCGGCCGGTGGCGTCGCGCAGCCGTGGCCCGGCGATGCCGACGTCCGGGCGGCCGAGCACCGCACCGACCAGGGCCCGCGCGGTCTCCGGCGGCACCACGCAGTCCGGGTTGACCAGCAGCAGCACCTCGCTGCGCACACCTGCGGCGGCCCGGTTGACGGCGGCGGCGAAGCCCACGTTGCCCTGGCCGGACACGACCGTGACCTCGGGGAAACCCGCGCGGACCAGCGCCACGGTGCGGTCGGTGGAGCCGTTGTCGACCAGCCGGACCGGCAGGCCGGCCTGCCGCAGCGCGGTGAGCGCGGCACCGATCTGCCCCGCCGAGTTGTACGTCACCACGATCGCCGTCGCCTCGCCCATCACGACACCGCCTCGGGGATCCGGGCCGGCGACGGCAGCCGTCCGGGATCTCGTTTCCGGCGTTCGCGCACGGTCAGCAACGCCAGCGCGGGCAGCAGCCCGAGTTCCCAGTGCCCGTCGGTGGGGGCGGCGAACACCGCCGCGCCGAGGAAGCCGCAGCACAGGGCCGCGAACGGCAGGGCCGCCCCGTCCCGCTCGACGAGTCCGCCCCGGATGCCGCGCAGCACCGGCCAGAGCACCAGGGCCAGCCCGAGCAGGCCGACGTTGGCCAGCAACGTGACGTAGAAGGCGTGGTAGACCGGGCCGACGTCGGTGAGGGCGAAGTCGGCCAGGTAGACGTCGGTGGTGGACTGCCCGAGGCCGGCGCCGAGGACCGGTCGCTGGGCGAAGACGTCCAGCCCGACGACGGACTCCGAGGCGCGGTAGCCGGCGGACTGTTCGAGCCCGGTGGCGATCTCCTGCGCGCGCTCGCGGACACCGGGATCGAGGGCCAGCAGGGTGGCGACGACGCTGCCGGTGGCGGCGGTCGCGGCCAGTCCGGTGCGGACCGCCCGGCCGCCGAAGACCAGCATGATCAGCAGGGTCACCGCGGCGGCGAGCCAGATCCCCCGGTACGACGCGAGCACCACGTCGATGGCGAAGAAGCCGGCGAGCAGCACCGAGGCCACCCGACGCCAGCCCCGGGCCCGTCCGGCGTACCAGATCAGGGGCGGGACGGCGAGCAGGGTGAGCAGACCGCCGTGCCGGCCGGGGACGGTCATCGAGATGGCGGCCAGGACCGCCACGACGCCGACGTAGAGCAGCCCGGCGGCGATCAGCCGGCGATCGGTGGTGAGGGTGTGCGTGGCCAGGAAGAAATAGAGCGGGAGGATGGCGATCTGGTATCCGGCGACGACGACCTCGGTGGGCAGGTTGCCGATGGCGAGGCCGTAGCAGGCGGCGGCGACGGTCAGCCCGATCACCACCAGCATCCCGGTGTCGGCGGGGGTCCGTCGGCCGCCCCGGCCGACGCCGAGGGCGTAGCGGATCAGCAGGGCGGTCGCGCCGACGGCCAGCAGCAGCAGGTGCGCGGCCACGTACGTGCGGACGTCTCCCCCGCCGACCAGGCTGCCGGCCACCGCACCGCCGACGATCCCGACCGGCAGCACGGTCCATGGCCAGAGCAGGAAGACGGCGAGGAACACCAGCGCGCCGGTGGCGGCCACCGCGATGATCCCGGGCAGCATGGTGGCCATCGAGACGGCGGTGCCGAGCGCGGCACCGGCGGTGGCGACGCCCGCCCCGACCACGACCCGGTTCACCGGGCCAGCCCCGCGAGCAGTCGGTGCAGGTGCTCTCCCCGGGCGGTCCAGCTGTTCGCGGTGGCCACCGCGCGGCGGCGGGCGACCTGGTCCGGGGCGGTCGCCTCGGTCAGCGCGGCGGCGATCGCGGCGGCGAAGGCGTCGGGCCCGGCGGCGAGGCGGACCACCTCGGTCAACGTGCTCAGCGCCGGCAGTGGTGTCGCGACCACCGGCTTGCCGAGCGCCAGGTACTCGTAGCACTTCTTCGGGTGCACGTAGTCCACCAGTCCGCCGATCCGGTACGGGATCACCGTCACGTCGCAGGCGCGCAGCGTCGCCGGCAGGTCGGCGTACGGGATGGGGCCGGTGAGCAGCACGTTGGCCAGCCCGGCCAGGGGTGCCCGGCCGGCGGGGGTGCTCGGGCCGATCAGCAGGAACGTCCAGTCGGGGTGGGCCCGGGCGACGGTGGCGACCAGGTCTGCGTCGAAGGCCCGGGTGTCGACGGCGCCGCAGTATCCGATCAGCGGTCGGGACGGCGCGACCGGGCGGGGCGCGGTCGGTCCCTGCGGGGCGAAGTGCTCCGGGTCGCAGGCGTTGGGCAGCACCACCGGCGCGTGCCGGCCGGTCGGCATCCGGGTCGGTAGCGCGGCCGAGGAGGCCAGCACCAGGTCGGCGGCGGCGACCGCCCGGTCGAGGCCGCGGCGCAGGTGGCGTCGGTTCCACCGGCGGGTGAAGGTCCAGTCCAGGTCGGTCGCGTCGTAGACCACGGCGTCGGCGTCGAGCCGGTCGGCGCAGGGCGCGGCCAGGTCCTCGTCCAGCCAGACCAGCCGTACGCCCGCCGGGTCGTGGCGCAGCCAGCGCCGTAGCGCGGCCACCGCCACCCGCCGGTTGACCGCGTTGGCCGCCGGCAGGTGCCGGCCGAACGGGGCCGGGGTGGGTGCCACGGCGTGCCAGACGGCGGGCTCGACCCGGCGCACGGTGGTGCCGGTACGGACCCGGAGCCCCGGCGGGTCGACGAACAGCACCCGGTATCCGGTGGCGAGCTGCCGGGCCAGGGCGTGCTGCCGGTGTGCGCCGCCGTGCCAGGGGGTGGCGCTGAAGTAGACCACCCAGTCGGCGGCGGTCCCCGTCGCGTCGGGCGGGGCGGTCCGGGATTCCCGGCTGCCCAGGTCAGTCATGGCCGGCCCGCTGTCTGACCGGCACCCGGCGGACGGCCGGCAGCACCTCGTCCTCGCCGACGCGGCCGAGCACCGGTCGGGCGGTGTCGTCGTCGAGCCGGAGCAGCCGGGCACCGGCCTGGCGGTCCAGCCAGCGCCGGACGGCGGCGGCGGCGAAGCGCCGGTTGACCGTGTCGGCGGTCCGCAGCCGAGCGCCGAAGGGCAGCGGGGTGGGCGGGGTGAGGTGCCAGGCGGTGTCGTCGATGGGGGTGATCCGGCTGCGCCAGCGTGGGCGGGGTGCCGGCGGGTCGACCAGCAGCAGACGCCGGTCCGGGTCGTCGAGCAGCGACTCGGTGATCACCGCCTGGTCGGCCTCCGGCGTGGAGGGGGTCCGGGTGAACACGATCAGCCAGTCCCGGATGTCGCCGTCGGGCAGCGGGCCGACGTCGCCCCGCAGGGCGGCCCGCAGGTCGGCGAGGGTGAGCTGGACGTTGCGTCCGCAGATCCGCTTGACCGCGTGGTCGATCAGGACGACCAGCCGGAACAGCGCGACCCGGTGACCGGGTTGGGTCAGCCGCAGGTAACCGACGAGGCTGCCGAGCAGGTGACGGAAGCGGATGGCCGGGCCGAGCAGCCGACAGGAGGCGCCCCGGACGTGGGTCACCACGGCGTCCGGGATCATCCACAACTGTTGGCCGGCCCGGTCGAGCTGCCGGGCGAGGATGGCGTCGTTCCAATAGACCGGGAACCGCTCGTCGAAGATGTGGTGCGCGGGCAGCGCCGAACGGCGCAGCAGCATGCAACTGCCCGAGGCCAACCGGCGGGGACGGCTGAAGTCCTGGCCGCGCATCTGGAAGGTGTGCAGCGCCTGCCGGAACCCGGGGACCCGACGCAGCGCGGTGACCAGGGCCAGCGACGCCGGGAAGCTGGGCTGCTGCACGTAGTGCTGTTGGAAGGTGCCGTCGGGGTTGAGGTAGAGCGGGCTGACGCCGGCCGCCTCGGGCCGGTCGCGCAGGAACGACACCATTGTCGACAGTGCGCCGGGGTGGAAGGCGACGTCGCTGTTGAGCAGCAGGACCAGGTCACCGCGCGCCTTCCGGTACGCCTGGTTGACGGCGGCGGCGAAGCCGACGTTGCGGGCGTTGCGGATCAGGCGTACGCGGGGCGACCGGGCGAGCAGGTCGGCCGAACCGTCGCGGGAGGCGTTGTCCACCGCCACCACCTCGTAGTCGAGGTCGGGTGGCACGGTCGCGGCCAGCGACTCCAGACACTGTCGGGTCTGCTCCCGGGTGTTCCAGCTGGTCAGCAGGATGGACAGTGACGGCGGCGCGTCCTGGTGCTCGGGGCTCATCGGGTCACCCCCGTGCCGTCGGGGCGGGCGAAGACGCGCAGCAGGTCGCCGAGGAGCGGGTGGCGCATCCGGGGTGAGCGGCTGGCGGCGACGTCGGCGACCAGCAGGTCCCGCGCCTGCCGCAGGCGCGCCATCGGTCGCCAGTAGAACCGGGAGAAGATGGTGTCGTACGAGACGACCTCGAAGCCGGTCTGGCGGAGCATCCGGGTCAGCGTGGCCGGGGTGAAGTGCCAGCGGTGGTACTCGGGCGCCACCGCCGGCCACTGGTGACCGAGGCGGTTGGCGGCGGCCGAGGCGATGTTGGGCACCTCCAACGCCAGCCACCCACCCGGCGTCAACACGTCCCGCGCCGCCTGAAGAAACCGACGCGGATCGTCCACGTGCTCCAACACATGCCACGCACACACCACATCCGCCCGCAACGACGGCGCGACCTGCTCGAAATACCCCTGCCGCACCGGCACACCCAGGTGATCCACGGCAAACGCCGCCGCCACCCGCGACACCTCCACCCCGGTCACCGTGAAACCGGCACCCCGCGCCGCCTCCAGGAAATAACCCCCCGCACACCCCGCCTCCACCAACACCGACGGCCGCACCACCGACGACAACCACCGCAACCGCCGCCCCGCCTCGAACCGGCGCTGCCGGCTGGACGCGAAGTAGTCCTGGTAGCCGTCGGTCAGGTAGTACGCCTCGTCGTACAGCTCGTCGGGGGGCACGGCGGGGCCGGCGGTCCACAGGAAGCCGCAGTCGGTGCAGCGGCGCAGCACGCCGTCCAGCGCCGGGGCGGCCCGGCCGTCCCGGCCGCACAGCGCGCAGGTGGTCAGTTCGTCGTCTCTGAGCTTCATCAGCCGTTCCGTCCGTCTCGCGGTCTGCGGGCGATCACCCGCAGGAGGTCTCCCCGCCACCGATGGGTCAGGCGGGGCGAGCGCAGGTTGATCAGGTCCGGCGGCAGCAGCCGCCGCGCGTGTCGCATCCGGTATGCGACGGGCATGTAGAACCGGAAGACCGTGGTGTCCTGCCGGACCACCTCGAAGCCGGTGGCGGTCAGCAGTCGGGTCAACGAGGTCGGGGTGAAGTGCCAGGGGTGGTACTCCGGTTGCAGGCCGGGCCAGCGGTGGCCGAGACGGGTCGCGGCGGGTGAGGCGATGTTGGGCACCTCCAACGCCAGCCACCCACCCGGCGTCAACACGTCCCGCGCCGCCTGAAGAAACCGACGCGGATCGTCCACGTGCTCCAACACATGCCACGCACACACCACATCCGCCCGCAACGACGGCGCGACCTGCTCGAAATACCCCTGCCGCACCGGCACACCCAGGTGATCCACGGCAAACGCCGCCGCCACCCGCGACACCTCCACCCCGGTCACCGTGAAACCGGCACCCCGCGCCGCCTCCAGGAAATAACCCCCCGCACACCCCGCCTCCACCAACACCGACGGCCGCACCACCGACGACAACCACCGCAACCGCCGCCCCGCCTCGAACCGGCGGGGCGCGGTCAGGAAGTAGTCCTCGTAACCACCGCCGGTGAAGTAGTCCAGGTCGTAGCGGGCCGGGGCGGCGTGCGGGTCGGGCACGGTCCAGCCGAGCCCGCAACCGGTGCAGCGGCGCACGATGCCGCCGAGGTCGCCCCGGTGCGGTTGGCCGTCGCCGCAGGTGAGGCAGGCGGTGGGGCGGACGTCGAGGCTCATCGGCGTACTCCCGGGGTCAGCGTGCGGGCCCGCCGGGCCAACGACCGCAGCCGGGCCCGCTCGTCGGTGCTGAGGTATCCGCATCCGACGAGCAGCGCGGCGGCGAGCGTCAGCGTCAGGCCCGCGCGGGTGGTCACGGCGAGCGCCGCCCCGAGCCGTCCCGGGCCGTCCGGCAGGGATCCGACCAGGGCGGCCGTGACGAGGCCCGCTACGACGGCGGCGGCGATCGGCGTCCAGAGCGTGCGCAGCACCGGCCGGATCGGACGCGCCGTGGCCCGGTGGAAGTGGGCCAGGAAGTACCCGGTGGCGAGCACCACCGCCAGCGCCGTCGCGGTCGGCACGCCGAGCGGTCCGGCGAGCATCAGCAGCGGTACGGTCAGCGCCACGTTGAGGGCGACCGACAGCAGCACGTAGCGGGTCTCGAGACCGGGCCGACCCTCGACCCGGGCGACGATGGTGGCCGCACCCATGATCAGGTTGAGGGCGTACGCCGGCGCCAGGATGGCGATGGTCGCCCCGGCCCAGGAGACCGGGTTTCCGAGCCAGAGCCGCACCAGCGGGTCGGCGCTGACCATCAGCGCCGCCGCCGCCGGGGCGAGGAACACGGCCAAGTGCCGCACCGTGGTCAGGTAGAAGGCGTCGAGCCAGGCCCGCCCGCCGGTGACCGAACGCCGCACCGCGGCGGGGAAGAGCACCAGCAACGCGAAGCCGGGCGGCAGGCGCAGCAGGTTGAGCAGGCGGGTGCCGAGGTCGGCGTCACCGGCGACCGCCGGGCCGAAGAACCCGCCGAGCACCAGCCGGTCGAGTTCCACGTTGACCGCGGCGGCGCCGCTGGAGACCTGGACCCGCAGGCCGTACCCGCCGACCCGGCGCAGGTCGGGTCCGGGCAGCCGGCCCCAGCGGGGCGTCAGGTCGCGGTGCCGGTGGTACGCCGCGGCGGCGAGCAGGATCGTGCGGATCGCGCCGGTGGAGGCGGCGGCTGCGGCGAGCGCGACCAGTCCGCCGCCGAGCCGGACCACCGCGATCGTGAGCACCGCGCCGAGGACCGCTGTCACCGCGTTCACCAGGGCGAGTGCGCCGTAGCGCTGGACGCCTTCGAGGACCGCGCGCCAGGGCAGTTCCACCCCGCCGGCCACCACGCCGAGCAGCAGCCACCCGGTGGCGTGCCACGCGTCGCGGGTCAGCTCGCCGAGCCGCAGCAGGTGGGCGATCCACGGCCAGCCGGCGGCGAGGGCGGCGAAGGTGAGCCCGCCCAGCACGAGCCCCCAGGTCAGCCCGAGACCGAGCAGTCGACGCAGGACGTCGGCGCCACCGGCCTCGGTCTCCGCCGACGCCACCTCCCGGACCAGCGCGGAGCCGAGCCCGAGGTCGAACAGGGCGGCGATGGCGAGCAGCCCGGTCAGCAGCACCCAGACGCCGAACGCCTCCGGCCCGAGGTGCTGATAGACGACGGGCAGCGAGACCAGGCCGGCCAGCGCCATGACGATCCGGGCGCCCAGCATGCTCAGCGTGTTGCGGGTCAGCCGCGCGCCGACCGTGCCGGTGGGGCTAGCCACGGGGGAATCCCCGGATCAGCTCCAGGGCGGTCAGCGCCAGCAGGGTCAGGTCCACCCGCAGCGATCGGCAGTTGAGGTAGAGCAGGTCGCAGCGCAGCTTCTCCTCGACCGTGGCGGCGTAGCCACCGGTGAGCTGGGCGAGCCCGGTGAGTCCGGGCCGGACCAGGTGGCGCAGGTCGTAGTGCGGCAGCTGCCGGCACTCGGCGATGAACTCGGGCCGCTCCGGACGGGGACCCACCAGGCTCATGTCCCCGCGTACGACGTTCCACAGTTGCGGGAGTTCGTCCAGCCGGCTCCGCCGCAGCAGGCGGCCGACGCGGGTGATCCGGGGGTCGTCCGGTTGGGCGAGCACCGGCCCGGTCTCGCGTTCCGCCCCGGGTCGCATGGTGCGGAACTTGACCATGGAGAACAGTCGTCCACCCGCGCCGACGCGTTGCTGGCGATAGAACGGCGGTCCGGTGAAGGACACGACCACGGTGATGGCGAGGATCAGCGGGAGCACCAGGATCGCGCTGAGCGCGATGACGCCGAGGTCGAGGTAACGCTTGACGCGTTCGCCGGTGCGACGGTGTGGTCCCGACCGGAGCCGGATCCAGGGCAGCCCGCCGAAACGCCGGAGGCTGGGCGTGGGCAGCAGTCCGTAGACCGGCCGCGCCAGCACCAGGATCTCCACGTCCAGTTGCTGGCAGGCGGCCACGATCGGCTCGTCGATGCTGTCCAGCGAGTTCTTGAGCAGCAACAGCTTGGGCCGCAGGCGTCGGAGCACCGCGGTGAGCTGCTCGACGTCGGCGGGTACGGGCAGCCGGAGGACGACGTCGAACTCGTCGTTGAGCCGGTCCGGACGCGCGGGGGTCTCCACCGGTTCGATCACCAACGCACGGACGCGACCGCGTGCCGGTACCGCCGTCTGCTGTCCCGAGCCGCGCCGGTGACCGTTGAGCAGGAACTCACGGCCGTGTCGGCGTACCGGCTCCGGGGCCACCGTTCGCAGATTCTCGTCGAACGGTACGGCGACCGACGGTTTCTCCATGTGGCTTGCCTCCTCGCCACGCGGTAGCGCGCTCCCCTGAATGCCCTCGACAGCACTATGAACGATTCAGCGGCATAAACAGTTCATTTGCCGCAAAACAAAGCTTTTTCGTTTATGGTAATGGGCATCTCTTTGAGGCTTATATGCCAGAATGCTCCTAATCACAGCAGGGAATTGGCTGGTCACACCGCCGATGCCCACAGAACTGACCACCCCGTCGCCAAGGAGTTCACGATGGAAGTTCCGCCGAACGGAGCCGAGCCATCCGCGCAAGGCAGCTCGGTTCCCAATCGCGTACTGGTGACCGGTGGAGCCGGATTCATCGGAAGTCACGTCGTCGCACGCCTGATGCTGATGGGCATCCACGTCAAAGTGCTCGACGACTTCTCGACCGGTCGGGTCGAGAACCTCGCCGACGCCGCGTACGGCGGGCTGTCGCAGTCGGATGTCCTGCGGGGTGACATCCGCACCGCCGAGGCAGTCGACGTGATCCACGAATGGAAGCCCGAGGTGGTGGTGCACCTCGCCGGCCAGGGCAGCCTCCAGGCCGCCCGGGAGTCGCCACTGTTCGACGCCGACGTGAACACCTTCGGCACGATCAACGTGCTGGACGCCTGCGCCCAGAGCGGAGTCCGGCTGTTCGTGCACGCGGCGAGCAGCGCGATCTACGGCACCGTCTCCTCGGACGCGCTGCCGATCCGGGAGGACCGCCCACTGGCGGCCACCAGCCCGTACGGCATCAGCAAGGCGGTCGGGGTCTGCTACCTGGACTGGTACCGGCGTGAGCACGGGATGGCGTACACCGCACTGGCCTTCGGCAACGTCTACGGCCCACGCCCGTCCGGTGGCGGCACCAGCGTGGTGGCCCTGATGACCGAGGCGCTGCTGAACGGCCATCCGCCCACCATCTACGGCGACGGCGAGCAGACCCGCGACTACGTGCACATCGCGGACGTGGCCGACGCGGTGGCCCGCGCCTGCCACTATCCGGGCGCCGGGCTGCTCAACATCGCGACCGGCCGGGAGACCAGCGTCAATGACCTCTTCGATCTGGTGTGCTCGGTGGTCGGGGTGGATTGCGACCCGCACTACGCGCCGCACCCGCACCCTCAGGAGGTACGCCGGATGGCGCTGGACAGCAGCAAGGCCCTCGCCCAACTGGGCTGGCGTCCGACCATCGGGCTGACCGAGGGGGTGCAGTTGACCGTGCGGGAGGCCCGACGGCGGCGCACCGGCGGCGCCCAGCGCACCTACCAGCCGCGGCAGGGCCAGCCGGTGGGCGTCGGCCACTGATCCACCGCACCACCCCACCGACCTCCGTCACCTCGTAGCGCCCGGCACCCGGCCGGGCCGGTCGGCTCGCGTTCGCGCGGCCCGACGGGCAGGCCGGTGGCCGGGCGCTACGCGTTGCCTCGACGCAGCCGCGTGACGGGGCCGCTTCGCGCACCCCCGCCGGCCCGGCCCGGTCGCGAACTTCCGTCACGTTGAAGGAAAATCCGCTCCGTACTCCTGTGTCCGATATGTTCGCGTTGGCCCGCTTAGGGGCAGCGTTCCAACGGAGAGGTGAGGGCGGATGTACCCGACGAAAGGTCCGGCAATCGGCGGAGGGCTCGCGACGACCGGGGTGGCGATTCAGTCCTGGCTGCTCGTGGGGATCGGACTGATCCTGCTCGGTGCCGCCCTGTGGCTCGCCACCTTCGTGAGCCGGCCCAGATGAGCGAGAAGCCGACCACCCGGTCCACCGTGGCGAGCTGGTTGCAGGCATCGCTCGGCGCGGTCTGCGGCGTGGCCCTGGGCGCCCTGCTGCTGAAGCGGTGGCACGACGTGGCGGTGGTCGAGGCGTGGTTGAACGCGCGGCTCGTCGCCGCGATCGGGCTGGCCGACACCGACTCCATCGGCGCGGCCGTCATCTTCCCGCTGGACCAGCGCTGGGTCGGCTTCCTGGTCTCCACCGGGTGCTCGGTGGCGCTGTTGTTGATCCCGCCGTTCGTGCTGGCCGCGTTGCTGGTCGGCTTCCGGCGGGTGACCCTGGCCCGAGGTCTGGTCGCGGTGGCGCTGGCCGTCGGGCTGCTCGTGGTGGTCAACCAGATGCGCCTCGCCGCCGTCGTCGCGTCGATGCGGCTGTGGGGATTCGAGGTCGGCTACCAGCGCAGCCACGTCCTGATCGGCTCGGCGATCAGCACCGTCGGGCTGATCGCCGTCGCCATCGTCTTCCTCTTCCTGGTGGGGCGCGGCGGCCGGGTACGGAGGTCCGCAGGTGCCCGTTGAGATCCAGTCCCTGGCCGTCCTGAACACGGCGGCGTTCCTGCTCTGCGTCTACTTCTGCGCGTACGTGCTGAGCATCCTGGTGCTGCACCTGCGGACCCAGCGCTCGCACGGCGGCGACCACACCGGCTTCGACTGGCACATCGTCATCCCGTGCCGCAACGAGGCCAGCGTCATCGCCGACACCCTGCACCGGTTGCTGCGTGACCTGCCGGACGTCACCGTCTGGTGCGTCGACGACGCGTCCGACGACGGCACCGACGCGGTCCTGCACACCTTCGCCGCCGATCCCCGGATCCGCGTCATCTCCCGCCGGCTGCCCGACGCCGTCCAGGGCAAGGGAGCCGCGCTGAACGCCGCGTGGCAGACGATCGAACGGCACCTGCCGGCGGACGCCGACCCGGAGCGGATCATCCTCGGGGTCCTCGACGCCGACAGTTACCTGGACCCCCGCTGCCGTTCCGCGCTCGCCGGCCCGCGCTACTTCGGCACCGCCACCGTCGCCGCCGTGCAGGTCGAGGTCCGCATGATCCAGTGCGCCCGGCCGACCACCGGACTGGGCCGGCTGGCCCGGCTGCTGGTCCGCCTGCAGGACATGGAGTTCCGGGCGCCGATCGCCGCGATGCAGTCGCTGCGTCGCTACACCGCGAGCGTGGCGATGGGCGGCAACGGCCAGTTCACCCGGGTGTCGCTGCTCAAGCAGCTCGCCGCCGAACACGGCACGCCCTGGCACGGCGCCCTGCTGGAGGACTTCGAACTCGGCCTGCACATCCTGCTCCAGGGCAGCCGCACCGAGTACTGCGCGGAGAGCTGGGTCGCCCAGGAGGCGCTGACCAGGATCCGGCCCCTGATCCGCCAACGGACCCGGTGGGCCCAGGGCTCGATGCAGTGCGGTCGCTATCTCGCCGCCATCCTCCAGTCGCGGCGGATCAGCAACTCGGCCACCCTGGAGATCGCCCACTTCCTCGCGGCACCGTGGTTCCAACTCCTCGGCACCCCGGTCTATCTCGGCTGCCTCGCCGTCCTCGGCTGGTACGTGTCGCGCACGCCGGGCGGCCTGACCGGCTGGTGGACGTCGGGTGGGTGGGGCGTACTGCCGCTGATCGTGGTCTTCGGGGTCCTGCCCTTCGCGATCTGGGGTCTGGTCTACCGCAACCGCTCCGAACCACACCTGTCCGTCTCCGCCGCGATCGGCCTCGGGGTCAGCCACTGGATCTACAGCTACGTCCAGTCGGTGGCCGTCTGGTTCGCCTTCGCCCGGATGCTCACCTCCCGCTCGGAGTGGCAGAAGACCGCCCGGAACGCCGATCAGACTCCGACCACCGACGACGTGCCCACCCCACCGGCACCCGTCACCACCACCGGCGCCCCTACGGCCACCTGCACCCCTACGGCCACCGCCACGGCCACGACCACCGGCAGGGCCACCGTGACGGGCAGGGCCACCGTGCCCGGCACCGCCACTGTCCCCGGCACCGCCACTGTCCCCGGCACCGCCGCTGTCCCCGGCACCGCTGCGGTGAGCGGCATCGCCACCGTTCGGCGCCCGCACTACCGCCCGCGCGGCACGGTCTCCGTGCCGCAACCCCCGGTGCAGCCCACCCCGCTCGACCGCCCCGACGTCACCGTCAGGTACAGAAAGAGAGATCTCACATGCACAAGGTAAGGTCCGGCGTCGCCCGGGCTGCGACGGCGATCGCCGGCGGTCTGGTGATGGCCCTGGCCGTCGCGTCACCAGCGATGGCCGACACCTCGCAGTCCAGCGCCTCGGCACTGCAGATCAGCCTCGTCGGAGGTGGCCTGGCGAGCTCCGGCACCGCGAGCGCCACCAACGACGGCACCACCGAGTCGATCTCGGGCAACACGAGCCCGCCGCTGGCGGTGCTCGGCGGTCAGACGGTCATCACCGCCGGTGTGCTCGGGCAGTCCGTCCGCGCCTACAACGACGGCACGTCCGCCGCCTGTGCCGGCGTGCTCGGCGCCGGTGGTGCCATCACCATCGGGACCGGCGGCTCGTGCATCGTGACCCCCGGCTCCGAGGTGACGCTCACGCTGGGTACCAACGGCCTCGCCTCGATCAGCCTCGTCGCGGACGCCATCTACTCCGAGTGCACCGCGACCAGCAGCCCGTCGGCGACCGGCTCGGCGACCCTGGTGAACGCACGCATCGTCTCGACCCTGCTGGGCATCCCGACGACGCTGCTCAGCCTGCCCGCCAACCCGGCGCCCAACACCGGGTTGAGCGTTCCGGGGCTGCTGAACCTGACCCTGAACGGGCAGACCAGCTCGGCGACCGGGCAACTGACGGTCACCGCCCTGGACCTGTCCGCCCTGGGCGGCGCGCTCGCCTCGGTGGTCATCGGTTCGTCCAGCTGCGGCGTCAACGCCGTGGCACCGCCCATTCCGGTGATCCCGCTGGCCGGCGCTCCGGTCGCCCTCGGTCTCGGCGCGGTCGTCGCCGGCGCCGGCGGCTTCTTCCTGCGCCGTCACCGCGCCGCGCGCCGGAGCTGACCAATGGGTCGTGACAGAGTGGCGCTCCGCCAGATCATGGTTCTGGCCGGTACCCGTCCCGAGGGTGTCAAGATCGCGCCAGTGGTGCGCCTGCTCTGTCACGACCCACGCCTGGCGGTGACGGTGGTCGACACCGGCCAGCAACCCGGCCGGGTGGACGAGGCGTTGGCGCCGTTCCGGCTCCACGCCGACACCACCCTGAGCGTCGCCCGGGACACCGGCACGCTCGCCGAACTCGCCGCCGGGTTGAGCACCGCCGTGGAGGGTCTGTTCTCCTTCCACCGGCCGGACGCGGTGGTGGTGCACGGGGACACCACCACCGCGCTGGTCGGCGGGCTCGTGGCCTTCTGGAACCGGATACCGGTGATCCATCTGGAAGCCGGCCTGCGCAGCCACGACCTCACACAGCCCTTCCCCGAGGAGGCCAACCGGGCCATGCTCGCCCGGATCGCCGCGCTGCACCTGGCCCCGACCACCACCGCACGGGACAACCTGCTGGCCGAGGGCGTACCCGCCGACCGCGTCGTGGTCACCGGCAACACCGTGGTGGACGCGGTGCACACGCTGCTGCGGGAGGGCCTGGCCCGCGTACCGTCCTGGGTGGACCCGCGTCGCCGACTGATCGTGGCGACCGCGCACCGACGGGAGAACTGGGGCACCGGGATCAGCCGGGTGCTGCGCGCGCTGACCCGGGTCACCGCGACACACTCCGACGTCGAGCTGGCGCTCATCACCCATCCGAACCCACGCCTGGCCGCACAGGTCCGGACCGGGGTCGAGGGTGCGTCGAACGTCCGCCTGCTGCACCCGCTCCCCTACCCCGACATGATCGGTCTGCTCCGCGCCGCCCGGGTGGTCGTCACCGACTCCGGCGGCCTGCAGGAGGAGGCCGCCAGTCTCGGCGTACCCGTCGTGGTGACCCGGGCCGCGACCGAACGGCCGGAGATCGTCGCGCAACGCCTGGGTGACCTGGTCGGCACCGACCCCGACCGGATCGTCCGCGCGGTGCGGGACCGGCTCGACCACCCGACGCCGAGCACGGAGAGCCTGGCCTTCGGCGACGGCCACGCGGCCCGGCGCTGCGGGCGGGCGATCACCGCCCTGCTGGGTCTGCCGGACGCCCCGTACCCGCGCCGCCGGCCCCCGGCCGCCGTGCCGCGCGCCACTCGGGTCTGAGCCGCCGGGCGCGCCGGCTCGGCGGCGTCCTCGCCGCCAACGGCCGGATCCGATCCGCGTCGCGCTCCGGCCGACGACGTCGCCGCCGCTGACGGGCTCGGCGACGTCGTGATCGGGCCACAGCGAAGCCGGGCGGATGGCCGACGCGAAGCGGCGCGTCGTCGTACCGTCAGGTCATGGCTCGCCGACCGCGCAGGTCAGACCGCCGAGCTGGCCGATGTCCGGACGAGGGAGGGCTCCGTGTTCACCGATCCCCAGGAGCTTCCGCGCTATCTGGCGACCGAGGACGTGACGTTCGTCGACGTTCGTTTCTGTGACCTGCCCGGTGTGATGCAGCATTTCAATCTGCCGGTGGAGTCTGTCGACGACAACTTCTTCACTGATGGTC